>NZ_QSDM01000036.1:0-13007 GCF_003464045.1 Dorea sp. AM58-8 | reverse complement strand
CGAAAGGCGACGGCACGGACTAGCCGTTGCTGGTGTGGCGTAAGCCACGCCAGCAGGTAAAACCCCTCGGTATCTAACAGAGGGGTACGTTTGCAAATAGACAATAGACAAAAAACATAGGAAACATAAGGCTTCTGGCATGGTTTCCTAGCAAAAATCGACTGTGAAGTCGCCTAAAAAAACTTCACACTTTACAGATTGGGGGTATGGTTCTGAATGAAGAACAATGGATAAAAAAATTACGGGAGAAACGGATTGCTTACGGTATCTCACAAGGCAGGCTGGCGGTGGCTTCTGGTATCACAAGGGAATATCTCAACAAGATAGAAAGCGGAAAAATGAAGCCGTCAAAGGAACTTCTGGAAACTCTGCATAAAGAACTGGCAAGGTTCAATCCAGAAGCACCGCTTACCATGCTGTTTGATTATGTGAAAATTCGTTTTCCCACGCTGGATATACAGCACATCATCAAAGATATATTAAAATTGAATATCAATTATATGCTCCATGAAGATTACGGACATTACAGTTATACGGAGCATTATTCTTTAGGGGACATCTTTATCTATACGTCGGCTGACAAAGAAAAAGGTGTCCTTTTAGAGTTAAAGGGGCGTGGTTGCAGGCAGTTTGAAAGTTACCTGCTGGCACAGCAAAGAAGCTGGTATGACTTCCTCATGGACGCACTCGTAGACGGTGGCGTGATGAAGCGTATCGACCTTGCTATCAACGACCATACGGGCATTTTGGATATTCCAGAGCTTGCGGAAAAATGCAGGAAACGGGAATATATCGGAAAGTCCAGAAGTTATAAGTTTTACCAGTCGGGCGAGCTTATCAAGCACAGAGAGGACGACAGAGAATATATGGGACGAACCCTTTATCTTGGTTCGCTGAAATCAGATGTGTATTTCTGTATCTATGAAAAGGACTATGAGCAGTACGTCAAGTTAGGGACACCTCTGGAAGAAGCCGACATTATCAATCGTTTTGAGATACGGCTTCGCAATGAACGTGCCTATTATGCAGTACGAGATTTACTGACCTATTATGACGCAGAGCAGACCGCCTTTTCTATCATCAACCAGTATGTGAGGTTTGTTGATGAAGAACCAGACAAGCGAAAAAATGACTGGAAACTCAATGACCGCTGGGCTTGGTTTATCGGCGATAACAGACAGAGCTTGAAGCTGACGACAAAGCCAGAGCCTTACACCTTAGACCGCACGTTGCGTTGGGTACAAAGGCAGGTAGCACCGACCTTGAAAATGCTGAAAAAGATTGATAAGGGAAACGGTACAGACTACATGGAAACAATCGAACAGCAGGCAAAGCTCACAGAAAAACATGAAATGATAATCAAACAGCAGACGACCCCTGCAAAAGATTTGGTGGAAAGTTAGGAGTGATAAAGAATGTGGGAATTGTTGAAAGACTTATTGCTGGTATCTGTGGGAATGGGTATCGGAGTAGTCATGATGTGTATTGTATCAGTCGGCAAGGAAGCTGACTGTGAAATGATGAAATTAAAAGAAAGCGAGGACAATTAAATGAATTTCGGTCAAAATTTATATCAATGGTTTTTATCAAACGCACAGAGCTTGGTGCTTATGTCGATCGTGGTTATCGGTATCTACTTAGGTTTCAAGCGTGAGTTTTCCAAACTTATCGGCTTCTTGGTAGTTGCCTTAATTGCTGTCGGCTTGGTATTCAATGCTGGCGGTGTGAAAGATGTACTGTTAGAGCTGTTCAATAAAATTATCGGTGCTTAAAATTTTGTTGTAATGCTTATATGTGAATGGTATAATTGGGGTATGAAAAAAGATAAAATAGATTTGGAGTTAAGCTATGGATTATGTCATACGGGAAATAAAAAAAGAAGAATATGTTTTACTCAATGACTTTTTGTATGAAGCAATTTATATTCCAGACGGTGTTGAGCCACCACCTAAATCAATAATTAACTGTCCAGAATTACAAGAATATGTTTTTGAATTTGGAAAGCGAAAAGATGATAGGGCTTTAGTTGCGGAAGTTCAAGGAAATGTCGTGGGTGCTATTTGGGTACGAATAATGAACGATTACGGACACATTGACAATGATACACCATCCTTGCTATGTCTGTTTTTCAAAAGTATAGAGGACAAGGGATTGGAACTTCATTATTGCAACAGTTATTGTCAATGGAAAAATCTTTTGGATATTCAAAAATTTCCTTATCTGTTCAGAAAAATAATTATGCAGTAAAAATGTATAAGAAAGCAGGTTTTCTTGTTGTTGATGAAAATAGCGAAGAATATATTATGACCGCAACTCTATAACAGATAATCTAGTTTACAATTTCATATCCATACACACAAAGCAGTTAGTCTTAGGATTGACTGCTTTTTTCTTACCTAAAATTTCAGATTGGAGTGATGAAATGAACGATATTTTTAAGGATATGCAGGCAAAAGTCGGCTGTGAATACATTTCCGACCTGCCCTCTTACAAGCGTAAGGTGTGGCATGAAATGAAACGGCTGAACCCTGCCGACTATGAAGAAAGACAGTTAGAAGATTTTTCTAAATATGTGTTTGGTATCTCATACCAGAACTTAAAAGATGTGATGAACCAACAGAAAGGACGTGAGGAACAATGCAGGAAACAAGGGTACTGGTGGAAACGAGAGGAACAACTGACGAAGAAACAATATCATACTGGTTCGACCTGCCGATAGATGTTGCCGAGTTTGAAGAAAAGTTAGGTGTCGGTGCAGAAAGTGGGGATTACTGTATTATCGAAAAGGTGTTGCCTTATGCTGATGAAGTTCACGAACATACAAGCGTGTATCAGCTCAACGAATTAGATTTTATGTACCGCCAGCTTTCAAGTGATATGCAGGAAGAATATGTATCACTTCTGACCGTATATGACAATTTAGAAACACTTTATCTTTGCAGGAACGTGATTACGGTTTATCCCGACTGCAAAAGCATGATAGATGTTGCAAGGCAAAAGCTGATGAACGACCCGACGTTCAAACATTTATCCGAGGACTGTCAAGAATATTACTTTGACTTTGAAGCCTACGCTTCTCACTTGCAGGAACACGGGAAATTTTTAGTAACAGAACACGGTATCTTTGAACTGCCAGAGTAGGAAATGAGGTGGTGCTTATGATTGATGATATGGCGGTTTACATTGCTAATCTTGGCAAATACAATGAGGGCTATTTAGTCGGTGCTTGGTTCACGTTTCCTATTGACGAGGAAGATGTGAAAGAAAAAATCGGCTTGAATGAACAGTATGAGGAATACGCTATCCATGATACCGACAACTTTCCCATTGCGATTGGCGAGTATGTTTCCATTGAAGAACTCAATGAGATGTATGAAATGATAGAGGAACTTCCCGACTATATCGTAGAGTGTCTGGACGAATTTATCAGCCACTATGGGACGCTGGAAGAAGTCGTGGAACATAAGGACGATATTTACTATTATCCCGACTGTGAAACCATGACAGATGTTGCCTACTACTACATAGACGAATTGCAGGCACTTGGCGACATTCCACCCAGCTTGCAGAACTACATTGACTATGAAGCCTACGGGCGAGATTTGGATATGGGCGGTTGCTTTATTGAAACAAGCCGAGGTATGTGCGAGATACCATATTAACGCTGGAAGATCAGCGACAAGCATTGTTGCTACTGACAGCGTATTTCTCTTTTAAGGGACAGTCTGAAACATGGCTGTCCTTTTCTCTTTGAAGAACTTACGAAAGGAGCTGAAAGAACTTGAAAAAGATTAAATCTTATACGGGTATCTGGAACGTGGAAAAAGTCTTGTATGCAATCAATGATTTTAACTTACCCTTTCCCGTTACCTTTACACAGATTACATGGTTTGTGATTACAGAATTTATCATCATTCTGTTTGGGGATATTCCCCCACTTTCCATGATTGAGGGAGCATTTCTCAAATATTTCGGTATTCCCGTTGCTCTCACTTGGTTTATGTCGCAGAAAACCTTTGACGGAAAGAAGCCGTACAGCTTTTTGAAATCACAGATAACCTATGCCCTGCGACCAAAAATCACTTATGCAGGAAAAGCCGTAAAACTGCATAAGCAGACCTTAAATGAAACAATCACGGCAGTAAGGAGTGTGAACTATGTTCCCGATAAAATATATTGACAATAACCTTGTCTGGAACAAGGACAATGAGGTGTTCGCCTATTATGAGCTGATACCGTACAACTATTCTTTCTTATCCGCAGAGCAGAAATTTATCGTGCATGACAGTTTCAGACAGCTCATTGCACAGTCCCGTGAGGGAAAAATTCATGCGTTGCAGATTGCCACAGAAAGCTCAATTAAAAGTATGCAGGAGCAGTCAAAGAAGCTGGTAACGGGAAAATTAAAGGAAGTTGCCTATCAGAAAATAGACGAACAGACCGAAGCGTTAGTATCAATGATTGGGGACAATCAAGTGGACTACCGCTTTTTTCTTGGCTTTAAGCTCATGGTTACGGAAGAACAGCTCAATCTGAAGAATATTAAAAAATCGGCGTGGCTGACGTTCACGGAATTTCTCCATGAAGTGAACCATACGCTGATGAATGATTTTGTTTCCATGCCGAATGATGAAATCAACCGTTACATGAAAATGGAAAAGTTACTGGAAAATAAAATCTCCCGTCGCTTTAAGGTGCGTCGCTTGGAAATCAATGATTTTGGGTATCTCATGGAACATCTTTACGGCAGGGACGGTATCGCCTATGAAGATTATGAGTACCAGCTACCAAAGAAAAAATTGAAAAAAGAAACGCTGATAAAATACTACGACCTTATCCGTCCGACAAGATGTGTGATTGAGGAAAGCCAGCGATATTTACGCTTGGAACATGAGGACAAGGAAAGCTATGTGTCCTACTTTACCGTCAATGCGATTGTGGGCGAGCTGGATTTTCCGTCCAGTGAAATCTTCTATTTCCAGCAACAGCAATTCACATTCCCCGTTGATACTTCTATGAATGTAGAAATCGTGGAAAATCGGAAAGCATTAACGACAGTCCGCAACAAGAAAAAGGAATTGAAAGATTTGGATAATCACGCCTATCAAGCTGGAAGTGAAACCAGCTCAAATGTGGTGGACGCTTTAGACAGCGTGGACGAGCTGGAAACGGACTTAGACCAGAGCAAAGAAAGTATGTATAAGTTAAGCTACGTCATACGGGTGTCTGCACCTGATCTTGACGAGCTGAAACGCCGTTGTGATGAAGTCAAGGACTTTTACGACGACCTCAATGTAAAGCTGGTGCGTCCTGCTGGGGATATGCTGGGGCTTCATTCTGAATTTTTACCAGCCAGCAAGCGATATATCAATGACTATGTGCAGTATGTAAAATCAGATTTTCTAGCAGGGCTTGGTTTTGGTGCGACACAGCAGTTAGGAGAAACTACGGGTATCTATATGGGCTATTCTGTTGATACGGGAAGAAATGTGTACCTGCAACCGTCCCTTGCCAGTCAAGGTGTAAAAGGTACAGTTACCAACGCTTTAGCGTCTGCTTTTGTCGGTTCGCTTGGCGGTGGGAAATCGTTCTGTAACAATCTTCTGGTATATTACGCGGTGCTGTTTGGCGGTCAAGCACTTCTGTTAGACCCTAAAAGTGAGCGTGGAAACTGGAAAGAAACACTTCCAGAGATAGCCCATGAAATCAATATCGTAAATCTTACCAGCGACAAGGACAATGCAGGACTTCTTGACCCATTCGTGATTATGAAGAATGTAAAAGACGCTGAAAGTCTGGCAATCGACATCTTAACATTCCTTACGGGTATTTCTTCTAGGGACGGCGAAAAATTCCCCGTGTTACGAAAAGCGGTTCGTTCCGTTACCCAGAGCGACAGTCGGGGCTTGCTCCATGTGATAGACGAGCTACGCCGTGAAGATACGCCCATATCAAGAAATATCGCAGACCATATCGACAGCTTCACAGACTACGACTTTGCACACCTGCTGTTTTCAGACGGTACGGTGGAAAATGCTATCAGTCTGGATAATCAGCTTAATATCATTCAAGTAGCAGACCTTGTGTTGCCAGATAAAGATACCACTTTTGAGGAATACACGACCATTGAATTATTGTCGGTGTCTATGCTGATTGTGATTAGTACCTTTGCCCTTGATTTTATCCATTCAGACAGAAGTATTTTTAAGATTGTAGATTTGGACGAAGCGTGGGCGTTCTTAAATGTGGCACAAGGCGAAACCTTATCAAATAAGCTGGTTCGTGCTGGACGAGCTATGCAGGCAGGCGTTTATTTCGTTACCCAGTCTGCCTATGATGTTTCAAAAGAAAGTCTGAAAAACAATATCGGCTTGAAGTTTGCCTTTAGAAGTACCGACATCAACGAGATAAAACAGACCTTAGAATTTTTCGGTATCGACAAGGACGACGAAAATAACCAGAAACGCTTGCGTGATTTGGAGAACGGACAATGCTTATTGCAGGACTTATACGGACGTGTCGGTGTGGTGCAGATACACCCAGTCTTTGAAGAACTGCTACACGCCTTTGATACCAGACCGCCCGTACAGAGAAATGAGGTGGAGTGATGAAAGAAAGGATAAAAGGTGCGTTCACAAAAAAGAAGATTTTCCACTTTCTCAAAATGGCTCTGTTTGTCGTGGCACTCTCCCTTATCCTGCTTTCACTTTTGGGGACGGTGGCTCATGCGACGGGGCTTGTGGACGATACCATAAACGCAGAAAATCTATATTCAAAATATCCCCTTTCCAACTACCAGCTTGATTTTTATGTGGATAATAGCTGGTCGTGGCTTCCGTGGAACTGGCTGGACGGTATCGGAAAATCAGTACAGTACGGGCTTTACTGCATTACCAACTTTGTCTGGACGATAAGCCTTTATTTAAGCAATGCAACGGGCTATGTGGTGCAGGAAGCCTACAAACTTGATTTTATTAACGATATGGCAGACAGTATCGGAAAAAGCATACAGACCCTTGCAGGTGTTACAGCAAACGGTTTTTCCAGCTCTGGCTTCTATGTTGGTTTCCTGCTTCTCATTATCTTAGTGGTGGGACTTTATGTTGCCTATACGGGACTGATAAAAAGAGAAACCAGTAAAGCACTTCACGCTGTTATTAACTTTGTTGTGGTGTTCGTTCTGTCCGCTTCGTTTATTGCCTATGCTCCCGATTACATCAAGAAGATAAATGAGTTTTCATCAGACATCAGTACCGCTTCACTTGACTTGGGAACAAAAATCATGCTCCCAAACTCTGACAGCGAGGGCAAGGACAGCGTAGACTTGATACGGGACAGCTTATTTTCTATTCAAGTGGAACAGCCGTGGCTACTTCTGCAATTTGGCAACAGCAACGCAGAGGAAATCGGAACAGACCGTGTCGAAGCTCTTGTATCGGCAAGCCCAGAGGACGAGGACGGGAAAACCAGAGAGGAAGTCGTGAAAACAGAAATCGAGGACAACGACAACAACAATCTGACAATACCGCAGGTCGTGAACCGTTTAGGTATGGTGTTCTTCCTACTGTTCTTCAATTTAGGGATAACGATATTTGTATTCTTGCTTACGGGCATGATGTTGTTTAGCCAGATACTTTTTATTATCTTTGCAATGTTTTTACCTATCAGTTTTCTACTTTCCATGATACCGAGTTATGAAAGCATGGCAAAGCAAGCAATCGTAAGGGTGTTTAATACCATAATGACACGGGCAGGAATAACGCTCATTGTAACGGTGGCGTTCAGCATTTCCAGTATGTTTTATAACATATCCACGGACTATCCGTTTTTCATGGTAGCTTTCTTGCAAATAGTATGTTTCGCTGGTATCTATATGAAGCTGGGCGACTTAATGAGTATGTTCTCTTTGAACGCTAACGACAGTCAAAGTATGGGACGCAGGATATTCCGCAGACCATATCTATATTTGGCACATAGGGCTAGGCGTATGGAAAGACGGCTTGCTGGTGCGGTTACTGCTGGCGGTGTTGCTGGTGCGGTGGCAGGTAGCACGATTTCAAACAGAAAACCGACAAGGAACACAGCTACAAAAGACAGTCGGGGCAATACCACTTCCAGCATGGGACAGCGTGCAGGCTCAAAGGTGGGTGCTGTCTTAGATACGAAAAATAAAGTGAAAGACAAGGCAAATGCTGTCAAAGAGAATATCAAGGATATGCCGACACAGACCGCTTATGCGGTGTATTCCGCAAAGAAAAAGGCAAAGTCCAGCGTGTCCGACTTTAAGCGTGGCATGGTGCAGGAACAGCAGTCCAGACAGACGGGACGTTTGGAAAAGCAGGAACAGCATAGACAGAATATCGCTGACAAACGTATGGAGCTTCAAAAGGCACAAGAAGCAAGGCAGGCACAGCGAAAGGCTGACGGATCAGCGACAACGGGAGCTACCCGTCCCCATGAGCGACCAGCCACAGCTTCAAAGCCGAGTGCGGAAAAAATGCAGGAAGTCAAACGCCCTGCCACAGCTCCAACTCCGAAAGCAAGTGAGCCAGTCAAGACGAATGTTATCAAAGAGCGTCCGTTATCTTCTGGTGCTTCTGATAGAAAAGCGACCCAGCCTACACAAACAGTACATAGACAGAATGTAGAAAAAGTGGTATCGCAGGAAACACGCCAGAATTACACAAAAGACCGTAGGACAAAGGTTCAGCAGACGCAAACCGTCCAAAAGAACCAGCAGACAACAGAGAAAACTCCTAACCTTGTGATGAAGAAAGGACAGAAGAAAAAATGAAACTGAAACATATCGCTATCATTGGCAGTCTGTTTCCTGTCCTCTTTTCTCTGGTGCTTTTCTTTGGTGTGTTGATTAGTGCAGACAGCGACGACGAGAACAGCAATTTTTCTTCTGGCATTACGGGTATGAACTTATCCGCAGAAGTCTTGAAACATCAGCCTATGGTAGAAAAATACGCCAGAGAATACGGCATTTCCGAGTATGTCAATGTGCTATTGGCTATCATTCAAGTAGAAAGTGGCGGTACGGCAGAAGATGTTATGCAGAGTTCGGAAAGTCTTGGTTTACCGCCTAATTCCTTAGATACGGAAAGCTCAATCAAGCAGGGGTGTAAGTATTTTGCGTCCCTGCTTTCTTCCTGCAAAAATCAAGGTATCGACGATTTGAATGTAGCGATACAGTCCTATAACTATGGCGGTGGCTATGTGGGATATGTGGCAGGAAAAGGAAAGAAACACACCTTTAATCTTGCAGAGAACTTCGCCCGTGAAAAATCGGGTGGAAAGAAAGTAACCTACACCAACCCGATAGCCGTTGCAAAGAATGGGGGCTGGCGGTATGGCTATGGAAATATGTTCTATGTGGAATTAGTCAATCAATATCTGACCGTGGCACACTTTGATAATGCGACGGCACAAGCGATTATGAATGAAGCGTTGAAATATCAAGGCTGGAAGTATGTGTATGGTGGCAGTAACCCGAACACTTCCTTTGATTGTAGCGGACTTGTGCAATGGTGCTATGGAAAAGCTGGTATCTCCTTACCGAGAACAGCACAAGCCCAGTATGACGCAACCCAACATCTTCCACTCTCGCAGGCAAAGGCTGGGGACTTGGTATTTTTCCATTCTACCTATAACGCTGGTTCGTATGTAACCCACGTCGGCATTTATGTAGGAAATAATCAGATGTACCATGCAGGCGACCCGATAGGATATGCAGACCTAAGTAGTAGTTACTGGCAACAGCACTTAATCGGTGCAGGACGAGTAAAACAATAGAAAGGACTTGAAAAATATGTTTAAGAAGAATAAGAAACAGACAGAAACTATCAAAGAACCAAAAGAAAAAAAGGTGCGTACCGTTAAGGTAGGCACACATAAGAAAGCCGTGATTGCGTTGTGGGTGGTACTTATTGCAAGCGTGAGCTTCGGGGTGTATAAGAATTTTACGGCTATCGACCAGCACACGACCCATGAAAAAGAAATCATTGAACTTCGCTTGCAGGACACCAACGGGATAGAAAATTTCGTGAAGAACTTTGCGAAGTCCTATTACACATGGAATAACAGCAAAGAAGCGATTGAAGCAAGAACGCAGGCAATCAACGGTTATCTGACAAAGGAATTGCAGGACTTGAATGTGGATACCATTAGAACCGATATACCGACCAGTTCCACGGTTACAGATGTGATTGTGTGGAATATCGAACAGTTGGGAACGGACACTTTTTCTGCCACCTACGAAGTAGATCAGCAGATAAAAGAGGGAGAACAGACAAGCAATGTGAAAGCAACCTATACCGTAAAAGTCCATGTGGACGCTGACGGGGATATGGTAATCGTTCAGAACCCTACCCTTGCACCAGCAATCGAAAAATCAGACTATGAGCCTAAGACACCAGAAGCAGATGCAAGTGTAGACGCTGATACTGTAAACGACGCTACCGCATTTCTGGAAACATTCTTTAAGCTGTACCCAACAGCCACAGAAAAAGAGCTTGCCTACTATGTATCTGATAATGTACTTGAACCTATCGGCAGGGACTATCTGTATTCTGAATTGGTAAACCCTATCTTTACAAAGGACGGGGACAATGTGAAAGTCAAGGTAGCGGTAAAATTTCTTGATAATCAGACAAAGGCGACGCAGGTATCACAGTATGAGCTTGTACTACATAAGGATAGTAACTGGAAGATTGTAGGATAAATTATATAGCGTGCATTTCCTAAATGAGATTTGCACGCTGTATTTTTGACAAGTAAACTATGCAAAATAATTGACAACAAAACTTGGCTATGATATATTATGAATGTAAATAAAACTTGGCAAAAAGAGAGGTGCTTTTATGAATAAAGAGGAAGTTTTAGAAAAGGCAAAACTAGAAAATTTTTTAGGCGATGAACGAGAGAAAGAAATACGTACAAAAAGGGACGCATTTTCACTTTGGGGATTGATTATTTTAGGTTGCACTATAATGATAATAAAATTGATTAAAGTGCAATCCCCAGCAGATATAATATCCCTATTTACTTGCACATCAGGTTTAGCATTTGTTTATGAGGGTATCAAACTGAAAAAGAAATTTAGTCTTTTTTGTGGCGGTATTCTATTAGTATTTTCTGCATACTGCTTTTATAAATTTTGTGTGGGGTTATTTTAATGAATGATAAACTGGTGTTAAAAAACAATCTCAAAAAAGTGCGAACAGAAAAAAAACTATCGCAATCAGCTTTAGCGGAAATGGTTGGTGTATCTAGGAATACGATTAGTTCCATTGAAACGGGACAATTCAATCCTACTGCTAAACTTGCACTTATTTTGTGTATTGCACTTGATAAAAAATTTGAGGAACTATTTTATTTTTAGGAGTGATACCATGTTAGGACTTAAAAAACGTGACATAAAAAAAGCATTGAAAGCTGGTGCAAAAGCTGGCGGTGTATCATTGGCTGATGTTCGGGCAGATATTGAAGCAACGATTGATGAAGCTATGAACAGCAACGACCCAGAAGTGCAGGCAAATTTTAAAAAGTATTTTGGAAATAAACGCCCTACACCAGAAGAATATATTTACAAGATTACCAAAAAGACAAAAGTGTAATACAAAACAAGTGCTGTAAGGGGGATTGTATTATGGAACATTTTAAGCGAAATTCTATACAATCATACACTACCTAACAGCATTTTACTAAAAACTAAATATTTTATAGCTCTAATAGCTCGTATAAAACTATATGTTTTGTGCGGGCTTTTTTCATGCCTAAAAAATTTTTTAAATTTTTTCGGTTTCAACTTAACAAATCACACCTGCCGTTCCCTATATGGTGTGGAAAGAGGGATAACTACTTTTCACGTCGTAACGGAAAGGGGGTGAGATTGATGAAACCGTCTGACTTCCAGAAAACAGTTCAATGCCGTTTTGAAAGTTGTTTGAAGAAAGTTGTCCGACATGTTGTTAAGGACTATCAGAAGAAATTAAAACGACGACAAAAGGAAGAAACACTCTTTTGTGAACTTCCAGAAATCGTTGTAGAAAATCTGGCTGTCTGGGACGACTATGATACGGACTATACGATTTTCAACGTATGCGGTAATGATATTCGTGTCTATGATGATGAATTGGCAGAAGCCTTGAAACAGTTGTCCGAGCGTAACCGTGAAACTTTGCTGATGTATTACTTCTTGGAAATGAACAACGAAGAAATTGCAAAAAAGCAGAATATTTCCAGAAGCGGTGTATTCCAAAATCGGCATAACTCATTGGCACTTATGAAAAAATTACTAAAGGAGAAACAGTAAAAATGAAACAAACATTTAAAAAGCCGTCTTACTACTTGCTTTCGCAGGCAATGGACGGGGACGAAAAAGCGATTGAAAAGATACTGGCATTTTATGACCCGTACATATCAAAGTGCTGTTTGCGTCCACTCTATGATGAATACGGCAATGTCTATATTGTCGTAGATATGGAGTTAAAGGGACTTATCAGAGAAGCACTTATCAAAATGATTTTGGACTTTGATATTCCGTTAGAAACCGAAGAATAACAAGCAGTAACCGCAGAGCATGATTTGTTCAATCCCCTCTTTCCTGCTCTGCCCCTGCTTTTATATGAAAGCAATACGCTTTCGCCACAGCTCTTTGACAACTGAATAAAGCAGACAGATACGTTTGTGAGATAGCGAGCCACGGGGACTGTACGCCACGACCTTTTCAAAAGAAAGCGAGCGACCCACGCAGTGATCCGAGAGCGACTGTTGGAAAAGTCGTTTTGCCACGACCTATCCTCACAGGATAATGATACGTCCGCATGGTGCGGTTCTGCCCACAAGAATGGGAATAGTTGAGATACTAACGGAGCTTTCCAAAGCCGTCTGTCTGCTTCTGTAACATTGTGAAAAATACGCATATTGGATAAGCCTATGTGCGTATGTTGAGAATAGATAGCTGACTAAGGGGGCTGATAACTTGGCTAAAAAAGAACCTG
>NZ_QSDM01000035.1:0-14438 GCF_003464045.1 Dorea sp. AM58-8 | reverse complement strand
TCCATTTTCCTGAAGGAATATAAGTGTACTTTCAGATTTTTTCTGCCAACCTCAAAAATTTTTTATCTGTTTCAAGGGACAGTTCTTTCTCCTGAAGTAGAGAATCCTCAAGCAAATGCAGCTGACTGTAATATCCATTCACCTGAAGATCATAAGTCTGCTGCATCTGTTCGATAACTGCTCTCATACTGCTTTTTCCGTTTTCATCAATATACTTGTCCATTCTGTTCAATAATAGTTTTATAAAAATCAGGCTTGAAAGAATGAGACTCACCACAAACAATCGAACTATAATCCTTTTTCTTTTTGTTATCTTTTGTTCTATCCTCATTTTTATTTTTCAACCTCTATATAATCTTCCGGTGCTGACGGCTGCTGTCCGTTTGCCATAGCTGCAACCCAAGCACTTGATAATGTAGTGTCATTAAGCTGCTCGATTGCACATTCCGGATTTATTTTTTTCAAAATAGACATTGTAGTCTCCGTAAGAAGAATAGAATACTCTTTTTCTTCGTCTAATTTCTTTTCATTTACTATTATATCCTTTAACGAGAATTTATTTTCTTCATCTTTGATAACTATTTTCATACCAGATGCTATCGGTAATTCATATTTATCAGTTACAGAAAAATCATCGTTAGAATCCGTCAGATATTTACTCACAAGTTCATGTATCTGTTTGCCGTTTATTTTAGCAAGATATAATGAAGTATCAGAACTCTTCGCTGTCATTAGCGCAACTCGACTGCCAGCGCATTCCCCTTTATAAACAGACGAAGTAAAATAATAATATGGCGCAAAAGCAGCTGTGCATCATTTTCTTTTCTGATCGTAGTTAAAATCGAAGATGCCGCATCACGACCATTTTTATCATTCAGCGAAATAGAATACTTATGTTCAAAATTTACTGTAGCTTTTTCTTCTGTGTCTTTACTGTTCATTAGATTACGAAAAACATTATAGGCCTGCGTTGCATCCATTTCCCCTGACAGCAATCCGTGAACGGCTTCAAGACTGGCATCAAAAGATTTTTGAGCAGAATATCGGATATAAACAGAATTATCACTAATCTCATCTTCCAGTCCAGGTACATCTTCCATCATGCTTGGAACATCTATATTTAATGAAATCACACCACTTCCCTCTGCAATCAGTTTTTGTCCTTCTTCTGAGATCATACAATCCAGAACATCTAATGCCAGATCCAGTTTTTCCTGATCTTTTTCCAGATCTTTGTTGAATGCTATATTTAGAGAAGGGGTCATATTTATAAAAGCTTCATCCGAAATTTGTGAAAAAACGGTATACGAATTAATTCTGCATCCATCTGTTTCTGAAACTCCTGCATAAGCGCCGGATATCCATGAAACATCGCTGCTTTTCCTTCAAGAAACATCTGAGTTGCAGTGTTAATATCGACGCTGATATCCTCTTTTGTAAAATGTGAATCCCTTAGAAATGTATTGGTTTCTGAGAAAATACGCTCCCATAATGCATCATCAAACGCTATATTCTCTGATGCACTTTCAGCTGAGCTTCGCCATTTGATTCCGTCCAGACTCATGAATTCACCAATTGCACCTGTCTGAATCACCTCATGTGCAGACCAGTCTTCTGCAAGATCCAGGGAATAAGGTTTTATACCGTTATCATAAAATTGCTGACATGCCTGTGCATATTCTTCATAGTTTTCCGGAATCTTGATTCCATACTGATCAAACAATGTCTTGTTGGCAATGATTGTCTGCGGGATACCGCAAATAGGAAGCCACTGAATTTCATCTTTTGAATTTTTATAGTATTGCAATGCATAGGAGTAATACCTGGAAACCACATCATAAGAAGCGAAATCCATAAGATAAGGCTGTAAATCCTGTGCATCTGTTCCAGAAAATCGACGTACTGTTATGATATCCGGCAGTTCACCATGTTCTTCAAAATAGCTGTATAAATCAGTATCATTGTTACCAACAATAAATTCAATATCGTGATCTGGAAACTGCTCCTGGATATATGGAGCAATATTTTTCATCAAACGGTTTTCCCATAAATACACGGTAAGGTGATCATCATTTTTAGATATCTCTTTTTTAGATTGTCCACATCCGGATAAAACAGCAGTTGCTAAAAATACGCCCGCCACCAATGCGGCCAGATAACGTTTCTTTTTTTTCATACGTCAAATTCCTCATTCTCCCGATTATAACACATTTAAATTGCCAATATACATCAGCTTTATTCGATTTTCTAACCAGCTTTACGGCAGGATTTCAAGCCAGTATCCATCTGGATCTACAATGAAATAGATTCCCATTGCTTCATTTTCAAAACAAATACATCCCATCTCTTCGTGCTTTTTGTGCGCTGCCTCATAATCCTCTGCCTGGAATGCCAGATGGAATTCGCATTCACCCAGATTATATGGCTGTGGATGATCTTTAAGCCAGGTAAGTTCCAACTCAAAATCACTTACATCGTTGCTCAGATACACAATGATAAAATCATCGGTAGTCTTTCTTCTTACTTCGTGCAGATCAAGGGCCTCGTTGTAAAATTTAATAGATCGGTCCAGGTCTGATACATTGTAGTTTTCATGAATCATTTTAAACTTCATAATTCTTCTCCTTTTGTACATTCTGTGTTTTTAATGTGTGACTTATTTTCTATTGTATTATAAATATAATTTATTTTCTTTCCTGCCTGAACAAATCTTCTTCATGTTCCGTCCGGCTATAAAGCTAATAAATTTACTATAGTTTCTTGCCTTCTTTGGACAGACTGCCACGCAGTGCATGCAGGAAATACACTTATCATTATCTGTAATCTTCGGATCATCTAATGAAATAGCGCCTGTTGGGCATTCTTTTGCACACAGACCGCAAGAAGTACACTTTTTATTTACAGTCGGTTTAAACGGCACGCCACCATATTGACGATATGGTCTGTTTCCCGGAAACTCAGGTGTTCTTTGTGTTGCAATATTTTCCATAATCTTTGTAGCAAATCCCATCAATTCCTTTTCATCCTGCGAATCCGGACGGCCGGTTCCAAATTGGTGTAATAAGGAATGTTCTGCGACAGCCTCCATTCCTGCGATGCATACAAAACCTGACTCTTCCAAAACATCCTGTAACTCCAGTAAAGTATCGTCAATTGCACGGTTTCCAAATACCACTGCAAGAATCGCCTTCGTACCGTCTGCCTTTACATTTCGAAACATTTCTGTTATAACTGACGGAATGCGTCCTCCATAAGACGGTACACCAACCAGACACACATCATCTTTTTTAAATTGTGCCTTTTTAATCTTATCTGGTTCTTTGATCAGGTCGATTATTTCAGCTTCCTGTTTAGTTCCGTTAATAATAATATCTGCCACTTTCTTTGTACCCCCGGTCGGGCTGAAAAATATATTATAAAATTTCATTATACTCCTTGCCTCCAATCTAAGTCCATTCGGAACACACGGCTCAATTTCATCCATGTCTATATCTGCATAATCTCTCCTTTAATTACATCTGAACGGAGTGCGAATCTCAATGAGATTACCACTCGGATCATACAGTCTTACAAGCTTCTGCCCATCTGCAAGTTCTGTCAACTTTGTGGCATATCGAACGAAATGCTTACCAGATTCATATTTCGCAATCAATCCATCTATATCAAAATCCTCGAAATACAGTTCCATCATGTTATTGAATGGCGTAGAAGTTTCATCCAATGTTTTCCCCCATATGTCGGCATCCTGCAAAACAAGCCCCTCCGATAAGATCACATTACCTTCATTCTTAAGAATCACTTGCATTCCAAATAAATCCTTATAAAACTCTATGGATTTTTCTATATCATCCACCACAATCAGTACATTTTTCAGCATATCAGTCACCTCGCAATCCGCTTTGGTTAAATAATCTTTCCGGATAAATGATCAATTTCATGCTGACAGATTTGTGCCGTCCATCCTGACAGCTTCTGACGCTGTTTTTTCCAGTTGAAGTCATAATAATCTACTTCTATTTCCTGGTATCTGGTCGTTTTACGAACACCATCCAAGGATAAACAACCTTCTTCTGTCTCATACATGTCACGCTTTGAAACAATCACCGGATTAAACATCACTACATCCATGAATCCCATATTTACAATAATGATATTCTTTTTTACACCAATCATATTGGCAGCCATACCAACGCACCGTTCCCGGTTTGCCTGCAATGTGTCCTGCAGATCCTTTCCAACCTGGATATCTGCTTTCGTAGCTGGTTCGGATGGCTGACCTAAAAAGAAAATATCTCTTACAATTTGCTTTACCATTTTCTTTCTCCTATAGCTTTCATTTTCTTTTTTCCATTCTACCACAGGCTTATCTTTATTCGTCATTTTTTTGATATTTTCTTTTCCGCTTTTTCTCTGATTTACATCCCCAAATAAGGGGTGACAACAGAGCGGAACTCAAATGTTAGTTGGAAATTGATCGTTTTTTATGGAATTTCATGACACGAACGTGAATTGAATAAAGTAAAAAGTGATGACCACATTGATCACCACCTTAACCATCTGCATTTTCTAATGTTTGCTCACGCAAAACTCCACTTTAACTTTCACTCAACCTTTTCTTTAGCTCAATGATATTCTCCTCAATCCGCTGTATCACAGCCTTGAAATCATCATCTGATTTCCCCGTTGGATCATCAAGTCCCCAGTTATCATCAAACACCTTTCCAATAAAAGGACATCCCACATTGCATCCCATGGATATTGCAATATCAACATCTGGGATATCAGTAATCAGCTTACTATGCTGACCATTTGCTTCCATGTCTATTCCATAAATCTCTTTCATGATACGAACGGCATCCTGATTAATCTGAGGCTTTGTCTCTGTTCCGGCCTAATAGCTTTCAAATATATCTGATGCCAGATGTTTTCCCAATGCCTCTGCTATCTGACTACGGCATGAATTATGAACACATATAAATGCGACTTTTTTCTTATTCATGAAATGGGCACCTCTCCTTAATACATTGGTTGTTCTTATCAGAATGAATACACTTTATAACAGGCTTTTCCATTTGTATATTGAAATTCTCTTCCACATAGTCTATCGCTGAGATTATGGCTATATAGGAATCTCTTTTACAACATCTTGGTCCACCAATGCTTCCGATTGCGTCAAGTGCCTTGGAAGTCATTTTATTAGCCAAACCCCAGGGTTCATTTTTAAGTGGAGTCGCTCCTGAGATTATTGATATAAACATTCCTGTACTAATTCCAGCACCACAAGCACCCCAGAATCCACATACGCCACCCGGAACAGCTTTTCCGCGATTCATCATTTCAAGTAACGCTTCTGGCAAATCAATCTCACCACCTGCATTTTTATATGCAGCAAGGAGCGCTGAACCAACCATAACATGATGCTCTGGTCCATGCATATGACAGAATGGCTGTTCCATCATTTTTCTTATAATTTCTATCGGATTCTTAGATGTTTCACTAAGACATATGTCTATAATTACATCCATTCCTTTTGTATGGCATTCATTACATACATAATGGCCCTGCTCACATCGGGTTTTGCTTAATTCCTTTTTATGGCATAACACGCACTCCATCATTTCATCTTTTTCAAGATATATAAGTGGTGCTTTACATATAATACATTCTTCTTTCATTTCCATTTCCTACATTCCCAAAGCTTCAACAAATGAACTTGCCTCTCTTATTACTTTTTTGTTCAGAGAATAATGATGCCACTTGCCTTCCTTGCGGTCATTTACAAGCCCACAGTCAACCAATATTTTCATGTGATGGGATAAAGTGGGCTGCCTGATATCAAATTTATCCAAAATCTTACATCCGCATTTTTCTCCATCTGACAGCATCTGAACAATCTCCAGTCTATTTGTATCCGATAATGCTTTGCATATTAGTATCATGTCTCTTGTATCCATTTTGCCACCTCACATAGACAATCATCTATATATCAAATTACCATACGCATAGATTCTTGTCAATGTGTATTTAGTCAAGCGGACACTACGTACATCTTTAATAAGATTTTTGAACTCCTCATTTTGCGGAATGATTGGAAGTAATTTATAAATGTCATAAATATCGATATACATTCTTCTGTCATAGATGTATAAGGATTATGCACAGTTCGTTTTTTTCATAAAACCTATTCTGTTTTTCAACTTCTGTGCTATAATGCTTTATTGTAAAAATTCCCATGGACAAAACGAGGTGAACCAAGTGAAAAAACAAACACTTGTGCCTCTTATCACTTTTTTACTGGGCATATGCCTTGTTAGTTTGATTGTATACAAAACAGACACCCACGAAAAAGAGCAGAGACACATAACAGCACAATTAAACGTAGCCACCTATGGCGAACAAATAAAGAATGAAATTACAAATGGAATTGAGATCACAGATACCTTGAAGCAAATCTTAATAAGTGAAGATGGCGAAATCCATCAGTTTGAAACAATTGCAGGAAATCTTATGTCTGATTCTATTGAAAGTGTACAGCTCGCTCCTAATGGTGTTGTTACAGATATTTATCCGGCTAATGAAAATGAGGCAGGTAAGATTGATTTGCTCCATGATAAAGACCGCAGAAAAATTTCCTGTTACGCAAGAGACAACCATACAATCATTACGCAGGGCCCCTTCAAATTAAAACAGGGAGGATATGGAATTGCAGTCCGCAATCCCGTATACCTGAAAGATAAAAACGGACATGAGTATTTCTGGGGATTTACTATTGTTATCCTGCGTGTTCCGGATATTTTTTCAGATTCAATCAGTGCACTTTCAAATTTTGGATACGAATATAAAATTTCAAAAACAGTCGCTCCATGGAGTGATACTTATAAAGTGGTTTATCAATCAGATGGGCAAACAAATCATCCTGTTTCTTATACATTTACAATAGGAGATGAAAACTGGAAATTTGAAGTAAGTCCTAAAAGTGGATGGAGAAATGCCACTCTACTGACAATCATCATCGGAATGTTTCTTACAATAAGCCTTCTCCTGTCAGTTCTTACCAGAATATGGTTAGTAGAAAATGAACATAAGAAAAAGTTTCAGATACTGGCGCGCACAGATTCTCTTACAAATATTTATAACCGCTATGGATTTGATGAATTTGCAGAAAAAATGATTCAAAAAAATCCAAAAGCACATTTTGTGGCTGCGCTCCTTGATATCGATGATTTCAAGTTTATTAATGATATCTATGGACATAATTACGGAGACAGGGCGCTAAAGAATCTTGCAGACAGCATGAAGACTTTTTTCCCATCCGATGCATTACTTGGAAGAAATGGTGGTGACGAATTCTGCATTCTTTTACCAAATTGTACCTTTGCAGAAGCAGATATACAGCTGCAGAAATTCACCAAACTTCCTAAATCATTCTCATACCATGGTAAGGAACATGCATTTTATATTTCTCTAGGATATGCAGAATATCCAACATTTGCATCCAATCGTTCACAGCTCATGCGCTGCGCAGATGCCGCTCTTTATGAAATAAAGCTTCATGGAAAAAATGGATGTATGGTCTACAGAGAAGGACTTCGGTCAGGTGCCCGCAAACAACTTGGATTCACATTCAAGGATATCTCTGAACATCTTCCAGGTGCATTCATCATATACAGAGCTGACAAAGAAGATGATGAACTATTTTTGCAAATGATGAATTTCTTCATATGTCCGGATATAAAGATATAGATGAACTGTTCAGACTTACTGAGAAAAGTTTTCGCAACTTGATTCGTGAAGATGAACAGCAACAGATAGAATCAAGTATCTGGGAACAGATTGACAATGGCAATGAAAATGACTATATTCACTTTCATCTTCGAAAAGCTAACGGAACTTATTTTTCTGTTCTTGATCATGGAAGAATTGTAGAGAGCCCGCAATACGGGAAAGTATTTTATGTATTGTTCATGGATTTGGAAGATATGCATATTCGTTACAATGATAAATTCGCAAGATAAAATATTGCAAAAAAACAGAGCGTATGATCTATTTTCATATAATGTTTATGTCGGCAAGCTCTATCAAAAGGAAATCGACTTTGTTGCTCAGAGACTGTTTTACAGTTGTCAAAAGCAAATTTTTTTACTTTTTTTCTTACGAGTTTTCTTGCGAGTTTTTTTTAATGCCACTCGTAAGAAACTCGTAACATTAGATTTCTGCATTTTTCTTGAAATTAAGTAAAAGAAAAAGAGCATATGGAATTGAATCCATACACTCTATGATTACTGAAACTTTATTTCATTTTTAATTCAACAAACTGGAAGTTGACTATCAACTGATAATCAAAAATATCATTCCTAAAATTGCAAATCCTTCACAGATTGCAATTATCTAAAATCTGTCGAGCTCTTCGTATAGAAAAACAGCAATTTCATTCTTTCGAAATTTTTAATTCTACGTCTCCGTTACTCAGCAATTCTACAACCTCACGCTCTGGCATATTCATTTTTCCCAGTCTTACCTCTTGTTTATCATCGTTCACGGAATCCTTGTTAGAACTACCACATGCAACCAGACAGGCTGTGAGGATAATTCCTAGAATAACTGATAAATATTTCTTCATATGGCTACACCTCGTTCTTTATTATTTCTTTTCATCAAGCAAAATAACACCTTGCGCCGGATTTTTATCAATTGCACCAACTATCTCATGTGGAACATATGGCTCTTCAAGATATGCAAGGTCTTCGGCAGTTAATTTAATGTCAAATGCTCCGGCTGAATCATCCAGATACTGCGTTTTGGTTGCCCCAATAATAGGCGATAGAATTCCCTTTGCCCACTGCCATGCATGGTTCCAGCTTTCCCAAAACTCATGCAGCCCACACATAATTTTGACACTTCTATATCTGTATTTCCGAGTTTACCGTATTCCATAGTGCTCTCCTTATCTTAATCCAGCGTACTCTTTCTCCGATACCGCCTCACACCACTCATTGGAACAATCCACTCCCGGCACCTCAATTGCCAGATGCATTACAGTGTGATGTTTCTTATCTCATGAGTGAGGATGAAGCTTTTATCACAGAGGCATCCGAACAGTTTGGTAACCGCGGTGCCAAACAGGCTCAGCAGATTCTGGAACAGGCTGCAGCTATGTTTGCTGGTGGATCACTGACAGACGAAGATAAAATAGCTTTTATGGATGAGATCCAGAGCCTTTATCTGGATTCCAAAAGACGTGCAAAGAAATTTACACCGAAAAAATATCTGAAAAAACAAGAGGAAAAATAATAGAAGGCGGGATTATTGTACACCTAATCTGTTACCTTATAGTTACAAGGATATTTCTGCCCTTTTTATTTTTTACTTTTGAGGTGATTTATTTGAGAAACACTTACATATATACAGAAACAAAGAAATTAATCAAGAAATATGGCACCAGGGATCCCTTTGAGATCATGGATCAGATGAACATTGTTGTCGGGGAAACTTCCAGATATAAGACACTGAAAGGATATTGTTTTATGAGCTGCAAGACGATCTATGTCATGATCAGCAGTTTCCTTTCAGAAGAAGAAAAGATGATCGTTGCCGCTCATGAATTAGGGCATATCATCCTGCATCGTTCCCAGCTGAAAATGGCTCCGATGCAAGATGATACACTCTACAATATGACGGATAATACAGAATACCAGGCCAATCTGTTTGCTGCCGATCTTCTTATTGAAGATGAAAACATTGAAGAGATGGTTCAGAACGAGGACCTGGATTATTTCGGACTCTGCAGTTCATTGAATGCGACTCCGGAACTAATGAGCTTTAAATTATACAGCCTGACAAAACGAGGCCAGGCTTATCATATGCCGATGGAGATTCAGAGTAATTTCCTGGCGAAATAATAGAGGATAAGCGTATTCTACAATAAGAAAACTATCGATTTATCTCACTGAGAGGGGGATTATTTATGTCAAAACATCATATGGAAAAGGTAACTTGCCCTTTCTGCCATCATGAGGGAGACTTTGAAGTCTGGGACAGCATTAATACTGTACTGGATCCTGAAATGAAAAAGAAGGTACTTAATCAGTCTATTTTCCTTTATACCTGCCCGAACTGTGGAGAGACCTTTCGCTTAAACTATCCTACGCTCTATCACCAGATGGAAGATCTTATCATGATTTATCTGGTTCCTGAATCAGAAGTAGAGAAGACATATGAAATGTTTTATGGAGAAAATGCTTTGGCTGATTTTCGTACCGAAAAGTACTTAAACCGGATTGTGACATCAGCAAATCAGCTCGTTGAAAAGATCAAAATCTTTGATGCTGGTAAGGATGACAGGATAATAGAACTTGTTAAATTACTTGCGGCAGATTCTATTCTCAAAAATAATCCTGATAAAGAATTTGATGAACTGCGCTTTGCTGTCGACGACGGAACAAATATTCTTATAATCATTAATAAGGGGGAGATCACTGGTGCAGTTGACATTGACAATATGTATGAATTTGCTTCTTCACACTGCACTGATTTCAAAGATCTCCGCGATGATGAGGATATTGTTATCAATAGGGAGTGGATCCTTAACAAACTTACCGAAGAAGAAAATTAATAATATATTTGGTGGCTACACCCCCAAGCCCCTGTAGAATAAATAACGCCAGTACTGGATATCAAAAATCCCGCACCGGCGTTATTTATTAAAATATTTTGTTTTTTAATCTTCAACACTCTCTACTGAAACTTCTTTTTTCTTCCTACTTTTACCAGAAATCATCTTGTGTCCTGTATAAATAGCCATAATCATGCAAAGCAAAGAACTTGCTGCAAAGTACTTATGGCCTTCTTTTGATCCCTTATAACCTGTATAAAAAGTTCCAAGCATTGTAATCAGTGCACCGATAGACCAATATTTATGTGATTTCATTCAGATACCTCCTGCCGTTTCTCTTAATCATATACCTTTTAAAAGATATATACAAACTGAAAGTTTCTTTTTCTTGATAAATGGGGATTAGTTTTCCTTTTTTCCAATCAGCAATAACCACCTATGGTCAAAGCATATTTGTCCCTCCTTGATATAGGGATTAAAACCTGTTTTATCTCCACCATTCAAATCGTATTCCATTTTATCAATAATATCTTTTTGAATATCCTCTGGTGTACTTGTCAAATCCATCCAACTTTGTAGATTTACAGGAACAAGTGTTGTTTCTTCAAGCTGAAGCTCAAAAGCATCCTCAAACAATGCTTCAAATTCTTCTCTGCTAAGTATTCTTGTATGTGAGTTATCACGCATCGTTTCAATAGCGTCATTAGTTTCACGCAATTCTTCTGTAGTCGCTACCATATCCCAAATAACAAGTTTTCCACCTTTTTTCAAAACTCGTTGCATCTCCCGAAAAGGCTTTTCAGGCTCAACAAAATGGTGCAATGAAAGTCTTGTAATCACAAGGTCAAATGTTTCATCTTCAAAAGGTAAGCATTCCGCATTCCCCGATACAAATGATATGTTCTGAATACCTTCTTGCTTTGCCAGTTTTTTTCCCTGCTCCAACATTGCTTCTGTCAAATCCAAACAAGTAATGTCCTTAACATAAGGAGCCACTGCTCTTCCACATATACAGGTTCCAGCAGCAACCTCCAATGCATGTTCATTGCCCTTTGCCTGAATACTACGAATCAAATAATCGGTATATTCTGCCTTAGACATATGATATGAAGCAAATTTCTCTGCTTGTGTACCAAATGATTTTTTCACTTCATTATAGTTATTCATAAACTTTTACCTCGCTGTAAACTTCAAATTTTATTCTTTGTCGTTCAAAAGATTATTTACTCTTTCAACTGGAAATCTGTCTTCAATGTCAATTATTTCAAACAAATTTAGGGGTAATTCTTTCTCTCCAATCAGAGTAAGATATTCATTAACAGCTCTGCGGTCAATCATAATTTTCCCATGACCGGCCCAATGACGATTGCTCTCTCTCTTTTTCAAGCCAGAAATCCAATATTCATCGCCGTTTTCAATATCTACATAGTTAGAATAACCACCATTATATTTTTGAAAAGCATGGTCATTAAAGTAAATGGTTTTCTTGGTTTTTGAAGTTTTCACATATCCAATCCATGCTGGACCATCATCAGAATATCCTGTTTTTAGTTCAATATACATTAAATCTTTAATCATTTATATCACTCCTAAATTTCGATTTGCACTTCAAATCGTTTTCTTTATTCTATCATAGCATCCATTATTCCGCCATCAGTCTTTCGAACCAGGTATCCATGACAATGATAAACTGGCCTGCTCCTGGCAATTCTTGCAACATTTCGTCAAGAGTTTTCTGTTTCACATATTTCTGCACATACACCCAACAGGCAATGCCACTGGCTTCTGATACAATGTCAGCTATGGTTTTGCGCATAAGCTCTTCAAATTCAGTAATTTCTTCTTTTGGGACAACATCATACAGTGTTGGTGCCTGATGACTTAATTTTACACCATTTTCATTTGCATCTTTAAGCAGATTCTTAACTTTTTCTCTTGAATCCTCCGGTACTTTCATGTACTCCCACATAAATGCTACCACATCGGACGGTGTGTCTTTTTTAAGTGGTGGTAACTGAATATAATCATTGTTTGACTATTAGCTGTAGCTAATAGAATTGAATACTGTTTCAGCTAATTTATGTTTGCAGGTTTCAGAGAGATTGTTTCTTTTCCCGCCTTTTCTCTGATTTACATTCCCAAATAAGAGGTGACAACAGAGAGGAACCCAAATGTTAGCTGGAAATGGATCATTTTGAATGGAATTTCGTGTCACGAACGTGATTAGAAATAAGAAAAGCGTTCGCTGTCAGCTAATCCAGCTAACATTTTCGAACGCTTTAAAGCCCGTCGCCAAGAGGATTTGAACCTCCGACCCCTCGCTTAGGAGTTCTCCCTGCAATTCGGTAGCACTTGGTATCCTCTGATACCAGATGACCGCTTGACGCTGTAACTACGGGCATTCTATGAATTAAGCGAATGCTTCTTTCTGCCTTAGCCGGTGCTGCGTATCCACTTGTGGAATGGCATCAGTTAGCAGAATGTTAGCAGCTTAAAGTCAATAGAATTGTCTAACCGCCCCAACCTTCTCGTTGGAGAATTGGATACTCGAATGTGTCGGCATTAGCCAATAAGAAATCCATGTCCCGCAAATCTGTCGGACGTGGATTTCTACTTTTTGCAAATCATCCCTTAAGCAACAGGGCTGCGTTTCATATTTCTTTAGCAAAAGACCCTGCGAGCTAATAACCCGCAGAGCCATAAAACCGTAAAGCCGTCTAAGTGGTTATCTATCTTGCAGTAGAAACACTACCTGCAAGCCATCCCTTGACGGTTTCAATGTTGACCTTGATGATTTCCGCTATCTCCTCGGCACTCATCTTCCTGTCAGCGAGAGAATATGCTACCGCTTTTTTCTCTTCCATTCTTCCTTCCTCTACGCCTTCCAGACGCAGGGCTTCCATTTCCTTGCACATATGTTCCACCCCTTTCTCGGTCTCTTTCAGTTCGTGCACGCGGTCGGCCAAGGCTCCCGCCTGCATCTCCTTCACTTCCTTCACACGGAAGTCGTGCATCAGTCTTCCAAGCTCGCCGCCATCGTTCTTGCTGGAATCCACGTAGATGAAGTGTTCCTCGTCCCCGAACTCCTTGCCGTTCTCGCGGATTATCCGGTCGATATGGGCTATCGGGAGTCCGCATCCAAGCGCGTCCTTCAAGGTGACAAATATCACGTAGGTCTCCGGGAGCTTATCGAAGTTCTTTCCCGTATCCAGCACGTTCGAGTCCATCATCCCAAGATGGTATCTTGCACGCTTCGGGTGCGCTCCCTCATCGTCTTGCTGTATCTCGACGTTGAAGACGCGTCCGCTTCCATCCCTTGCCACGCAATCCAACACGACACCCCTGCCGTGCATGTTTCTGAAATCCATCTGCGTCTCATTGTCGATGACGGTCAGCTCTTTGTCTTCCAGAATGATTCTAAGGACATACTCGCAGGCATTCTTATCTTTGAATACGTTCCGCGCGAGAATATCGCTCATCACGGTCAGGTTCTTAATCGTTTCCTTGTATCTCTCCTTATGCAAAAGCATCGTTTCTTCCTGATTCATCGGTGTTAACCACCTCCTGTTCGACTCACAAGAAGGTATCAACCATCTTGCTATATATATATTTTACAAGAAAGCCGGTAAACATTCAAGACTTGTATTTTCCCCGCCGAAAGGACAAAATCCTGCGGCTTGCGCGGAGTGGTCGGGGTCTGGGGTAGCGCCCCATTTCAGCAATCTCCGTGCATATAATGAGCGGTCGCGGTGCCCGGCGGGAAAGCCCCTCGCTTTTCCTGCGTCCGGCGCATCGCGGCAGCGAAGGCGAATGCACGGGAGTCGGA
>NZ_QSDM01000034.1:0-16104 GCF_003464045.1 Dorea sp. AM58-8 | reverse complement strand
TTAGGGGAGTGTGCAGAGAGTGCCTTTTCAAAGGCGGCTCTTTTGGTCTCGCCTGCTGGCTCGGTCGGTTCGCAGGCGTGTGTGCCACCGGCACACGCTCCACCCCTCGGAGAGCCTTCGGAGCGCAAAACCTGTTTACAGGTCGCATTTTTGATGGGTGTACCCGTCAAAAGTGCTTTTGCGTTACTTTTGACAAAAGTAACAAAACCTGAGAATGTTGAAATTTACAGATGGGAGATGAAAAAATGCAGAGAACGATAAGTGCAATGGTCGGTAAAGGCTCGGTCAATCACAATAGCCGAAAGTTCCGAGCAGAAAATGTAGACGGAACTCGTACTCATCTCAATATCGACTACTGCAATGAAAATATAAAGACAGTTTATCACGAATTGTTTGATGAAGCATTGGAAAGATACAATGCCAAGCAGATAAGGTCAGACCGAAAGATAAAAGATTATTATGAAAAAATCCGAAGTTCCAAGCAGGAAAAACCGTTCCACGAAATCATTTTACAGGTGGGCGGTAAGGGAAATATGAACGCCGATACGGAAAACGGAGAACTGGCAAAGCAGATTTTAGATGAATACTATCAGGGTTTTCAGGAGCGAAATCCACAGCTTCGGGTGTTCTCGGCTCATCTGCATATGGATGAAGCTACACCACATCTGCACATAGATTTTGTACCTTTTACCACAGGCAGCAAGCGTGGACTTGATACAAGAGTGTCACTAAAGCAGGCTCTTGCAACGCAAGGTTTTAAGGGCGGCAGTCGTGGCGATACGGAGTGGTCGCAATGGATACAGTCCGAAAAAGAACAGCTTGCGGCGGTGATGGAACGTTATGGGATTGAGTGGGAACATTTAGGCACACACGAAAAACATCTTTCTGTTTTGGATTATAAAAAGCAGGAAAGAGAAAAAGAAGTGGCGGCATTAGGTGCGAAAATCGAGCAGAAACAGATTGAATTTGATGTGTTGTCGGAACGAGTATTGAACTATGATAAGGCAAAAGACGAGCTGTCAAATCTTGAAATAGAGCTTGATACTGCACCGAAATATCAGTTGCCAGAACCAGAGAAATTTATGACTGCAAAGGCATATAAACCAAAATGGCAGAGCCGGTTGTAAGGAAATTGAAGCAACTTGTCAAAACGGTGCTTGCCCGCTGCTTTGAGGGGTGGGACAACTATCATAGGCTGAATACAGCGAATGCACAGTTATACCGCACCAATCAGCGTTTGGAGAAAGTCAATGAAAGATTGACCGAAGAAAACAAAATCCTAAAAGCAGAAAATAAAGATTACAGCCTGCTCCGTAAGGTTTTTGGTCGCAAACAGATAGATGATTTGTTGGAGCAGGCAAGAACAGTTAAAGGTCGCAAGCGTGATAATACACGATCACGATAGACAAAAATCACAGGAGGAAAAGGAAAATGACAAAGACAATTTTTGAAGAAATGGGCGGAACTTATAGACAGGTGGGTGATTATTTATTGCCGAACATCACAGTACCAGCCGAAGAAGAAATAGAGCCGATTGGTTTATGGGGGAAACGACATGCAAGGCATTTAAAGGAACACTATAAAGTGTTATATATGAACCTGCTGACAAGCGGAAAGCTGCATAGTTATCTTGCAGAAGTCGATAAGCAAGCAGAGGATATGTTTCTTCGACTGGTAAAGGAATATGCCGACAGACAAGATGTGACGGAACAATTAAAGAAAGATAATCCCTACGAATGGATTGGAAGAATGAATAATATTCAGGCTTGTGTGAGGGAAGTTGTAGGAACGGAGTTGATTTACACATAAGCGTTTTACGGTATGGTGCTCCTGCGTTTGCTGGAGTGCTGTGGTTGTGGTTGTAAAGAGGTTGTGAAAGATTGAATTTCGTAATGGTTGGATGTATAATTAGGAAGTGAAAATTTTAATTTGCACTTCCATAAGGTGAAATGTATTGACACAAAAAATACAGTATGATAGTATTGCCATTAGAAGAAAGAAAGGCACATTTTGTGTAAGGTGAGGAAATGATTAATAGATAATTTGATTTAAGTAAGACACATATAGTTATTGAGCCTGTAGAGAATAGGTTTGTTTTGTGTACGCTTAAGTTGGATTATCGCAAGAGGCATTTCCTTTGTTTTCCTTTTGGAAAAGAAATAAGGGTCTATTTAGCGAGTCTATTTTTGCGTATGCAAAAAAGACTCGTTTTTGTGTGTTCAAAATAATAATTGGCTCAGACTTCGAAAAGGAGAAACTTTAATGTTGCAGATAAAAAAATTAAATTTAACACATAAAAAAGACCTGAGAATAATTCTTAATGATTTCAACCTTGTGCTAAATGATGGAGATAAGGCAGTTATTATTGGAGAAGAGGGAAATGGGAAATCGACATTAATGAAGTGGATATACAATCCGTCGCTTGTAGAAAACTATATAGAAGCAGATGGGGAAAGGATAATGGGACACGAACGTCTTGGTTATCTTCCGCAGGAGATGCTCGATGAAGATAAGGAAAAAACAATATACGAATATTTTTCTGAAGAGGAAATATTCTGGGAGAAAACGCCTAAAGAATTGTCTGTTATTGCGGGAAAATTTGGAATGAAAAATGATTTTTTCTACAGTAACCAGACAATGGGTAGTCTTTCAGGAGGCGAAAAAGTCAAGACACAACTTATGAGGCTTTTCATTCGCGATGTTTCTGTGCTGTTGTTGGACGAACCTTCCAATGACATCGACATTGCGACGCTTACATTACTGGAAAAAATCATAAATGACTGGAAGCACATTGTGCTTTTTATTTCACACGATGAAACGCTGATAGAGCGTACTGCCAACATGGTGATACATATCGAGCAGATTATACGAAAAACAAAGGCGAGATATACCGTGGCAAAGCTTCCCTATAGACGCTATGTGGAAGAACGGCTTCATAAATTTGAAATCCAAAAACAGCGGGCACTGAGTGACCGTAGGGAGAAAAAGATTCGCGATGAAAAATATCAAAGAGTTATGCAGAGTGTACAAGGTGCATTAAGAAGTTGTACCAGACAAGCACCGTCTGTTGCCAAAAACTTAAAGGACAAAATGCATACGGTTAAGGCAATGGAACGAAGATTTGAAAAAGAAGATGAAAATATGACTCAGATGCCGGAACAGGAAGAAGCAATCTTTGTCAAATTAGGGGATGAAAACTCACACATTCCCGCAGGAAAAACGGTCATAGAATATGAACTTTCAAAGCTTGTGACTCCGGATGGCAAAAGAATTTTAGCAGAAGGAATTCATTTAAAAATAAAAGGTTCAGAAAAAATCTGTATGATAGGAGCCAACGGGGCAGGAAAAACGACTCTTCTAAAAAAGATAGCGGAAGAACTCCTAAATCGGAATGACATTAAAGCAGAATATATGCCTCAAACTTATGAAGACCTGCTGGATTTGGATGTTACACCGGTTGATTACCTTGATAAAACAGGAGATAAAGAAGAGCGTACAAGAATTAGAACATACCTTGGTTCACTTAAATACACACCAGATGAAATGGAGCATCCGATTCGGGAGTTATCAGGCGGACAAAAGGCGAAAGTGCTTCTCTTGAGGATGAGCTTAAGTGGTGCAAATGTTCTTATTCTGGATGAACCGACAAGAAATTTTTCACCATTGTCCGGTCCGGTAATAAGAAAAATGCTCCGAGAATTTCCGGGGGCTGTCATTAGCATTTCTCACGATAGAAAGTATATTGAAGAGGTGTGCGATAAAATATATCAGCTAAATCCTAATGGATTACAGCTAATTGGTGATTGATAACAAAAAGGATGAAAGACTGACAAATTTCAGGCTTTTAGTGAGTTGGAAAGCATACAAAGATTTGAATTTGGAGGATAGATTATGGTACGTACAGAAGATGCATGTGAAATTATAAAATATGCTTTGCAAAACGAAATTAAAGTATATTTAGATGGCGGATGGGGTGTTGATGCACTTCTTAAAAGAGAATCAAGAATACACAATGATATTGATTTGTTTGTTGAACTGAAACATTATCATGATTATATTTATGTGATTAAGCAGCATGGATTTGAGGAAGTAAATACTGATTATACAACGGATGGTCATACTGTCTGGAAAGATGATAAACAAAGAATCATTGATTTACATTGTTTTGAATTTACAGATGACGGAATTGTTTATGAGGGAGATATATTTCCATCAAAAACTTTTTCCGGTATTGGAAAAGTTGGAGATATAACTGTTTCTTGTATTGAACCATTGAGTCAGGTAATGCTTCATTTGGGATATGAACACGATAAAAATGATGTGCATGATGTGATGCTGTTGTGTGAAACATTTCAAATAGCAATACCAGATGAATATAAGGAAAAGTAAAATTTCAGTTTTGTGTTGAATCTCTAAGCAAAATAGCTTATAATTTGACATGCTACATATAGTTATTATCCACAGTTATCGAGTAGGTGTTATCAATGCCGATAACAAAATGATAACATTAGCTCGTATAGGCAGGATAATATGGATATATCAAATAATCAAAAGAACGAGAAACATTACAGAGAATAATTCCTAAACAAAAAGCGTTAGTCTTTGTAGAGTTTGAATAGAACCAAGGGGTTTACCTATGGCCTTAAATAATTGAATTTACTGAGATTCAGCAGATTGATAGAACTTTATGGTTCTAATATGGTTCTAAAAATCGAAGAAAATTTGAAACAGCGCAGATACCGTTTTAGTAGATGCGTTGTTTTTTATTGTCATTTTGAGTTTAGGAGCACTATAAACGAAGTGACTTTTCAGTCATCATACGATAGAACCGTTTATTTTAGAATTAAAGTGCACCTTTGTATGAATAAATATTTTGATATATTATAATACAGAAAGAAAGGATCGGTGGAGAGGATGATAAAGAAATACAGGATCAGGCTCACGGAAGATGAGCAGAACATCATCATAAATGGATTATTGAACTGGAGGAACCAGCTTATCAAAGAGGGAAAATATACGACTGATGCGATAGACGATCTGCTTCTGAAACTTCTTGACTAATCGTCAGCAGTAGCGCATATCCGCCTGAAAAGGGCACTACATAGCCATTCCAATACGGGAGTGGCTTTTTTTTGTACCCGAAACAGGAGGATGATGAAATGAGAAAAGTAGGATTTACGATCGAGTTTGGAAAAACAGAAAATGAAAAAGAACGCGGTGAGAACTTCGTATCAGGGATAGAAGCTCTGGTCAGGATGACAGAAAAACGCCTTTCTGATGCAGTGCATGATACAGGGCTGGAGTTCGATGCATATGTCGATGCCCTTGATGAGATCAGCAGCTATACCGATGAAGGGGACTATGAGACAGCGGTGGAGCTCATCTATCTTCTGGCACTGCTTCTTGATGAAGATGCGAAGGAGATGTTAGAAGGCGTGATCTATCCGGATGAAAATGTAGCGAAAATATTCCTTGACTATTTCAATGAATATATCGCAGATGGATATGTGGTGGACAGGTTGCTGCAGGAAAGCGGGGCGGATGAAGATACGGGTAAGATCCGGGAGGATATCGCTAACAGTCTTGACGATGAGTACTGCTGCCTCAGGTCTGCGATGGACAGCAGGGAGGGAAGTCATGGAGAAGAGTAAAGTGATCGCTGTGTGCAATCAGAAAGGCGGTGTAGGCAAGACGACTACGGCGGTGAACCTGGGGATCGGTCTTGCGCGGGAAGGAAAGAAAGTGCTTCTCATCGATGCTGACCCGCAGGGGGATCTTACCACATGTCTCGGGTGGAAGAACGGTGATGCTCTGGATGTCACGCTGGGCACTCTCATGGAAAAGATCATAAAGGATGAGCATATCACAAAAGGCGAGGGCATCCTTCATCATAAAGAGGGCGTGGATCTGATCCCTGCAAACCTTGAGCTCTCCTCGATGGAGATGAATCTTGTCAATGCCATGAGCAGAGAGCTGACACTGAAAAATTACTTAAGGGACGTGAAGCAGGATTACGATCATGTACTGATAGACTGCATGCCGTCCCTTGGCATGATCACCATCAATGTTCTTGCCGCATCAGACAGTGTAGTCATACCGGTGCAGGCGCAGTATCTTCCTGCAAAGGGCATGACGCAGCTGGTGCAGACCATCAGCAAAGTGAAGAGTAATCTGCAGCCTGATTTAAAGATAGAAGGCATCGTGCTGACGTTGGTGGATGCGAGGACGAACCTTGCAAAAGATATCCGCAGCGCCCTCAAAAGAGAGTATGGGTATCTGATGAAAGTGTATGACACGCAGATCCCGATCGCTGTAAAGGCGGCAGAAGTGAGCGCGATGGGAAAAAGCATCTATTCATATGATGCGGGAAGCAGCGTGGCGAAAGCCTATGAGAAATTGACGAAGGAGGTGCTTTATGGCAGCGAGAAAAAGAGAGAACGCATTCGATCTTCCGAAGCTCGATGAATATTTCACCACACAGGAGCAGAGGGATGATGCGAAGCTGAAGAAGATCCATGAAATACCGCTGGAGGAGATAGATGAGTTCCCGGATCATCCGTTCAAAGTGCTGGATGATGAAGACATGATGAACCTTGCAGAAAGCGTTAGGAAGCAGGGCATCATCACTCCGGCTATGATAGAAGATCCGGAAAGCAGAAAGGATCCGTCTAACCTGCACCGTATGGACAAGGCCGGTATGCCTACGAGATACAATGTGACGAGGCAGGCGGTGGATGAGGCGATAGCAAAAAGCTCTAATCTCCATGAGCTTGCAATGAACCTGAAGTCTTTAGGTTATACAGCACGCTTTCAGGCAAACCGCAAATACTGGACGGTGATCCCGAAAGGATGGGAAAAACCCATACGCTTGCAAGGCTTGGAGAAGAGTATACGAACGAAAGGATACTTGCAAGACTTTCAGAAGAAAGGCAAGCGATACGGATGGAGCCTTTTCAGAGAAAAAGCATAAGGCCAAGGCAGTATCTTCTGATGACACGAAAAGACAGACTGAGGAAAGTAGGCGGTCTTAGAGGGCTTTATCTCAGATACTGCTATGAGCTTGGATATCTTCCAAAGTACAGGAAACGATGGAACAGAGTCCACTATCTTCTGAAAGACGATCTTTTGAAATGCGAACAGTATTCGAAGCATGCAAGACTTCTGGGGGAATATCAGATCGAGACGAGGGAAGATCTTGCCTCTTTTATTTTAGATAAAAATGCAGAGTATGAAAAACTTTTTGCAGAGCGCGATGAACTGAGGAAGGTCGCAAGAAGAGTGATGCCAGAAGAAAGCAGGGCGGAAATAAAGAAAGTGATAACGGAGCTTACAGAAAAACTGAAAGCTTTGCGAGAGGAGATAAAGCTTTCCGAGGATATCCGGGAAAGATCGGATATGCTGAAGGAAAAGATTGAAAAGATAGACAAGGAGCAGGAACAGAGAAAGGAGGAACGAGGAAGATGACACAGGGAGGAGATGCGGCAGAACAGATCGTGAGACTTTCGCTTGAAGGCATGGAAGTCGCTGTAAAAGTCAGGAAAGACTTTGCTGAATAACACAAAGAAGCTGGTTCGCTCTGGAATGACGAAAGTATCGAATGCTTATAACAAGTTGAAAAGCGGAGCGAAGAGTGCCCTTCGTTATATGGGTAAATCCATAAAAAATTTCTTTGTGCCAGAGAGTGCCTATGCATCGTCAGGCAGCTCTTCTTCCACGAAAAAATCTGCGCCAAAGCAAACTGATTTATATCAGCAGATATTGCTTTCCAGCCAGTATTATCAGTATGTACAGGGTGGTGGAACAAAGTCCTTCGATGAGTTTAAAAACAGTTCCAGTGTAAACAATGCTGTTCATGGAATGCTGGATCTGGCAGGCCTTCTCTTTGATGCTGCTGATGCAATCAATGCGGCATGGTATGCAGCTGAGGGTGATTATGAAAATGCTGGGATCTCAGGAATGGGGATTATTCCGGTTATAGGAATAGGCAAAACCGGTCCTCGTGTAGCCAAGACCACAAAGAACATGTTCAAAGCGAGCGAAGCTGGGAAAACTGCTAGTAATGCGGCGAGTTTTGAAAAAGAGCTTTCACATCTTCCTTCAGGTGAACGAGTTGCACATATAAAGAAGACTATTCCACAAGTATTAGAAAACAATGGATGTAAAAAAATAATAGATTATCCAAAATCAACAATAGAGATATTTATTATGATGCTACATTTCAAAAGTACTATAGCATTGATACTCAGCATGGTCGGATGGAGTGTTATGATAAGAAAGGGAAACATTTAGGTGAGGTGGATATTGATTTTAAGGAAAATTCCATATGGGAAGGGACAGTGCTTCGTTTTCCTGGTGAATATCCTTATGAAAAATATGTTGATTATATGGTTGTTTCATACCCGGATACAGAAAGCGGTTTTGCAATATATTGTATTTCAGGATATTATGCAGGTAAATTAGTAGTTTGTCTTCCATTAGAGGCAAGAGATGCAGACAATCGTGCATTATCTACAGAATGGATGAAAAGAAATTGGAATAAGTGGATTTATGATGGTTGCCAGCCCCAAGACGTGATCATTGTGGAATGATAATTAGGTATGATTGATTTAGACTGTGAGATACATAGTAAGCAGCAGATCAGTCGTCCCCCGTCAGGAGGTCTCGGTCAAGTCGATCAAAGCCAACATTCCAACAGGGACACTCCCATCATAGTAACCTACAATAAAGATAACCAAGTAATCGCAGAGAAAAACTCCAAGACAGGCGATAAGATCAAGTATGTCTACGACGATAACGGAAACCTGATCGAAAAAAAGACAAAAGGAAAATCCACCGTCTACTCATACGACACTGAAAACCGACTCCGAAGCGTTACCAAAGGCGGCCAGAGCCTCCTCGCCGCAACCTATGACGGAGACGGAAATAAGGTGTTCCAGATGAGCCGGAAGTATGTGGACGGAACAAAACAAAAAGGCAAGAAAAAACGAGTGAAGACTGCGACGATACAGGCCGCAGACGACGACTCCGACGGGGACGGCTCGGATGAAAATGCCGAAACGAAAAAAGCAAAAGTACCGACCGTAAAAGAAAACTTCGACCCGGATATCTTCTGGTGCGGCGGAACGCAGGGCAACATGAAACTCACCGCAAGACAATGCCCGGCACTCCTGACTGCCATCGGCAAAGAAATCCGGGATCTCTGGCACGGATTTAAAACCTTCGTGACAGGGGACTATACCGAGATCGACATGGGCGGAAGCTCCGCAAAGACCGCAGACGGGGAAGGTTCTGACGTGGACGGTGGAACGCTCACTGCCAATGAAATGGCAACCATCGTAGTGCCCGGAATCGAACGCGCAACTCTCATGACCTGGGACATCACCAACTACCTGAACGACACAAACTTCAACGAAAACGCACAGGTAATGTACCAGTACGATCAGGACGGCAAAGAAAAAGCAAGCTATGTTTACGGCGAGCTCGACAGCCGGATCAGTGGAGACTTGACCAAGGAAGCCGTCAAGTACACGGAGCAGAAGGCGGGAGACTATCGTATCTCTATGATGGACAAGGTAATGTAGCAGAAACCGTTTTAAGTGGATCTGTAGCCGAATCCTATAGCTATGATCTATTCGGTGAAATGACCGCCGAAGGAAAAGAAGGTAGAGCCAAAACTCCTCTAGAAGCACAAAATGACAACGGCCTCAGTGACAACGACGTTCTGTCCTGCAGCTTGTTTTGGTTATGCTTTTTGTTGGCAGCGCACAGCGATACGCGCCTGACCGCTGTAATCGCAGGTAAAGAGTGTCAGGGGGTAATCGCCCGCCGTCATTTCTTTTGTTGCCGTGGAGGTCAGCGTTTCCAGCGTTGCCACCTGATAGCAATATTCCTGCCCGTCCATGGTTTGCAGCGTCACCTCATTGCCGGGCTGTAAATTGGTCAACTCGCCGAAGTGCTTCTTGTAATTATGTCCCACAATGACCAGATCTTTCGTATCTGTACTGCCGGAATAGCGGCAGACAGTATCCGCTGTTTATTCATTGCAAACTCCCATTATAATTGTAGGGGCGAACCTTACAGTTCGTCCCTACAATGGCTTGATTTATTTTCTGAATTGCTTTTTGCGGGATTGCGCCCAAAGACAGCCTGCCACGCCCAACGCGGAGACCACCAGTAAAATCACCCACAGCATCAGCGGAGTATTATCCCCTGTTTGAGGCACAGTAGCCTGCGCGGCAGGTTTAGGCGTTGCCGTGGGGTCCGGTTTCGTCGGGCCTGCCGGATTTTCGGGAGCCCACTGGGCGGTGTAGACCGCATTGGCTGTCACCGTTGCGGCCACTGCCGGAGACCAACCGGTAAAGGTATATCCACTGCGGGTCGGCGTTCCGCCGGTAAATGCAGGGGTGGGTGTTCCACGACGCAGGTCGCTTGTCACCTCATCCGTAAAGCTGGTGCCGCCGATACCGTCTGTGTAGGTAACAGAATACTTTTGAATTGCTCCATACAGAACAAGGCTTTTCGCCTGAGAAGAAGTTCCCGTTTCTGCCGTATAATCAGTATCTGTAATAATTTCCTTATGGTTGTGTGTAAAATGCGCCAGATACGGCTCAGCATCTGCTACGCTATAGGTTTCTGTGCCATAAGTAATCGTATCGGGGGCAACAACCACTCTGCCGTCCAAGGATTCACTTTCAAAAGAAGTCAATTCGTAATCGTTCATCGTTTCCGATGCGCCGACCAAAGCTACAAAACGGTTGGTGGAAATTCCTCCGCTTGTATCAAAGCGACAGCCGATACGAATATCGCCGCTGATGTTGGCTTTTGTGCCGTCAAGATAGAGGCTGCCATCCTGGTAAACTGCGTTTCCGTAATAGCTTCGCTCCGAAGGATCATCAACGTAGGGGTATCCTTCAGTTGCCTTATTATCCTGAATGGTACCGCCCAGCAGATAAGCAGCCGCATCTGTATCACTGATGGAAATGCCGCCACCTTGTTTAGCTTCGTTATCGGAAATTTTGCCGTCGGTCATGTAGAACGAGTCTCCCTTGCCGTACAGGAAAACACCGCCGCCCTTAGAGAATGTCTCATTTTCTGAAATCGTACCGCCGCTCATTTCTACGGTGCTGGTGTAATCATCTGCTTTACTGGTAAACAGAGCAATCGCACCACCGCCATTACGGCCTGTATTTTGGGTAATCTTCGCATTACCGGAAATCTTGACGCTTGCGTTGCCGTTCCAATAGTTCTCAGCCGCATAAGCAGAGATTGCACCGCCGTATCCGGCTGTATTGCCGGAAATCGTACCGCCGGTCATAACAAATTCGTTGGTCAAATCTGCGGTGGCATTTGGCGTTCCGAGAATGGCAACCGCACCGCCAAAGGCACTTCGATCACTTGCCGCTTTATTGTTTTGAATGTTTCCGCCGGCCATAGTCAATTTAGCCGGAACATCATAACTCTCATCATAGTCGGCACGATTTGCACGAATCAGAATTGCACCGCCATGGGCACTTTGCGAATAGGGAGTAAAAAAGTAATCTCCAACTGCGGTATTTCCGCTAATCGTACCGCCGTTCAGCTCCATCTCACCGCTGAGATAGATGCCGCCGCCCTGTTCAGCAGAACAGCCGGTTACGGCGGAGCCATCATTCATAATCAGCTTTGCAGCGCTATCAACTACGATACCGCCGCCCCAGTCATTTGTTCCTGTTGGACCATCTCTATGGACTGCACGTCCGTTGCAGACCGTTGCACCGTTTTCTAATATGAGCTGGCTTTCAGGACAAACACGGATGCAGCGAATATCCTGTTCCTCAGCATCAACCGTCACATTTTCAAGCGTGAGCTTCGTCGTTGTAGCTGAGCCGTATTCAACACCAACTTCAATCATATAAAGGTCAGTAGACGTGTCTTTTTGATAGGTAATCTTCTTTGCAGTTTCATCGGCTTTGCCTGCCAGCGTCACTGATTTATCACCGGTCAGAACAAGCTTTCCAACTAATTGAATATCAGAAAGCAAGCAGATGGTATCTCCGTCAGCTGCCTTCGTAAATGCCGCACCAATTGTTTTAAGAGGTGCGTTCTCATCGCCGGCGGCTGAATCATCGCCGCTTTCGGATACATAGATAACTGTACCGCTACTTGTTCCGGGAGCCGCAGCGGCCAGCGTAGCAGTCGGAAGCATGGTCATGAGCAAAATCAGTGCCAACAACCACGACATCATTTTCCTTTTCACATCAAATTCTCCTTTTTCCTGTCGTTATTGTAGAGCCTATCAAAGCATAGCTGGTAATTTCCCAGCCTCCTTTGACGGTGAGGCTCTCTACTATAGTTTTTATGTATAGATTCTATTTTATCACCTTTCCAACTAAAAGCCAAGGACAGTTATTTCGAAATCATCCTGTTTTCTGTAGGTTTGTCAAACATATGTTACACCATCAAGTACGAAATCATCTAAAACAGTTTGAGGAGATTTCCATCCCAGCGGGCGCATAGGAAAACGATTGTAATCCCTGTAGTTGTATCGCTGCAGCTGCTTTGAAAAATCCTCAAAGGAATAAAACTTATGAGTGGCGTAAAATCGTTCGTTATCTTTGCGATGACTGCGTTCTACTTTCCCATTATGCCTTGGTGTAAAAGGTTTGATCAGCTTATGGCAGATGTCGTTGTTTCTGAGTGTGCGTTGAAACATCGTTAGAGTTTCTTTCCCCGGCTGAGTAAAGCGTTTGGTGAATTCTGCGCCATTGTCTGTTTGAACACATTCTATAGACATTGGAAAATGTCGGATAAGATGTTCGACAAAAACAGAAGAGGAATAGGTGCTGTGTTCTTCAAAGGCCTCCACATAACGCCAGCGGGAATACTCGTCGATCGCAGTGTAAGGTTTTAGATGAAACACTGGCATATCAGATTGATCAGATATTAACGGTTTTGCCACAAGAGACAGATAGCTTGTCCATTGAACCTGGTAAGGATTACGCAACACTTGTTACTTGTACACCATTTGCAATCAACACACATAGACTTTTAGTACGTGGAGAGAGAATACCTTATGAAGAGGCAACAAAGCAAGAGCTGGATACAAATATAAAACCGGAGTTATCTTTTACTGCTAAAGTGCTGATTGTAACAATTATAGTAATCTTTATAGGGCTGATGATAGCTGTAATTTATAGTATACGAGATAGAAAAAGGAGGAAAGCAAGGTGCGAAAGAAGATAAGAAGTATTCACATTATTTTATTCGTTATGCTTTTTCTTGTCGGTAGTTTTATAGATATTTCAACAATCCATGCTGAAGCAGGAAGCAGAACAGGAAGCATTCAAATTGTTTATAAGGGGAGAAATAGTTCGGATAAAGAAGTGATTCTTTCCGGAGCAAAGTTCTCGATATTTCCAATTCAATATATGAAAAATGATGGGTTAGTCTGGAAAGATGGTTTTAAAGATTCAGGGATATCATTACAAGATACTAGTGCAGAAGCAAGAGAGAAACAAGCGAAACAATTGTTTGCATTTGCGAAGAAAAATAATATTTCAGGCTTAACGCAAGAAACAGATACTTCTGGACGCACGAGTTTTGGAGAACTGAATGAAGGAATTTATCTGCTTGCACAGATCGGAAATGTAGAAAGTGGTACAGATAAATTTGAATCTGCTCCATTCCTTGTTAATATTCCATCTGAAATCAATGGGAATGTAGAATATAATGTAACGACAGAGACAAAAGCTGAATGGGTTTCATCAGAAACCCCACCGAACAATCCAGATAAGCCAAAGGATCCGACACCTTCAAAACCGGATAAGCCAAATCCTATTCAGAAAATAATAAATACGGTAAAAACCGGAGATACAACAAATATAGTTGCATGGTTTTTAATAGCGATTGTTAGTCTTGGTTTGATTGTAGGAGTCTATAAAAAGAGAAAAATGAAGTAGCTATTATATAAAGAAAACTGATCCATTGCGGTGGAATCAGTTTTCTTGTATTATACGTCTTAAAACGTTTCAGACATGATGAAACTTTATCTGGAATCCAAAAAGAACAGAAGAAAATGGTAAGAAAAAATACACTGTTTTGTTTTCTTACTTGCTAGAAAAGAAGGGTGAAACGTATAATAGTGTTAATGATTCAGAGATGTTTATTTTGGAAATAGAATTACGTGTATCAGTGGTGCGAGTATAGATTAGGAGTATAAGAGTTACGAGGAATGAAAAAGAAAATACGAATTATATTGGCCGTAATTGCTTGCATCACTGTTGCGCTTGTGGGATATTCGGCATATGAAGTGCATCAGAGTGCACAGGAATTTCAGAAAGCATACGAAAGCAAGAAGAGCTTTGAACGAACCGAGACTGATGAAGCTGAAGCAGACGGAGAGAAGAAAACAGAGGAACAGTCTGGAGAGAGACCTTATGGCGTGCTCGAACCGGGCAGTGAGTATGAAGTGGACACATACATTGACAATCGGGACAATTCAAATAGATTGTATATTTATGATGAGGCAAAAGAGGTTATGGATCAGATGCTGGACAGACTTCTTTTTGATGTTCCGGAAGAGTATCATATTGATAGAGATCATTTTTACACATATCTGGATGATTACTACGAAAATACTATATAGGCAATGCGAAAATGACAAGATCAGCAGGCAGATGCTCTGCTGATTTTTTATCGCAATTTGACGCGAATACATTGTGAGATATGTCAAATTAGTTTATAATAAATTATATATGTCTTTTTGACTATCTTTTTATATCTCCTTAAATGTCCGCAAAGCCTTATTTTATAGGCTCTACGGGCATTTTGCTTTTGTGGTAAACCTCACATATCTAGGTCTATCTTCTTATATTTTCGCTATCAAGCGTGGTTAAAATCGTGGTAAATACTTCTATGCGATTAGACGCTGAACCTCTGATTTTGCGGTATCTATGGACGCATGAGCGTACCAGTTCATTGTGATATTAATGTTTGAATGTCCCATGATATACTGTAAATCTTTTGGGTTCATGTTCTTGCTTGCCAGTCTTGTGCAGAATGTATGGCGTAGCGTATGCGGTGTGATATGTGGCAAGGGATTGTCCTTGTGGTGCTTGTTATATTTCTTTACCATACGGACAAATAAGGCGTTGTAATCAATCGCAACTTTGGGCTTGCCTTTATGATTGACAAATAAGAAATTGCTCTGTCCGTCTATCACAAATGGTTCTGCCTTTGGGCGTTTCTTCATAACCCGTTGAAATGCCTGTATTGTTTCTCTACTTAATGGCACTTGTCTTATTCCGCTTTTCGTCTTAGGCGTTTCAATATAATAGCCCTGTTCCTTGCTCTTTAGTAACTGGTGGTCGATAATTACAACTTCATTCTTGAAATCAATATCAGCTACTGTCAGTCCGCACAGTTCCGAGATACGAAGTCCAGTCTTTAACAGTATCAGCACATCATCATAATGCTTGTGATACACATTGTCTGTCTTGATAAATGAGAGTAAGGCTTGTTCCTGTTCCTCTGTCAATGCGACTTTCTCTTTGGTATCATTTTCTAGGACTTCACTTAACTTAAAATCAAAAGGGTTCTTCCTTACACAATCGTCTTGTATGGCGATATAGAATGACGCTTTTAACGAGCGTTTATGGTTGTTAATGGTGTTATAGGAAAAGCCTTTATCTTTCATGCGTAACGCCCATTCCTTAGCGTCAGAGGGTTTTATCGTATCAATGCTCCTAGCACCCAACTTGTCCTCTTTCAATAACCGCATGAGTTGTTCCCGTTGTTTCTGTGTACTTTTCTTCACATTTGCTCTCTGTGCGTTCTGTTTGGCATAAAGTTGGCAAAGTGTCATTTTCTTGCCTGTGCTGTCGATACCGTCCTCAATATCCCGTCTTATCTGCTGTTCCAGTTCACGAAGTGAGGGTTTTTCCCGTTTTTCCTTTGGTGTCGGGTCTGTGGGTGTCAATCTCCAAGCATACACATATTTTGTGTTTCCAAATGCGTCTACATATTTATATAAGTATTTTCCGTCTGTTCGTTGGCTCTCTCCAGTATGCAGGATACGACCTTTGTTATCCCGTCTTTTTTCTTTCATGGTGTCTGCTCCTTTCCTTG
>NZ_QSDM01000033.1:0-16705 GCF_003464045.1 Dorea sp. AM58-8 | reverse complement strand
CAGGTTCTTTTTTAGCCAAGTTATCAGCCCCCTTAGTCAGCTATCTATTCTCAACATACGCACATAGGCTTATCCAATATGCGTATTTTTCACAATGTTACAGAAGCAGGCAGACGGCTTTGGAAAGCTCCGTTAGTATCTCAACTATTCCCATTCTTATGGGCAGAACCGCACCATGCGGACGTATCATTATTCTGTGAGGATAGGTCGTGGCAAAACGACTTTTCCAACAGTCGCTCTCGGATCACTGCGTGGGGCGCTCGCTTTCTTTTGAAAAGGTCGTGGCGTACAGTTTCCGTGGCTCACTATCTCACAAACGTATCTGTCTGCTTTATTCACTTGTCAAAGAGCTGTGGCGAAAGCGTGTTGCTTTCATGTGAAAGGCAAGTAGCAGAGCAGAAAAGAGGGGGATTGAAACAAATCATACTCTGCTTATTTTGCCGTTGTTATTCTTCTTTTATCTCTAAATCTATATCAAAATCGTATATCATTTTCATAAGTGCTTCTCTGATACGTCCTTTTAATTCCATATCTACAACAATATGTACGTTTCCATATTCATCATAGAGCGGACGCAGACAACATTTTGATATGTACGGGTCATAAAACTGCAATAACTTCTCAATCGAAGTTTCGTTACCGTCCATTGCCGAAGAAATGAGATAATAAGACGGGTGTTTACTACTCATCAGTTTTCATCTCCTTTAACATTTTTCTGATTTCTTCAAGTGATTTTTTTCTTATACGAAATGAAGTGGAGCGGTCAATATGCAATAAATCCGCAATTTCTTTGTCACTCATTTCCAAGAAATAATACATCAGCAAATTTTCTCTGCTTTGTTCAGAAAGCCTTTTCAATGCTTCTGCCAGTTCATCATCAAGAACACGAATATCCGTACAGCATACATTAAAAAGTGTGTAATCTGTGTCGTAATTGTCCCAAACAGGCAGATTATCTACCATAATATCTGGAAGTTCACAGAAAAATATTTCTTTGTTCTTTTGTCGTTTTAATTGTTTATAATAGTCTTTTACAACACTACGAACAATCTTTTTCAAACAACATTCAAAACGGCATTGTACCGTTTTCTGAAAGTCAGATGGTTTCATATACTCGCACCTCCTTTCCTTTATGAGTGAAAAAGTGTGTATCCCTCTTTTCGCACCATATAAGGACAGCGAGGTGTGATTTGTTGCAAGAATGAAGAAAAAAATCAAAAAAATTTTAAGATATGAAAAAAGCCCGCACAAAACATAGCGTCTGTACGAGCTTTGAAGATAGTATGTATATAAAAATACTGCTGTACTAAACAATTTTTTAATTGCCAGTATCAATAGTGAGATTTTCACATAGTTTTCTATAAAGCAGAAAGGCACTTCAAAAAGAAGCACCTTTCCCAGTTTGTTATTTAGTCCTTTTTATTTCTTTTACGTTTTTTACCAAATAAAACAGCTAATGCACCAGTTGAACCAGCAAACATGGAAGTAACAATCCTACGTTTGTCATATCACCTGTTTTTACAGGGTTCTTTTGTCCGCTAGGCTTTGTTGGGGTAGTTGGCTTGCTCGGTTTCTGTGGCTGTTGTGGACTTACAGGTTTATTTGTTGCTTTTTCTTTTACAGTAACTGTAATCGTTTTTTCAGTAATTGCACCATTTTTATCTACTATACGGAAAGTTACATGATAAGTGCCAGCCTTAGAAGTATCAACATCATTTGCAACGATATTGTCTTTTGTTAAAGTGATAGTTCCGTCCTCTTTATCTGTTGCTGTCACATTTGCCAATGGGTCAAACATATCGCCTACATTCAATGTAACATCATTTGCTGAAATGATTGGGGCAGAGTTAAGGTCGCCTGTATTTTGTTTCACAGTTACAGTAATCGTCTTTTCGGCAGAAGCTCCGTTTTTATCTGTTACTTTATAAGTCACATGGTAAGTACCAGCCTTAGAAGTATCTACATCATTTGCAATAATGTTATCTTTTGTTAAAGTAATAGTTCCGTCCTCTTTATCTGTTGCTGTAACATTTGCCAATGGGTCGAAAGTATCGCCTACATTCAATGTAATATCGTTAGCAGAAATGGTTGGAGCAGAGTTAGGGTTGCCTGTATTTTGTTTCACAATTACAGTAATCGTCTTTTCGGTAGAAGCACCGTTTTTATCTGTTACTTTATAAGTTACATGATAAGTACCAGCCTTAGAAGTATCAACATCATTTGCAATGATATTATCTTTTGTTAAAGTGATAGTTCCGTCCTCTTTATCTGTTGCTGTAACATTTGCCAATGGGTCGAAAGTATCGCCTACATTCAATGTAACATCATTTGCAGAAATAGTTGGTGCTGTGTTATCTTCTCCTTGTGAGTTTAACGATAATTCTACTTTTAAAACAACGTTTCCGTCTTTATAAGTACCGCAATCATACTCATAAGTAACTGGTTTTTTTACATCATCTACCGTTATAATTCCTATATCTTTATCTAAAGTTCCATTTGCAGTAACTTTTACTTTTGAAATATCTATTCCTTGTTCAACATCTTTTTTTAAGTCGATTTTATTTCCTTTAATATCAATATAACCGTTGCCTACAAAATCATGATTATTTTCAAGAACATTGTTATTTCCGACATTTAACCAGTATAAATCGTAACATCTTAATTCTTTAATTTTTGTGTTTTTACTTATATCAAGACCTCTTATCCCTTGTTCTAAAATTCCACCAAAACTTAGTTTTTCAAGTTCTAAATTATTGCTTAAATCCAATTTTTTAATAGGTGTACTCGAACAATTAAGCTCTGTTAATTTTGTGTTTTTCGTTACATCTAATTCAGTGATGTTTGTGCCAAAGCAACTCAATTTTTTCAAGTCTAAGTTATTACTTACATTTAGCGAGTTGATTTCTGTCTGATAACAAACTAATCGATGCAAAAGTGGGTTCTTGCTTACATCAAGTGTTTTTACTTTTGTATCTCCTATATCTAAAGTAGCTAGTTGTGGATTATGTGTAACATCAAGTTCCGTTAATCCTGTCTTGTTGCAAGATAGTTGTTTTAAGTTAGGATTGTTTGTTACATCTAATTTGGAAATAGGCGTATTATATGCAAACAACATATATAATTTTTCATTCTTGGATACATCAAGACTACTGATTGATGTATTAGGGCAAGTGAATACTTCCAAATTCGGATAACGTGTTAAGTCAACGCTTGTTACTTTTGAAGAATTACAATTTAATTCTTTTAAAGATGAGTTTGTAACTGGACTTAAGTCTGAAATAGAACTGCTATCAATGCTTAAAAACTGCAAATTTGTTAGATATTGAATACCTTCTAATGAAGATATAGTTGTCATATCATGTAAATCTAAGTCTTTGGCTTCTGATATTTCATCGGCAGATAGCATATAATCTCCGTCTTCATCAAATTTTGCAATGAACTTTTCTCTAAATATTTGGTCTGGAAAATGTGCTTCATCAATAGCAATGCTTCCAGCTTTTACTTCTGTATTTTTGCTTGCTTCGACGGTCTTATCTTCGGCAACCACTTCTTTTTCTGGTGTTGCAGGTGTTTCCTGTTTTGTACTTTCTTCTGTTAAATCTTCTTTTGAAGTTTCTGCATTTTCAGCAGTTTCTTCCTGTTCCTTGTCTGTTATATTCTCTTGTACTTCTGCATTTTCTGTTCCCTGTTCCATAGGAACTTGCTCTGTCTTGTTTTCTTCTACAACGGCTTCCTGCACCACTTCTGTATTTTCCTGTGCCATGACAGGAGTAGGAAGCCCTGTAAGTGCAGTTGTTGTTCCAATCATCAATGCGGAACTTACTGCAATTACTTGTTTTTTCTTCATAATTGTTCACTCCTTATTTCAATAAATTCTTTGCATAGAAAAACGCACAAACTCCCCCTTATAGCTGGGTAATCTGTGCGTTCTGTTTATTATTGATAGAATTGAAAAAAGGGCAGAATTTACTTGTCTGTCTGTCTGTCTGTCTGTCTGTCTGTCTGTCTGTCTGTCTGTCGCAAGCGTAACAATGTGTGAACATGACTGTCAACCCTTTCTTTCAAAAAATTCAATCCTTACTTCTATATAAAAAACATTATACTGGAAATAAATACTACTTTCAATCTTTTTATACCGCCAAACTGAAAAAAGTTGCCACACCATAAACCTATAAATATAGCAACTTTCTGTACTGTTAAATTTCCGAATTATCTTCTATAAGCTGTACATAATATGCTCTTTTTTCTTCGGGAACTGTTTTTATAAAATCATCAATCCATTGTTCCATTTCCTCAAAGATACCCTCATCTTCATAATATTCTGGATATTCCAGATAGATTTCATGTTCCCGTTCTTCGTGTTCTTCCTCTATCAATGCCATATCCATATACCGTCCAATTAAAAGTTGGAGATATTGAGCATAGCCCAGCGCATTGACAAGGTAAGTAATTCGTACATAGTCCTTTTGTGTCATAGTTTTTTTCCCTGTCAGCAGTTCATAGTCACGGGAACAACAGACCGATAAAAATTCCTGTTCCTGCTGTTCTGATTGCTTCATTGCACACGCTCCTTTGTTAAAATTTCAGATTTTTACTTATTTTACAAATAAATTCTTCTGGGGTAGGTGTCTTATCCCCGAAAAGCCGTTGAAATTCTGCTTGTTTATCTGGGTCATCATTATTTCGGGCTTCTTCAATGGCAAGTTGCATTTCTTTTCTTATTTCTGCAACGGAACAGCCGTGTAATTTTGCCACTTGTTTTATAAGTTCTTTACTAGTCTTTTTGCAAAAATGTAACATAAGAATTTGACACCTCCAGTTCTTTTGTCATTTTTCTTATCATAACGCAAAATTTCTTTCTTGAATATATATTGTGTAGATTATTCATTTATACAGAGTATTATATTACACTCTGCGAATGGTTACAATATAAAAAAGCAGGAAAGGAGAGGAAACTGTGGAAGTTGATTACAAAGCAATCGGACAGCGTATTAAAATTGCAAGAATTAAAAAGGGCGTAACACAGGAAACCGTTGCCGACCTTATCGACATTACGCCAGCTCACATGAGCAATGTAGAAACAGGAAAAACAAAAGTCAGTTTACCAACCTTGATTGCGATTGCCAATGCACTTTCTGTATCAGTCGATACTCTTTTATGCGATAATGTGATTTCTTCTAAAATCGTTTTTGAAAAAGAAGCAAAAGATATTTTTTCAGACTGTGATGAATACGAAGTACGTTTCTTAGTAGATTTAATGAAGTCTGCTAAAATAGCGTTTCGTAAAGACAAGGATATACGCAATCAATTTCAAAAATAACCGTAGCTGTAAGGCACATAAATGTGTATCACAGGCTACGGTCTTTTTATATCATTTATCCTACAATCTTCCAGTTACTATCCTTATGCAATATAAGCTCATACTGCGACACCTGCATTGCCTTTGTCTGATTATCAAGGAATTTCACGGCAATCTTGACTTTCACATTGTCCCCGTCCTTTGTAAAGATAGGGTTTACCAATTCAGAATACAAATAGTCCCTGCCGATAGGCTCAACCACATTTCCAGCTACATAGTAGGCAAGCTCTTTTTCTGTGGCTGCCGGATAGAGCTTAAAGAATGTTTCCAGAAATGCGGTAGCGTCGTTTACGGTATCAGCGTCTACACTTGCGTCTGCTTCTGGTGTCTTAGGCTCATAGTCCGATTTTTCGATTGCTGGTGCAAGGGTCGGGTTCTGAACGATTACCATATCCCCGTCAGCGTCCACATGGACTTTTACAGTATATGTCGCTTTCACATTGTTTGTCTGTTCTCCCTCTTTTATCTGCTGATCTACTTCGTAGGTAGCAGAAAAAGTGTCCGTTCCCGACTGTTCGATATGCCATACAATCACATCTGTAACTGTGGAGCTGGTCGGTATATCGGTTCTAATGGTATCTAGATTCAAGTCCTGCAATTCCTTTGTCAGATAACCGCTGATTGCCTGCGTCCTTGCTTCGATAGCTTCTTTGCTGTTATTCCATGTGTAATAAGACTTCGCAAAGTTCTTCACGAAATTTTCTATCCCGTTAGTGTCCTGCAAGCGAAGCTCAATGACTTCTTTTTCATGGGTCGTGTGCTGGTCGATAGTCGTAAAATTCTTATACACCCCAAAGCTCACGCTTGCAATAAGCACCACCCACAACGCAATCACGGTTTTCTGATGTGTGCCTACCTTGACAGTACGCACCTTTTTTTCTTTGATATTTTCTGTCTGTTTCTTATTCTTCTTAAACATATTTTTCAAGTCCTTTCTATTGTTTTACTCGTCCTGCACCGATTAAGTGCTGTTGCCAATAATTACTACTTAGGTCTGCATATCCTATCGGGTCGCCTGCATGATATATCTTGTTATTCCCTACATAAATTGCAACGTGCGTTACATAAGTACCAGCATTATAGGTGGAATGGAAAAACACCAAATCGCCTGCTTTTGCCTGCGAAAGTGGAAGATGTTGGGTTGCGTCATACTGTGCCTGTGCCGTTCTCGGTAAGGAGATACCAGCTTTTCCATAGCACCATTGCGTCAATCCCGAACAGTCAAAGGAAGTGTTGGGATTGCTACCGCCATACACATACTTCCAGCCTTGATATTTCAACGCTTCATTCATGACCTTTTGTGCCAGTTCTCCCGATACCTGCGGTACAGCTAAATACTGATTGACTAATTCCACATAGAACATATTTCCATAGCCATACCGCCAGCCCCCGTTCTTCGCAACGGCTATCGGGTTGGTATAGGTTACTTTCTTTCCACCCGATTTTTCACGGGCGAAGCTCTCTGCAAGATTAAAAGTGTGCTTCTTTCCTTTTCCTGCCACATAACCCACATAACCACCACCATAGTTATAAGACTGTATTGCTACATTCAAATCGTCGATACCTTGATTTTTGCAGGAAGAAAGCAGGGACGCAAAATATTTACACCCCTGCTTGATTGAGCTTTCTGCATCTAAAGAGTTAGGCGGTAAACCAAGACTTTCCGAACTCTGCATAACATCTTCTGCCGTACCGCCACTTTCTACTTGAATGATAGCCAGTAGCACATTGACATACTCAGAGATACCGTTTTCTTTGGCGTATTTTTCTACCATAGGCTGATGTTTCAAAACTTCTGCGGATAAGTTCATACCCGTAATGCCCGAAGAAAAGTTGCTGTTCTCGTCGTCGCTGTCCGCACTAATCAAGACACCAAAGAAAAGCACCAGAGAAAAGAGGATAGGAAACAGACTGCCAATAAGAGCGATATGTTTCAGTTTCATTTTTTCTTCTGTCCTTTCTTCGTTACAAGGTTACGAGTTTTCTCTGTTGTCTGCTGGTTCTTCTGGACGCTCTGCGTCTGCTGAACCTTTGTCCTGCGGTCTTTGGTGTAATTCTGGCGTGTTTCCTGCGATACTACTTTTTCTACATTCTGCCTATGTACTGTCTGTGTAGGTTGGGTCGCTTTTCTATCAGAAGCACCAGAAGATAGCGGACGCTCTTTGATAACATTTGTCTTGACTGGCTCACTTGCTTTCGGAGTTGGAGCTGTGGCAGGGCGTTTGACTTTCTGTATTTTTTCCGTACTCGGCTTTGAAGCTGTGGCTGGTCGCTCATGGGGACGGGTAGCTCCCGTTGTCGCTGATCCGTCAGCCTTTCGCTGTGCCTGCCTTGCTTCTTGTGCCTTTTGAAGCTCCATACGCTTGTCAGCAATATTTTGTCTATGCTGTTCCTGCCTTTCCAATCGTCCCGACTGTCTGGACTGCTGTTCCTGCACCATGCCACGCTTGAAGTCGGACACGCTGGACTTTGCTTTTTCCTTTGCGGAATACACCGCATAAGCGGTCTGTGTCGGCATATCCTTGATATTCTCTTTGACAGCGTTTGCCTTGTCTTTCACTTTATTTTTCGTATCTAAGACAGCACCGACAGCAGAACCAGCACGATTTCCAAAACTGGAAGAAGTGTTGCTTCGTGAAAAAATACGTTTATCTTTTTGAGGATTACTCCTTGAAGAACCATTACCCGATAGCATAGCTCCCGTAACCGCACCTGTGCCAGCTCCAACCATACTTCCATGACTAACAGCTCTAGCCATGCGTCGCTCCATTCTTCTAGCCCTATGTTGCATAAACAGATACGGTCTGCGGAATATGCGTCGTCCCATACTTTGACTGTCGCCAGCATTAAGCGAGAACATACTCATTAAATCGCCCAGCTTCATGTAGATACCAGCGAAACACACTATCTGCAAGAACGCAACCATGAAAAATGGATAGTCCGTGGAAATGTTATAAAACATACTGGAAATGCTGAACGCCACCGTTACAATGAGCGTTATTCCTGCCCGTGTCATTATGGTATTAAATACCCTCACGATTGCCTGCTTTGCCATGCTTTCATAACTCGGTATCATGGAAAGTAAAAAGCTGATAGGTAAAAACATTGCAAAGATAATAAAAAGTATCTGGCTAAACAACATCATGCCCGTAAGCAAGAATACAAATATTGTTATCCCTAAATTGAAGAACAGTAGGAAGAACACCATGCCTAAACGATTTACCACCTGCGGTATCGTCAGATTGTTGTTGTCGTTGTCCTCAATTTCTGTTTTCACGACTTCCTCTCTGGTCTTGCCGTCCTCGTCCTCTGGGCTTACTGATACCAGTGCTTCCACACGGTCTGTCCCGATTTCCTCAGCGTTGCTGTTTCCAAATTGCAGAAGTAGCCACGGCTGTTCCACTTGAATAGAAAATAGGCTGTCCCGTATCAAGTCCACGCTGTCCTTGCCCTCGCTGTCGGAGTTGGGGAGCATGATTTTTGTTCCCAAGTCCAAAGAAGCGGTACTGATGTCTGATGAAAATTCATTTATCTTCTTGATGTAGTCGGGAGCGTAGGCAATAAACGAAGCGGACAGCACGAACACCACCACAAAGTTGATAACAGCGTGAAGTGCCTTGCTGGTTTCCCGTTTAATCAGTCCCGTATAGGCAACATACATTCCCACCACTAAGATAATGAGAAGCAGGAAACCAACATAGAAGCCCGTAGAAGAAAAGCCGTTCTCGGTTACACCTGCAAGGGTCTGTATGCTCTTTCCGATACTGTCTGCCATATCGTTGATGAAGTCCAGCTTATAGGCTTCCTGCACCACATAGCCCGTTGCATTGCTTAAATAAAGGCTTATCGTCCAGACAAAGTTGGTAATGCAGTAAAGCCCGTACTGTACCGATTTTCCGATACCGTCCAGCCAGTTCCACGGCAACCACGACCAGCTATTATCCACATAAAAATCAAGCTGGTAGTTGGAAAGGGGATATTTTGAGTAAAGATTTTCTGCGTTTATGGTATCGTCCACAAGCCCCGTCGCATGAGCCACCGTCCCCAAAAGTGAAAGCAGGATAAGGGAGAGTGCCACCACGAACAGAGCCATTTTGAGAAAGTGGAAAATCTTCTTTTTTGTGAACGCACCTTTTATCCTTTCTTTCATCACTCCACCTCATTTCTCTGCACGGGCGGTCTGGTATCAAAGGCGTGTAGCAGTTCTTCAAAGACTGGGTGTATCTGCACCACACCGACACGTCCGTATAAGTCCTGCAATAAGCATTGTCCGTTCTCTAAATCACGCAAGCGTTTCTGGTTGTTCTCGTCGTCCTTGTCAATACCGAAAAATTCTAAGGTCTGTTTTATCTCGTTAATGTCAGTAGAACGGAAAGCGAATTTTAAACCGATATTGTTTTTCAGACTTTCCTTTGACACGTCGCCAGAAGATTGTGTAACAAAATAAACGCCTGCCTGCATAGCTCGTCCAGCACGCACCAGCTTATTTGATAAGGTTTCGCCTTGTGCCACATTTAAGAACGCCCACGCTTCGTCCAAATCGACAATCTTAAAAATACTTCTGTCCGAATGGATAAAATCAAGGGCAAAGGTACTAATCACAATCAGCATAGACACCGACAATAATTCAATGGTCGTGTATTCCTCAAAGGTCGTGTCCTTATCTGGTAATACTAAGTCCGCTACTTGAATGATATTGAGCTGGTTATCCAGACTGATTGCATTTTCCACCGTACCGTCTGAAAACAGCAGGTGTGCAAAGTCGTAGTCCGTGAAGCTGTCGATATGGTCTGCAATATTTCTTGATATGGGTGTATCTTCTCGGCGTAGCTCGTCTATCACATGGAGCAAGCCCCGACTGTCGCTCTGGGTAACGGAACGCACCGCTTTTCGTAACACGGGAAATTTTTCGCCGTCCCTAGAGGAAATACCCGTTAAAAATGTCAAGATGTCGATTGCCAGACTTTCAGCGTCTTTTACATTCTTCATAATCACGAACGGGTCAAGAAGTCCTGCATTGTCTTTGTCGCTGGTAAGATTTACGATATTGATTTCATGGGCTATCTCTGAGAGCGTTTCTTTCCAGTTGCCACGCTCTGATTTTGGGTCTAAGATAACCGCTTGACCGCCAAAGAGAACAGAGTAGTACACAAGAAGATTGTTGCAGAACGACTTTCCACCGCCAAGCGAACCGACAAAAGCAGAAGCAAGGGCGTTGGTAACTGTACCTTTCACACCTTGACTGGCAAGGGACGGTTGCAGGTACACATTTCTTCCCGTATCAACGGAATAGCCCATATAGATACCCGTAGTTTCCCCTAACTGCTGTGTCGCACCAAAACCAAGCCCTGCCAAGAAGTCTGATTTTACATACTGCACATAATCATTGATATATCGCTTGCTGGCAGGAAGAAATTCAGAATGAAGCCCCAGCATATCCCCAGCAGGACGTACCAGCTTTACATTAAGGTCGTCGTAAAAGTCCTTGACCTCATCACAACGGCGTTTCAGCTCGTCAAGATCGGGTGCAGACACCCGTATCACGTAGCTTAACTTATACATACTTTCTTTTGTCTGGTCTAAGTCCGTTTCCAGTTCGTCCACGCTGTCTAATGCGTCCACCACATTTGAACTGGTTTCACTTCCTGCTTGATAAGCGTGATTGTCAAGGTCTTTCAATTCCTTTTTCTTGTTGCGGACTGTTGTTAATGCTTTTCGATTTTCCACGATTTCTACATTCATAGAAGTATCAACGGGGAATGTGAATTGCTGTTGCTGGAAATAGAAGATTTCACTTGACGGAAAATCAAGCTCGCCTACAATCGCATTGACGGTAAAATAGGATACATAGCTTTCCTTGTCCTCATGTTCCAAGCGTAAATATCGCTGGCTTTCCTCAATCACACACCTTGTCGGACGGATAAGGTCGTAGTATTTTATCAGCGTTTCTTTCTGCAATTTCTTTTTTGGTAACTGATATTCGTAATCTTCATAGGCGATACCGTCCCTGCCGTAAAGATGTTCCATGAGATACCCAAAATCATTGATTTCCAAGCGACGTACCTTAAAGCGACGGGAGATTTTATTTTCCAGTAACTTTTCCATTTTCATGTAACGGTTGATTCCATCATTCGGCATGGAAACAAAGTCATTCATCAGCGTGTGGTTCACTTCATGGAGAAATTCCGCAAACGTCAGCCATGCCGATTTTTTGATGTTCTTCAGATTGAACTGTTCTTCCGTAACCATGAGCTTAAAGCCAAGAAAAAAGCGGTAGTCCACTTGATTGTCCCCAATCATTGATACTAACGCTTCAGTCTGTTCGTCTATTTTCTGGACTGCCACCTCACGAAGTTTACCCGTTACCAGTTTCTTTGACTGTTCCTGCATACTTTTAATTGAGCTTTCTGTGGCAATCTGCAAGGCATGAATTTTACCCTCACGGGACTGTGCGATAAGCTGTCGAAAACTGTCATGCACGATAAATTTCTGCTCTGCGGATAAGAAAGAATAGTTGTACGGTATCAGCTCATAGTAGGCGAACACCTCATTGTCCTTGTTCCAGACAAGGTTATTGTCAATATATTTTATCGGGAACATAGTTCACACTCCTTACTGCCGTGATTGTTTCATTCAAGGTCTGCTTATGCAGTTTTACGGCTTTTCCTGCATAAGTGATTTTTGGTCGCAGGGCATAGGTTATCTGTGATTTCAAAAAGCTGTACGGCTTCTTTCCGTCAAAGGTTTTCTGCGACATAAACCAAGTGAGAGCAACTGGAATACCGAAGTATTTGAGAAATGCTCCCTCAATCATGGAAAGTGGGGGCATATCCCCAAACAGAATGATGATAAATTCTGTAATCACAAACCATGTAATCTGTGTAAAAGTAACGGGAAAAGGCAGGTTAAAGTCATTGATTGCATACAAGACTTTTTCCACGTTCCAGATACCCGTGTAGCTTTTAATCTTTTTCAAGTTCTTTCAGCTCCTTTCGTAAGTTTCTAAATAGAAAAGGACAGCCATGTTTCAGACTGTCCCTTAAAAGAGAAATACGCTGTCAGTAGCAACAATGCTTGTTGCTGATCTTCCAGCGTTAATATGGTATCTCACACATACCTCGCTTGTTTCGATAAAGCAACCGCCCATATCCAAATCTCGCCCGTAGCTTCATAGTCAATGTAGTTCTGTAAACTGGGTGGAATGTCGCCAAGTGCCTGCAATTCGTCTATGTAGTAGTAGGCAACGTCTGTCATGGTTTCACAGTCTGGATAATAATAAATATCGTCCTTGTGTTCCACGACTTCTTCCAGCGTCCCGTAGTGGCTGATAAATTCGTCCAGACACTCTACGATATAGTCGGGAAGTTCCTCTATCATTTCATACATCTCATTGAGTTCTTCAATGGAAACATACTCGCCAATCGCAATAGGGAAGTTATCGGTATCATGGATTGCGTATTCCTCGTACTGTTCATTCAAGCCGATTTTTTCTTTTACATCTTCTTCGTCAATGGGAAATGTGAACCAAGCACCGACTAAATAGCCCTCATTGTATTTGCCAAGATTAGCAATATAAACCGCCATATCATCAATCATAAGCACCACCTCATTTCCTACTCTGGCAGTTCAAAGATAGTGTGTTCCGTTACAAGATAGCGTCTGTTTTCCAGCAAATGAGAAGCGTAGGCTCCAAAGTCAAAGTAATATTCTTGACAGTCCTCGGATAAATGTTTGAACGTCGGGTCATTCATCAGCTTTTGTCTTGCAACATCTATCATACTTTTACAGTCGTGATAAACGATAATCACGTTCCTGCAAATATAAAGTGCTTCTAAGTTCTCAAACACAGTAAGAAGTGCGATATATTCTTCCTGCATATCGCTGGAAAGCTGGTGGTACATATAATCTAATTCGTTGAGTTGATACACACTTGTATGTTCGTGGACTTCATCAGCATAAGGCAACACCTTTTCGATAATGCGGTAATCCCCACTTTCTGCACCGACACCTAGCTTTTCTTCAAACTCAGCAACATCTATCGGCAGGTCGAACCAGTACGACGTTGTTTCTTCGCCAGTTGTTCCTCTCGTTTCCACCAGCACCCTTGTTTCCTGCATTGTTCCTCACGTCCTTTCTGTTGTTTCATCACATCTTTTAAGGTCTGGTACGACATACCAAACACATATTTAGAAAAATCTTCTAACTGTCTTTCTTCATAGTCGGCAGGGTTCAGCCGTTTCATTTCCTGCCACACCTTACGCTTGTAAGAGGGCAGGTCGGAAATGTATTCACAGCCGACGTTTGCCTGCATATCCTTAAAAATATCGTTCATTTCATCACTCCAATCTGAAATTTTGGTAAGAAAAAAGCAGTCAATCCTAAGACTAACTGCTTTGTGTGTAGGGATATGAAATTGTCAAACTGGGAGTTATAAGTCAGTTAAAAAAATTTTTGAAATACCTTTTTTCTGAAGTTTGTATTTTTGAACTTGGGATAATGGAATTTTAAATGTTGTGCTTGTCTTTGGAAATTTATTGTTCAATATATCATCATAGAGAACGGTAATAAATTTCCCCCATTCTTTTAAGTCAGTTATCTTTGTTGAATCGTCTAAGAAAGCATAACCATCACTTAAATAAAATATCTCTAGTGCTAGTGCTAAATCACAACTGGGGGCAGCAAGTATTTGTTTTGGAATTTCAAATCCGTCATCCCAGTTGTATTCATTTAGCTTACTTCTTAAATCATTATATACCATTTTTATATCTCCCAAATTCTAATTTATCTATAAAGCATTGTTACAAACTATGAAACTCCTATTTTAACATGCTCTACAAACCGCTTTCTTTCAAAAAGTCTTCTTTATTTATAACCCGTTTATAAAATTCTTGCTTTATTTCTTTTCTTAAAATTCTATTTTGAATTTTTCTCATATTATTAAAATCCAATGTAAACTCTTCGAAAATTTCTTGCAAAGATTTTATGATTTTTTCTGCTTCTTCAATATCAATTATGGCAAATACAATATTTTCTCCGTTTTTTGTTGCTATTGATAATTTTTCAAATGATGAATATAAAGATTTGCGTTCTGCTATCAAATCCAAAATTAATTTTCTTGGTATATAAACCTCATCAGCATAAATCCATTTAGAGGAATAATATATTTCAATCTTTCCAGATTTCTTCTCATCAATAACGACTTTTGAAAACGATTCATTATTAATTCGATCTTTCAATTCTCTAAAAGATAAATATTTTTTTACTACTGTCATACACCTAAAACTTTTGGGTATTAATAGTTTATATAAAAAGTAAAGGAAACAAACAAGCACAACAATGAAAAGAAATGCAACTCCAAAATCTCTTTGCAATTTATCTGTTCCCATAATACTTTTTTGCAATGAGACTACAACAATTATAGTACACATAAATGTAATTATTGCTAATATAATTCTTTTAAATGTCCATATTCTTTTAATCATTTTCTACTCCAACCTTTTTAATAAATTCTAATTTGTCGCTTTCTTCATATCCACATTATAACATTCTCATATCAGCACTACAATAAAATTTTATGCTCCAATAATCTTATTGAACAGTTCTAACAGTACATCTTTCACACCGCCAGCATTGAATACCAATCCGACAGCAACAAGAGCAACTACTAAGAAGCCAATGAGCTTTGAAAACTCACGCTTGAACCCTAAGTAGATACCGATAACCACAATCGCCATAAGCACTAAGCTCTGTGCGTTACTTAAAAACCATTGATACAAATTGTTTCCGAAATTCATGTTATTTGTCCTCACTTTCTCTTAATTGTTTCATTTTATAGTCGGCTTCTTTGCCGACACTTAACATACACATCAAGACTACGCCGATACCCATTCCCAGAGATACCAGCAGTAAATCTTTTACTAATTCCCACATTTTTTCATCACTCCTAACTTTCCACCAAATCTTTTGCAGGGGTCGTCTGCTGTTTGATTATCATTTCATGCTTTTCACTCAAAGTTGCCTGCTTCTCAATCGTTTCCATGTAGTCTGTGCCGTTTCCTTTATCAATCCTTTTCAGCATTTTCAAGGTCGGTGCTACCTGCCTTTGTACCCAACGCAATGTGCGGTCTAAGGTGTACGGCTCTGGCTTTGTCGTCAGCTTCAAGCTCTGTCTGTTATCGCCGATAAACCAAGCCCAGCGATCGTTGAGCTTCCAGTCATTTTTTCGTTTGTCTGATTCTTCATCAACAAATCGCACATATTGATTGATGATAGAAAATGCGGTCTGCTCTGCGTCATAATAGGTCAGTAAATCTCGTACTGCATAATAGGCACGTTCATTTCTAAGCCGTATCTCAAAACGGTTGATAATGTCGGCTTCTTCCAAAGGTGTCCCTAACTTGACGTACTGCTCATAGTCCTTTTCATAGATACAGAAATACACATCAGATTTCAGCGAACCAAGATAAAGGGTATGTCCCATATATTCTCTGTCCTCCTCTCTGTGCTTGATAAGCTCACCCGACCGGTAAAACTTATAGCTTCTGGACTTTCCGATATATTCCCGTTTCCTGCATTTTTCCGCAAGCTCTGGAATATCCAAAATGCCCGTATGGTCGTTAATAGCAAGGTCGATACGCTTCATCACGCCACCGTCTACCAATGCGTCCATGAGAAAGTCATACCAGCTTCTTTGCTGTGCCAGCAGGTAACTTTCAAACTGCCTGCAACCACGCCCCTTTAATTCTAAAAGGACACCTTTTTCTTCGTCAGCCGACGTATAGATAAAGATGTCCCCTAGAGAGTAATGCTCCGTATAACTGTAACGCCCGTAATCTTCATGGAGCATATAGTTGATATTCAGTTTTAATATATCTTTGATGATGTGCTGTATATCCAGCGTAGGAAAACGAATTTTCACATAATCAAACAGCATGGTAAGCGGTGCTTCGGGATTGAACCTTGCCAGTTCCTTATGCAGAGTATTCAGAAGTTCCTTTGACGGCTTCATTTTTCCACTTTCTATCTTGTTGAGATATTCCCTTGTGATACCAGAAGCCACCGCCAGCCTGCCTTGTGAGATACCGTAAGCAATCCGTTTCTCCCGTAATTCTTTTATCCATTGTTCTTTATTCAGAACCATACCCCCAATCTGTCAAGTGTGAAGTTTTTTAAGGCGACTTCACAGCCGATTTTTGCTAAAAAATCATGCCAGAAGCCTTATGTTTCCTATGTTTTTCGTCTATTGTCTATTTGCAAACGTACCCCTCTGTTAGATACCGAGGGGTTTTACCTGCTGGCGTGGCTTACGCCACACCAGCAACGGCTAGTCCGTGCCGTCGCCTTTCG
>NZ_QSDM01000032.1:0-17686 GCF_003464045.1 Dorea sp. AM58-8 | reverse complement strand
AATGAGGTGCGGTTGGGGACCTTATTTTCGTAGGACCTTTGAGGTCCAAGCCGGTAATAGTCCCTTACAGGGACAGAGCAAACCACCAGCTAAGCTGGTGGTGCTGATTCAAAAGTAGCGATTTTGGGTGTGCATTTCATACACCTTTGTCCAAATGAGTGAAGGGGTTCATTCCGGATAGCAAAACCGGAAGCCTTTTCACTTGAAAATTGAATAAGTCATTCACTAAGACTTTATTTCTGATGATAGCCACTTTAGCAGGTACGCCGTGATTTCTGTATTTCAGAATAGCGAGAACTCCGGCTATGAGTATCAGGTTGCCCCCGATATGGCGATGACAGTCAGAATGATAATGATACTTCTCTACGGAGCTGGCGGAGTACCCGGCAGAGGTTAGAATCCTATGATACAGATAAGCAGTCTGTTCCTTAGTGACTTCCCATAAGCATTTTGCTTGGCAAGGCTTACCTTGCAGACCTCAACGAGCAGGCAGAAGCAATGTTTTCTCGGCTGGTAAAGCAGCTTTTCGAAAAAAGAGGGCGTAACGGAAGCCCTCAAAGCGGAAATTAAATGCTGTGGGTGCAGAGGATGAACAACATCCGTAGCGCTGCTATGGAAATCGTTTCGAGTGAGCTTATATACTGTTAATACTAAGTAAGAAAAGTCGTTGTCAACAGACGGCGGCTTTTCCTTTGCGGGTAGTATTCAAGAAGTTATAAAGTTCCGTGAATAATGGAAGAAGGCAATGCTTTGAGAAAAAGATGAGAGTAATATTCTGAAAACTACTTGAGATTTCTGAAAAAATCTGCTATAATACTTCTGTATATTTATGGGGTAGGGGGATTTGTATCCTTTTTGTCTTAGAAATTATGGAAGGAGGACTTGACTATGGAAAACGGAAATGCGACAATTATTGCCGGCTCGGCTCAGCAGGAGCATAGCGCTGTTTTTTCAGCGTGTCAAGTCTTATTTCATACAATTTATAACGAACCAGTTGCCGGAGACAGGGCGCATTATGCCTTGGCTTCGGCTTTTTGCGTTTGTCGGAAGGATGGTGGTTTGATATTGAAGTCCTAACCACGACCGGCAAATCAATCTTTTCCGGTTAAACCTTCTGTCTTCTCCGGCGTGTCCGCTGTCGGAGAAAGTAAATAGCGGACAATTAAAAAAATGGAGGAACTGTTATGAAGAAAAAACTATTTGCAATCCTACTCAGCATTGTAATGGTAGTTGGACTCCTGCCTGTCACAGCACTGGCAGCGGATCCCACGGTCTACGACATCTGGGTAGACGGCGTACAGGTCACGTCTGAGAATAAGGATAATCTTTGCAGTGGAACAGTAAGCTATGACCCGACCACTCACACCTTGTCCTTGAACAATGCCACCCTTGACAAAGACACTAAGTCAGGCTACGGCATTAAAACGAATATCCCCAGTACGTTGAAGATACGGTTGACCGGGACAAATAGCATTACCCGAACCGATCCCTACGGAGGAGTGGGAATATACCTCAATTACAGCAATTCTGTCGAGATTACCGGCGACGGAACACTGGTGATCAACGTTATCGGGGAAAACTACGATGGAATTAGCACAGGGGCTGACGTCAAGATTTCCGATAAAGCAAGGGTCATAATAAACTCTGAAGGCGGATTGGGCATAGCCGGAAGATCGGTCGAAATTGACGGGGCAAAAGTGGATTCCACCGGCTTGTATGCCGGAATCGATGCCAATAGGCTGAAGATTGTAAACGGCGCCGATGTTACGCTTAAGGCGACTCAGGACGGACGCAACGGAGCATTTATCAGGAAAGATAACGAAGGAAACGGCGGCGATATTGAACTTGCTGCATCTAAAGTTAAAGCAACAAGTTATTATCCCGGTCTGTATGCTGCAGGCGATCTGACGGTTAACGGAGGCGAGGTAAACTGTACCTCTACTGCGGACGGTGCAATATGGGCAAAAGGCAATATTCTGATCAAAGGAGGAGCCAAAGTAACCACTGACGGTAAATTCCCGATGGGCGGTAACGGTACTTTTACCGTAGAAGAAGCAGAGATTGATGCAAAGAATACGAATGAGAATAATATCCCTGCAATTTTCGATGAATGTGTGCCTGTGATTGCCGATGGCTATCACCTGAACTATGCAAAAGCTGTAGACTCGGAAGGAACAGAAATTGACCTGCTTTCCAGCGGTACTCAGTACTTTGCACTTTATAAAAATGTTCATTTTATCACAAAGGCTGTCTATCCGGTTTCTTTCGTTGTAACGCCAGACGGTCTGACCAATGTTGTTGTTAAAGTGAATGGTCAGGAGGTTACCGGCTCTGTCAGTTTGGAAGCAGGAACTTACCCTGTTGAAGTAACAGCCGATAACTGCAAAGCATACACCGGCAATATAACGATCACTGCCGATGCGGCAACGCATACGCAGACGGTTGCAATGACTTATTTACCTGCTGACTACACTAAGGTCGACGAAGCCATTGCCAAGGCAAATGCCCTGAACAAGGACAACTACAAGGACTTCACCGCCGTGGAAGCTGCCGTCAAAGCTGTTGTCCGTGACAAGAACATCACTGAACAGAGCGAAGTTGACGCAATGGCGAAGGCTATTGAAGATGCCATTGCTGCCCTGCAATACAAGGGTGCTGACTACACTAAGGTTGATGCAGCCATTGCCAAAGCAAATGCCCTGAACAAGAATGACTACAAGGATTTCTCTGGTGTGGAAGCCGCTGTCAAGGCTGTCGTGCGCGGCAAGAACATTACTGAGCAATCCGAAGTGGATAAGATGGCAAAGGATATCGAAGATGCCATTGCAGCTCTTGAGAAAAAGCCAGCCAGTACCAAAGCAGGAGCATCCGATAAAGGTCCACGGACCGGCGACACAAGTAATCTTGCTTTGTGGTTTGCCCTGCTGTTCGTCAGTGGCGGTGCAGTTATTGGAACAACAGCTGTAAGCAGAAAGAAAAAGCACAACAGATAATTGAATAGCGTTCCCTTGCTCCATCTTCCGGGCAAGACAAAAGCGTCGTAGCAATACGGCGCTTTTTTGTTACCCGGAAGCGACAAACAGTGGTTTTTGAATGACGGACGGTAAAGGATACCGCCGTCAAAACAAAGCCACTCATATCGAAAGAAAACGCCTAAAATCGCCCCGAAACTATACAGCGGGAAACGGTTTTGGGCGTTCTTTCTTGATGAGCGTGGCAGGAAGAAATACAACGAGCTTTCTATTTGTGCCTGATATCCACTGTGTGTTAAAATAATTAGTAGGAACTTAATGGTGCCACACAAATGTGGTTTCCATAGATTTTTCATCATCTTATTTTTTCGTTTGAATTTCATCCACAATTGTCCGGATAACCTCAACATCTTCTACCATAGAAACTTAATAGTGCCTAACACCAAGAGGTATGTGCACAGCTGGAATAGCAACTATTAACGAACCTTGATAGCTTAACAATTGCCCTCTGAACTCCGCCACAGGGATTTTATACCTTTTGACGGGTTAATTGAGTGATGTTATGGCTACATGGACCAATTTTTAGATTCATGGCACAGTTATTACTTCAGATACTGTTCCGTGAATAATTCAGGATAGTTATTAATAGTGAGAAGTTCATTCCCTCGGAGCTTTTTTTAAATCGAAAAATCACAGCAACTGCGAGTTGCTTGTTTGAGATAATGCGTGAGACTATAATAAAGGTGTAAGGGAGGTACTGCATAATGGATACAAAACAGGTTATACTTGAACTTCGTACTCAAAAGGGAATGTCGCAGGATGAGCTTGCAGAAAAAGTTTTTGTAAGTCGTCAGGCAGTTTCACGTTGGGAAAACGGAGAAACAGTTCCGAATACGGAAACATTGAAATTGCTGTCAAAAGTATTCGATGTTTCCATAAATACACTTTTAGGCTCACCGAGAAAGCTTATTTGTCAATGCTGCGGAATGCCGCTTGAAGATGATGATATTATTGGACACAATCACGATGGTTCTTTCAACGAGGACTATTGTAAGTGGTGTTATGCCGATGGAACATATACTTACAATGATATGGACGATTTGATTGAAGTTTGTGTTAAGAATATGGTAAGCGGAAATTTCACGGAGGAACAAGCCCGTTCTTATATGAAAGAGCTGCTTCCTACTTTGGATTACTGGAAGAAATATGATGAGCTTAGTGATAACGGTCAGTTTGAAGAATTCAAGAAAAAGTTAATCAATGAAATTAACGAATTGAATGTTGACGGAATGCCAAAGGTGGAAAAACTGAATGCCCTTGTGGGAAAGTATGTGAATCTTGAGTACCGGCTTCCGAATGGGCAAGCGGCTAAGTTTTTGAATGAGGCAAAGACATATCTGGGCAATCAGCTTGAATGTGAATACGGCGGCGATAGATGTTTCGGCGTTGTTGCAGATATGGATTTTATTCTTATTTGTACTTATGAAGAAGATGGTAAAAATCCGGAACTTGTATTGTATAAGAAAAGATAAGAATAGAGAAAATAGCAAACCATTGGAGTTCATAATTTTAGTGCAAGCAAAGGAATTTTGAGGTGTTAGCAATTTGCGACACCTCTTTTCTTTTACGTGTGTCCAGCAAAGCTGGACTACACTTGCCGGGGTAAGTCCGGTCACGGTAATCGCCGGTGAGCCGTGTAGTTAAACTCGGTGCGTTGTAGTAATACAGGGTGCTAAGCGAGTGGATAAAGTAACCTTGAAAAAGGTGCGAGTAAAAAACTTAATAGTGCCTGACACCAAGAGGTAACACACAAGCGATGTTAAAGCACAATCTGATCCGGGTGTGGTTCTTAAATTCTTTTCTGCTTCCCAACAGTCAATGCGAAGCATATAGCCTGCACTGGTATAAACATCAATACTGTTACACTGTGGATTGTATTCTGCAAATATTGTTCTCATCGTATCTTATCTCCTTATCGATCAATCAATCATCAGTTACAAAAATCAGAAGCATTTCAATCAGTTCACCATGTCAGTTTTATTTTGTGTTATACTGTTTTATAGATTTTTCTTGCCCTTGTATTTTCCCTTATCAGAGTTCGTAAACTTATATGGGAAGATATAACACAAGGGAAGCAATAAGGGAAAGCTCATCTGCGACAAATCCAGTGTTTTCAAGGATTTACAGAGAATTTAATAACAAAATATAACAGTTATTAAATCTCTTAAAACAGGTGAAATCTCAATCGGAAGTTTTAAAGGAGAAATACTATGGGATTGTTTGGTAAAAGCAAAAAAGAGCGAGAAAAAGAGTATATGAACAGATTAGATGTTCCATCATGTTTAAAAGAAGATTTTGAATTGATTATTGATGATGCATTTACAATTATGGGGGTTGGAACAGTTGCCACAGGAAACATATTAATAGGGATGTGCAGAGAAGGGGAAAATGCGTGTATTTATAAAGCAAATGGAGATATCTTAGAAACCAGAATTACTACTGTCGATGTACATACAAAAGAACGAAAAGCAAATGGTTGTGGATATAAAACAGAGCATGTTGGACTTGGGTTACGAGGAATTTCCAAGGAACAATTAGAAAAAGGCGATAAAGTAATTGTAAAAAATGCCAATATGTATGGAATGTGATTACAAATTCAAGCTTTTCAATTTGCCCTTTGAGAGAGGAGAAATCCTTTTCTCAAAGGGCTTTTTCTATTTATACAGATATTCGCAAACTACAAGATAAAGCCAAAACTTCATATACTCTAAGCACAAGGAGGGTGAGGCTATGAACAACAGTTTAACAGAAGTACATCCGGAGCTTGTTTCGGAGTGGTCGGAGAAGAACTTACCGCTTACACCTGATGACATTACTTTCGGTTCAAATAAAAAAGTATGGTGGAAAGGTGCTTGCGGTCACGAATGGCAGACAAGCGTTAAGGCTCGTTCCAATGGAGAAAAATGCCCGATGTCAAACGAATTGTGCTAGTTAATCTGGACCTTATTGATGAATATCTGGAAGCATTCCGTGATGAAGAATTTTGATGAAAGAATACAGGAGGAACGACATATGTGTAAAGTGATATCCATTACTAACCAGAAAGGCGGAGTCGGAAAGACCACCACAACCGTTAATTTAGGGATTGGACTGGCAAGAGAAGGTAAAAAAGTGTTATTGATCGATGCAGATCCACAGGGAAGTCTGACGGCAAGTCTTGGATATGTAGAGCCGGATGAACTGGGAGTTACTTTGGCAACCATCATGACGAAAGTGATTAATGAAGATGAAATATCAGAGAAAGACGGTATTCTGCATCATCAGGAAAACGTGGATCTGCTTCCAGCCAATATTGAATTGTCAACTTTGGAAGTGACGATGGGGAATGTAATGAGCAGGGAAATGATCATGAAGGAATACATCGATACGATACGATTCCGATATGATTATATTTTGATCGATTGTTTACCTAATCTTAGTGATACTGAAATGAATTATAATAAATCTAATCAAATCGTATCTGCAGATGAGATAGATCCGATGGCGATAATTCTACTGAGGAATATCAGGCTTTTGAAAATCTGGTCAAAGAGACCGTTGATTATGAGTCACTGGAAGTAACCCATCATGACGATATGCGACAGGTTGATGAAATCGTAAACCTGATCGTAGAAACTGTGATGTGTAAAAACGACAAAATATTGATTGCCAGCAACTGGTATCCGGCCTCACTGGTGAAGAAAAAGTTTTTGATGCTGACTTATTCACATATAGAGTATGTCCTGCACTGTATGAGAGGGAATACAAGTAAAGTGAAGAATATCAAGAAACATTTACTGGCAGCTCTGTTTAATGCACCGTCTACGATGAACGGGTATTATCAGGCAGAAGTGAACCATGATATGCCAGGACTGGTAAGATAGGAGGTGCACATGTTTATTTTAAAACTTGCTGGAAAGATATTATTACTGCCGGTATGGCTGATCCTTTTTGTGATCGGCCTGGCAGTGAAGATGACAGTACAGACTTATGCGGTTGTCAGAGGGATCCTTGGATTTATATTCACTTTGTTGATTATAGCAACTGCATATTGTTATCATGACTGGTTACAGGTTGCATTCCTGTTTGTGCTGAGTGTTATTCTGTATCTGATCCTGTTTGCAGGAGTGTTTGTAGACACTGTACTGGACATGACAAGAGAATCTATTATTGATTTTATTTTATCTTGAGGAGGATATGAAAATGAGCGAAAAAAACGATTTTATTCAGTTACCACCGATCAAAAAAGATACATCATCCGATGTGGTAGCATTCATCTGGGAGTACATGAAAATACTGGAGAACTCAAGAGAAAAAGTTAAGGATCTGATCAAAGACGTACATGAAAATGGCGTGAAATTAGATTATAAAGAACCAAAACTGTATGATGTTGTTCAAAAAGAAGAAATTGCTGAATTTGAAGAGGTCATGCGTAAAACTATAGCTGACATTGTATCAGAAGCCAGTGGTGTTGCCTGCTGGGTATATGTGCAGAAATATGTGAAGCATAAGACTTTGGATGAGATGTTGCAAGAATGGTCGGGAGCAAGCAAGTTCATCCTTGCTATGGATAGGTTTGAAAGACTGATGGCGGAATAATATGATTTTACAAAGTATTTGAGTGTAATCTTTTGAAGGCATTCAAACTCTTTTTTAATTCGATTATTAGTGAATTTGAAACAAAATAACAGAATTGTGCTATACTATTGTTCGACAAAAATTTACTGACATATTTCAAAATATTTAGGAGGATAAACAATCATGTGTACAGCAGCAACTTATAAATCAAAAGATTTTTACTTTGGAAGAACCCTCGATTATGAATTCTCTTATGGTGATCAGATTGTAATTATACCACGTAATTATTCGTTTCATTTTCGTTATATTGGAGATAAAAAAAGCATTATGCAATGATTGGAATGGCTCATGTTGCAGAAAACTATCCGTTGTATTATGATGCGATGAATGAAAAAGGAGTGGCGATTGCTGGACTGAATTTTGTCGGAAATGCTGTTTATTCCGAGGTTCAGTCAGATGTAGAAAATATTGCACAGTTTGAATTCATTCCTTGGATATTGAGCCAGTGTGCTTCTTTGGCAGAAGCTCGGGAGCTTCTTGATCGAATTAATATTGTGAATACTCCTTTTAGTGAGCAATTGCCATTAGCGCAATTACATTGGATAATTTCTGATGAAAACGAATCAATTACGGTAGAATCTATGTCACATGGTTTGCATATTTACGATAACCCGGTAGGAGTGCTTACGAATAATCCGCCATTTCCACAGCAGATGTTTCAATTAAACAACTATATGCATTTGTCCCCAAAACAGCCAGAGAACACTTTTGGCGAAAATTTGGCTCTTGATGCATATAGTAGAGGTATGGGAGGAATAGGTCTTCCGGGAGATCTCTCATCTTCCTCTTGATTTGTGCGTGTTGCTTTTACAAAGATACATGCAATTTCAGGTGAATCAGAGAAAGAGAGTGTTAGCCAGTTCTTTCACATTCTCGGATCCGTGGATCAGCAACGTGGATGTTGCGAGGTGGCTGATGGAAAATATGAAATTACATTATATACATCTTGTTGTAATGTTACAAAAGGCATTGAAGAAATGCTGGATATGAAGAGATAAGTGAAGAATTACTTCATTCTGCAAGAGTTGTCATTGAAGCAGATAATGAAATGCAGAGAATAAAAGACAAAATTGGTATGTTCCACGAAATTTAAGCAGAAATTTGATCGAGTAGAAAGGTTGGAATATATATGAAACAAGATACTTTAGAAGGAAAAGCGAAAACAAAAAACGGAGTAAAACGATTGTGTTTTTCCATAATCTGCATTCTTCTAGAAGTAGTTTTTATTATTACTATTGTAACACGCTTAAATGAATATGCAGAAATTATAAATCTATTTACAAGGATTTTAAGTGGAATTTTAGTTTTGGGATTGTATGCATCAGATAAGACATCTTCCATGAAAATGCCTTGGGTTATATTAATTTTAATTTTCCCAATTATGGGTGTAGGCCTATATTTATTGATTGGTTTGAATGGCGGCACACATAAAATGCGTGAGCGATATGCAGAAATTGATAGCAAATTGTTACCAATGCTTTCCGATAATCAGGAGTGTTTAAACAGAATAAACGAAACGATTCCGAAGGCAGGAAATATTGCAAGTTATATACAAAGAAATTCGCAGTATCCAATCTATCAGAATACGGATGTGATGTATTTCGATGAAGCAGTAAAGGGATTAGAGACCCAGCTTGAAGATCTCGCAAAGGCACAGAAGTTTATCTTTATGGAGTATCATGCTATAGAAGATGCAGAGGCGTGGCATAAGATCCAAAAGATTCTGGAAGAACGAGTAAAAGTTGGAGTGGAAGTACGCATATTTTATGATGATATGGGTTCTATAGGATTTATTAATACTGATTTTGTAAAAAAAATGGAGTGCGTAGGAATTCATTGCCGTGTATTCAATCCGTTTGTACCAGGTTTAAATTTGTTCTTGAACAATCGTGATCATAGAAAAATAACGGTTATTGACGGGAAGGTTGGATTTACCGGTGGATACAACCTCGCAAATGAATATTTTAATTATACACATCCTTATGGACAATGGAAAGATACAGGTATTCGTTTAGAAGGAGATGCTGTTCAGTCACTCACAGTGACATTTTTGGAAATGTGGAATGCGGTTAGTGATAAAGATGCGAATGATCCTGATTTTGGTAAATATATTTTTCATTATGATTACAAGGCACAGCAAACGGGGTTTATTCAGCCTTATGCAGACAGTCCTATGGATAATGAACAGGTTGGAGAAGAAGTTTATATCAGTATGATAAATAAAGCTGAAAAATACTGTTGGTTCATGACTCCATATCTGATTATAACAGACGAAATGACACATGCGTTATGTTTGGCTGCTAAGCGAGGAGTGGATGTCAGAATTATTACACCGGGTATCCCAGACAAAAAATTTATTTATAATATCACTCGTTCTTTTTATCATGGATTGGTTAAACATGGTGTGCGTGTTTATGAATGGACTCCTGGTTTCTGCCATGCAAAAATGAGTGTGGTGGATGACTGTATGGCAACTTGTGGAACAATTAATCTGGATTATCGAAGTTTATACCATCATTTTGAAAATGGATGTTTTATGATAGATTGTCAGTCTGTTTTAGATATAAAGAGTGATTTGATAAAAACCATGGGTGAATGTCGTGATGTGACAGAACAATATTGTACCGGACGCAGTGCGTATTTACGATTAGGACAATTATTTATGAGATTATTTGCTGGATTGCTATAAGAATCTGATGTAACGATCTCTCAAAGAACAGTTAATTTAAAAGTCGACTGTTTTTGAGAGGTCGTTTTGTTATATCGAATGATTTGTACAGAATTTCCGTTTAGTTGAAAAAAATAAATTTTGTTGAGGTTGAGTTGAGATTGACATTGTATTATATAAGCATGGAAAAAAGGAATCAGGTGATATACAATGAAAAAGCATGAAATATGTAAAATTCTTCTTGTTATACTGGCCGTTCTTCTGTTTATGGCTTGTTATGAATTACTTGGAATCTGCATTGCATATAAAAAACAGCCAGAAATGTCCGAAAAAACCATAAAAGAAATACATAATGAGTCGTGGAACGAATGCAGTGAGAATCCAGAACGGGCAGTGATCATAGAAAAGAATTCGGAAGCTCTTTTACAAAGAGTGCGATTGATTAAGAATGCAAAAGAGGAAATTATTCTTTCTACGTTTGCATTCAAATCCGATGAAAGTGGGAAATTGATCTTAGGAGCTCTTCGTGATGCGGCAGACAGAGGTGTACATGTTCGCTTGCTGGTAGATGGAATGGAGAGTTGGATTGATATGGAAGGTAATCCGTATTTTTATGGATTATCTTCCCATGAGAATGTTGAAATCAAATTATACAATAAGGCCAATCCGTTGAAACCATGGAAAATGATGGGAAGAATGCATGATAAATATTTGATTGCAGATGGTAAGAACTATATTCTTGGAGGAAGAAATACATATAATTATTTCCTGGGCGATTTTCCAGGACACAAGAACTATGACAGAGATGTGTTGGTTATTTGCGATGAGCCAAGGAAAGAAAATTCAGTCAACCAGTTGTTAGATTATTTTGAAACGATATGGGAACAAGAAGATAGTGGCTATTTTCATAATGATAAGAAACTTGCAAATAGAAAATCTGTAAAGAAGGCAGTATTAGAACTGCAGGAAGGATATCAGCAATATTATAATGAAAACAAGGGAATGATTTTCGATACGAATTATGCAGACGAAACGTTTGAGACAGAAAAGATTGCATTGGTATCAAATCCTATTCACACAGGTTCCAAGGAACCAGTAGTCTGGTATCAGCTGGGAGAATTGATGAAAAGTGCGAAGAATCGTGTAAAGATTCATACACCATATATTATCTGTAATGATATGATGTACAATACATGGGAGGAGATTGCAGAGAATGTTCCAAATTTTTCAATCATGACAAATTCGGTTGCAAATAATGGCAATCCATTCGGGTCTGCTGATTATGCAAAAAATAGAAATAAGATTTTAAATACAGGAATTGACATCTGGGAATATGAAGGCGGTTATTCTTACCATGGAAAAAGCATCCTGATCGATGATGATTTATCTGTGATTGGTTCCTTTAACATGGATATGAGAAGTACGTATCTGGATACGGAACTGATGCTTGTAATACGTAGCAAAGAAATCAATAAACAGTTGGAAGAAGGAATGATGGAATATGAAAAAGTATCCCGACAGGCATTAGAAGATGGCACGTATCATGATCCGTATCATGTAAAACCGATTGAATTAACAAAAAAACGTCAGAGAAATGTGTTTTTGGTACAGCATCTGCTTGGATGGGCAAGATATCTGTTTTAATAGATAACAGGGAGGAAGGAAAACGTGTTTCAGATATTAATTGTAGAAGATGATAAAGAATTAAGCCAGCTATTTCAGAAAGTGCTCGAGAAGAATGGTTATCAGGTTAAAAGTGCACCGGATGGAGCTCAGGCATTAGAAGTATTGGATAAGGAATATATTGATCTGATTATTTCCGATATCATGATGCCGGTTATGGATGGTTATGAGCTGGTGTCGGAACTTCGTTCAGCAGGATACCAGATACCGGTACTTATGATCACTGCAAAAGGAAACTTTGATGACATGCGCCAGGGATTTCTTTCTGGAAGTGATGATTATATGGTAAAACCGGTAAATGTGAATGAAATGGTTTTAAGAGTAGGCGCATTGCTCCGTCGTGCACAGATCCTGAATGAACATAAAATTGTGATTGGTTCAACAGAGTTTGATTATGATGCAATGACCGTTACAACGGATAAGGAAAGCCTTGTTTTACCGAAAAAAGAATTTCTGCTTTTATATAAGCTGGCAGCTTCGCCGGGAAGAACATTTACAAAACAGCAGTTAATGGATGAAGTTTGGGGATATGAGACAGAGGCAGACCCACATACGATAGAGGTGCATATAGGAAGAATTAGGGAGCGTTTTAAAGATAATCCAAATTTCGAAATTGTAACCATGCGTGGAATTGGATATAAGGTGGTGAAAAAATAATGAGTCAGAAGAAAGAAAAAAGATTGAAGATTCGGTCCTGTCTGACTGGTGCAATCTGGCTGTCTCTCGTATTTTCAACAGTGATATCTGCTTTATTATTTGCATTTTTAAATCATTTCTTTAAGCTACCGGGGAGTATACCTGTGCTTGGCTGGCTTTTGATTTTTAATACACTGATCGCAGGGCTCATTACTTCTTTTATTAATGCAAAGTTACTGGAGCCAATTACCAGACTCAGTAAAGCAATGAAGGAAGTTTCTCAAGGAGATTTTGAACAGCATTTGGAAACGAACAGTCGTATAGCAGAGGTTGGTGAATCCTATCAAAGTTTCAACGTGATGACAAAAGAGCTTCGTGCAACAGAAGTGCTGCAGATGGATTTCGTATCTAATGTTTCTCATGAGTTTAAGACCCCTATCAATGCCATTGAAGGTTATACAATGCTTCTTCAGGGAGAAGAATTATCGCAGGAGCAAGAGGGATATGTAGAAAAAATCTTATTTAACACGAAGAGGCTTTCTGGGTTGGTTGGAAATATTTTGTTGTTGTCTAAATTGGAGAATCAGAATATACCAATGAAAAAAACGAAATATCGACTGGACGAACAGATTCGTCAGGCATTTCTTTCTTTGGAATCAAAATGGACAGAAAAAGAAATTGGCTTCCAGGTAGAATTGGAGGAAGTCAAATATACTGGAAATGAAGGACTTCTTATGCATATCTGGATGAATCTTTTAGATAATGCAATCAAGTTTAGTCCGGCAAAGGGAACAATTACGATGTTTCTGAAACAGGAAAAGAATTCTGTGAAGTTCATTGTGGAGGATGAAGGACCAGGAATCGAGGAGGATGTAAAGGCTAGAATATTCGACAAGTTTTATCAGGTAGATGGTTCTCATAAGGCAGAAGGAAACGGTCTTGGTCTTGCACTTGTAAAGCGGATTGTAGATAGTGCGGGAGGAACGATTAAAGCAGAAAATCGGGAATATGGCGGATGTAGATTTGTTGTAGAACTTCCGATACAGACAAATGAGAATATAATATAAAAGTAGAAGATGGGAGGATTTATATGACATTTTATCAGGAATTACAGTTAAATCAGGCAGGATCGAAAAACCTGTTGAAAAAGAGTGAAACCACGAAAGAAAAAATGTATCATATACTGGTATATCTGATTAAGATAGCTGTTACAATGGTTTTTTGTTTTTTATTTGTTACTGTTTTCAGCATCCTGTTTGGAAATGAAACAGTATTGTTGGTGTGGTAGTTTTATTATGTCTTATGGTATTTCGAAATGCGGATTTGGGAATCCACACTGGACAATCTACGATGCTTTTGGCTATGTTTTTTGTAATAATGGCCGTATGTCCGCATTTTGCAAATCAGCTTTCACCGGTACTGGGAATGCTGTTAAATATTGCTGCACTGGCAGTGTTGATATTTTTTGGATGTCATAATCCATTCATGTTTAACCAATCTACATTGGTTCTTGGCTATCTGCTATTATATGGATATGATGTTACAGGAACAAGCTATCAGATGCGACTGGCCGGAATGATTTTAGGCGCAGTTCTTACCTGTTTTGTATTTTATCGAAATCATAAAAATAGAACTTTTAAAAGAAATTTGAAAGATCTAATCCAGGAATTTGATATCACTTCATCGAGAACAAAATGGCAGTTATGCCAGATTATATGTGTACCAATTGTCCTTTGCATTGCAGAACTTTGCAATATGCCACGTGCAATGTGGGCTGGTATTGCGGCTATGTCAGCAATTTTGCCGTTTGTGGAAGACATGCAATACAGAGTCCGTAAAAGGATTGTCGGAAATATTGTAGGTGTTATATGCTTCACCGTATTATATTTTCTGCTTCCATCATCCATCTATGCTTATATAGGAATTCTTGGTGGAATTGGTGTAGGATTTTCAGCGCAATACGGCTGGCAGGCTGTATTTAATACCTTTGGCGCTCTCGCAATTGCTGCGGAAAGTTATGGATTAAAAGGAGCAGTTAGTCTTAGAGTGATTCAGAATGTTTTTGGTGTTGTATTTGCATTGGCATTTTGTGCTGTATTTTATTGGTTTATGTCGAAACAAAAGGAAAGTGATGTGACCGTACATGCAGAGTGAAGGAAGTCAGAAAGAAAATTTGAATAGAATTATTACAGTACCCAATTTGCTTTCTTTTTTTCGGTTTTGTCTGATTCCAGTAATTATATGGAGTTATTGTGTAAAGGAAAATCCTTTGTTAGCAGGAGAAATCTTATTGCTATCCGGTCTTACGGATCTCGCTGATGGATATATTGCAAGAAGATTTCATATGATTAGCACTCTAGGAAAGATTCTCGATCCGGTTGCCGATAAGCTGACACAGGCAGCAATGTTGATTTGCTTGTTTACTCGCTTTCCACATATGCTCCCGTTGATCGTTATAATGGCAGTTAAGGAACTTTATATGGCGGTTAGTGGATGCCTTGTGATACGAAAAACAGGAAAAGTGCATGGTGCAGACTGGCATGGAAAAATAGTAACCTTTTTATTATATGGAACTGTGGCTGTGCATATTATATGGTTCCACATTACACCAATGGTGTCAGATCTGTTAATTGGTTTGTGTGCTATAATGATGGTTGTATCAGTTGTTTTGTACATTATCAAGAATACCAGAACACTTAGGGGAGAGACTGCATAAGCAATTTGATTATATTGAGATGACTAGATAATATTTAGGAGAACACAGATATGAACAGTAAGTCAAACGCACAAGCTATGGAAACAGAAAAAATACCACGTCTTTTGGCCCAGCTTGCAATACCTGCTGTTGTGGCTCAAATCATCAACCTTTTATATAATATTGTTGACCGTATTTATATCGGACATATTCCAGGTGTCGGTGCCGCAGCATTAACAGGTGTTGGATTGTTTACGCCAATTCTCATGCTGATCAATGCCTTCGCCATGCTGGCAGGATCCGGAGGTGCACCGCGTGCAGCGATTTCTATGGGAAAGAAAGATAATAAGACAGCTGAAAAGATTCTTGGAAACTGTTTTGCAATTCTCATGCTTATGGCCGCAGCTTTGACGGTGATATTCTTTACTTTTGCGCCACAGTTACTGACGATGTTTGGTGCTAGCGATAAGACACTTCCTTATGGCGTGGATTATGCAAGGATTTATATTCTTGGAAGTATTTTTGTTTTGATCGTGATGGGAATGAATCCATTTATTACGACACAGGGATTTGCAAAGATCAGCATGATGACAACAGTGATTGGTGCTGTAATCAATATCATTCTTGATCCAATTTTTATCTTCGTATTTCATCTTGGAGTAAAGGGAGCTGCACTCGCAACTGTTTTGAGTCAGGCTGTAGGGGCAATATGGATCCTTCGTTTCTTGTCAGGAAAGAAGACGATTCTGCATCTTAAAAAAGAAAACTTTAAACTGAAAAAAGAAATCATCTTACCATGCCTTGCTCTTGGTATATCTACATTTGTCATGTTATCTACGGAAAGTATTTTGTCTATCAGTTTTACTTCCAGTTTGTCAAGATATGGCGGAGATCTCGCAGTAGGGGCTATGACAATTATTACCAGTGTTAGCCAGCTTGCAACATTACCATTACAGGGAATTTGTCAGGGTGGACAGCCAATCATGAGCTATAACTATGGTGCAGGAAATAGAAATCGAGTAAAAAAAGCATTTTTTACTCAATTTACAGTTTGTACAATTTTTACGGGATGCTTCTGGTTGATTATGCTTCTATTTCCGAAGATGTTTGCAGGTATTTTTTCGAATAATACAGAATTAATCACGTATACGGCATGGGCGTTAAGAATTTACATGGCAGGTATTTTTTCTCTTGGATTCCAAGTTGCTTGTCAGCAGAGTTTCATGGCATTGGGCCAGGCAAAAGTTAGTTTATTACTTGCCTGCTTAAGAAAATTGATTCTGTTGATTCCGTTGATTTTTATCTTGCCGCATTTTATCCAGAATAAAGTATTTGCGGTATTTTTGGCTGAGCCAATCAGTGATATTTTGGCAGCGATAATAACAACTTCAACGTTCTTTAGTCGGTTTAATAAAATTTTAGATAGAAAATAAAGCATTATAAAAAGATCCTGTTCAAACTATGCTATAAAGAACAGGATCTTTGTGTATTTATTTTGCCAGGAAATTACTCTGTATCTCCATTGGCATATGATAAGCCTGGCCTCGTTTTGTTAGGCTGTATAGTTTAAAGCTCATGAGTTCCGGAGTTGCATTCAGAGAACTGCAGAGTCCGAAATAATCCAGGTCTTCGTTCTGAACCATATCTTCGATCTCCTCATCATCAATCAGAAGATCGGCAGCGAATAGATTGGCCTGGTATTCAGTGTTATCTGTCATGTTATAGAATGTATCATCTTGCATACATAATAAAACCTCCAGAATAAGTAGTGTTAATAATTACATCTACTTATCCGGAGGTGCATTAGCGTCATAATTCCGATTGCGGAAGAGACTGGAAAATGTTATTCTTATTATAGGCAGTGGAGCTTTCTTAGTTCAGTTGTTTCGTGTGGTAACTTAACAATAACGGATTATGAAAAGTAATTCCACTGCTTTTTTTATAAAAATAAAACTGCGCCACAGCCTTGGCAGGCCATCGCGCAGCGATTTTGTTCAATCGAAATTTGAGGAAAAGAAGAATGGAAGATAGAAAAGTATTACTCGATAATATTAACAAAATTCATACAACTGAACTGGGAGTTGATAGAATTAAAAGAAATCTAAAAATAGATATAGTAGATGTTGTTGAGTATTGCAAAAATAAGGTGTTGGATGAAAATTGCCATATATACAAACAAGGAAAAAATTGGTATTGCGAAATTGAAAATGTCAAAATCACTATCAATTCATATAGTTATACAATTATTACAGCACATATTATTAAGTAAATTATCAATTTGTAGAGATGATAGGAGTATTTATGAATAAAAAATTAGTGAAAGAATTTTTAATAATAACATTTGTTATAATGCTA
>NZ_QSDM01000031.1:0-21069 GCF_003464045.1 Dorea sp. AM58-8 | reverse complement strand
TGATTATACGGCGACAGCGTCAGTGAGAATCAGCGTAGCGGATTCGATCTGGCATGGCTCACTACTAGCTATTTTTTATTTTAGACTTATTGGGCGACAGCCCAACAGCGAAAAGCAGCGTAGCGGATTTGAGCTGGCTCGGCGTGGCTGATTATACGGCGACACCCGTCCATGAAATAGATCATTTTTTCTTTTCATCCTTGATTTTTCTTTCTCCTTGGTATAATATCTATATATACTACATATAGTTTTTAATACTACTTATCAAAACATAGATATTTCAAGGAGGTATTCGTATGTCAGACACAATCAAAAAACATGTAAAAGATCCAGGAAGTGCGATCACTCATTTTATAGGAATGCTCATGGCGGTATTTGCTGCTGTTCCATTAATTATCAAAGCAACGCATGAACCAAGTCCTATTTACGTTGTCTCTATTGCAATCTACGCAGCAAGCCTTATTTTATTATATGCAGCAAGTACGACCTATCATACTTTCGACCGGTCAGAAAAGGTTAATACAATTCTCAAAAAAATCGATCATATGATGATCTCTGTATTAATTGCCGGAAGCTATACACCTATCTGTCTACTTGTACTTGGCGGAAGGCTTGGAATCATTCTGTTGGCTATCGTCTGGAGCATTGCTATTGCCGGTATTTTGATTAAAGCTTTTTGGGTATACTGCCCGAAATGGGTATCTTCCGTACTGTATATTGGAATGGGCTGGACCTGCGTTCTTGCATTCACTCAGCTTTTGAATTCCATGTCACCGGCAGCCTTTGGATGGCTTCTTGCTGGTGGCTTAATCTACACAGCCGGAGGCATTATCTACGCATTAAAGCTTCCGATTTTCAACATGAAACATAAAGATTTCGGAAGTCATGAGATTTTCCATCTCTTCGTCATGGGCGGAAGCATCTGTCATTTCGTAGTAATGTATGCATTTGTTTTATAATCCGATTAAATGATGTTGGGGTCAAAAGCCCCAACTATGATGCCTGCGGATTGTTCCGTGCTATGCACTCCCACAATCCTCCCAATTATTCGCATATCGTGGGATTAACATCCCACTTTTAGGCTCATATTGGGGCGGGTCCCAAGGTCTTTCATCCACTTATGAGCGAGCTCATGTGGATTTAGACCTTTTGACCCTGGCATCATTAAATTAATCATTTTAATGAAAACGCAAAAGAGTTGTATGATATCCCTTTTGCGTTTTCTCTTTTATCATATTTCCATTTCTGAATCTTCCAATTTAGCATATTCTTTTTTAATCTGTAAGATACTTTTGTCTGGCGTCGGAAGATCTTCCGGCATCGTTCCGCCAATATCTTTAATCGTTTCTCTTACTTTCTTTCCTACTTCAAAATGAATCTGATTAGCCTCATTCTTTCCGACAATATGCTCTCTTTTTAACTTTTCATTAGTCTGAGTCGCCCTAAAAAGATTCGCCGCCAGTTCTGTACTTCCCATATGATCTAATATCTTCTGACTCTTCTTCAATCCTTTTCGCTCATGGATTTCTTTTACTCCTAAGCCTCCATACAACCCCTGATAGCCGCGATTCTGAAAAATAGCATAATCTTTTGGTTTCTCAATTCCTGCCATACGTGCCGTCTCTGCAAGAGACTTGTTATGTACTGCCAGCTCCCCTCGTATCTCTAATCGCTTTTTATCTTCTGATAAATCTTCAAATTTCTCTGCTAATTCCTGCTGTCTCGTCTTCACAGCAAAATAGGTCTGACCTAATGCAATTACTTTTTTTCTGGAATCTCCATTCTGCACTATAAGATAACAGGCGTAGCGTGAGAGTTCATAATCCTCCAGCGTTCTCGTTGCCCCTGATCCTATATCTACCATTTGCCGACGTTGGCAAAATGGTCTGAAACATCATTTCCACTATTCTGGCAGGCATCCTTTGCCTTATTGATTATATTCTCAAATCTACGCCACTGTTTATACTCCAATGCTGTCTGTAATTCTCGCGCATACCAGAATTCCACTCCGTATTCATTCACATGCTTAATTGACTCAAATATAGATTCCGTATAATCACTTACCGCATGCGCTTGCTCGTAGCAATTCTGAATTATACACATAGAAAATAGCCGTCCTGCTCCCGCCAAAGAATAGGACGACTATCTCTATCGTTACTTAAATATTTGCCTGGAGCGGATAGATTGCATCCATCTTTCCCAGTTGTTTTTGTTAAATGTATTATAACTGCTTTTCCTTCATGTGTCAAATGGTACACATATTTTTATTCTCTATCAGCTTCTCTTTCTGTTTCCTTGTAAGCTGTTTTATTGAATACTCCCTTTTCATGGCTTCGGCTTTGGTTGCGTATTCTTCGTAATATACCAGTTCCACCGGGCGGCGGCTGCGGGTATACTTCGCACCCTCGCCGTCATTATGCGCTTTCACACGATGCTCAAGATCCGTTGTCCAGCCCGTGTATAATGTTCCGTCACTGCATTTTACCATATAGGTATAATTCCGCTTCATGTTATCTCTCCGCTTTCTTATCATTTCCAGAGATAACTATACTCCATATTACGGTATATACGCAACCTTTCTGCCCATTTGCCAGCCGTAAGCCTTTGCAATTTCTGATACCAGATCCCCCAATCCGGTATGATTACTTTTATCTTCTCTTTCTTCTGATAATCACCATGCTGACTGCTGCCGCTGCTGCGATCATAAGAACCAGATAAAGTACCATATGACTGTTGTCTCCGGTAGCCACTCCTCTGCGTGCTTTATCTGGCTTCTTTGGAGTATCCGTTGTTTTACCATCTTTCGGTGCTTTGTAACTATTAGTAAATACGATATCGTTACTGTCTGTTTCTGCTGAAAGGGTACCCTCGCCGTTATCACTTACCTTAACTGTAACTTTGAATTCTCTCTCGTCATATGTAATGCCTGTCTGCTTATCGTTTACTTCCGACACGGTATATTCATATGTACCTTCATCCTCAAATTTCAGATTTTCGAACTTGATTTTTCCAGATACATCATTTTTTGCTTCAGCAATAACTTTACCGTTGACATCTTTTAACTGGAATGTAAACTCACCGTCTTTCAACTCTTTGCCGGTCAGCTTCTTGACCGCTTCAATCGTCACTGTAGCCGGTTCTGCCTTGTAAATGTTATTGAAAGTCACAGTATTTCCTTCTGCAGGAACCAGTTCATCATTTTCCTCAGACGATATCGCCTGATGTGTTACTCCGAGAGTTCCATCGCCATTATCGGTTATCTGTGTATATACCAGATAGCTATGATCATCATATGTAACACCCGTTTCGCTGCCTTTCACTTCGCGAACTGTATAAACATGGCTGCCCGGCTGTGTATATGTAATACTGCTGAATACTACATTGCCATCTGCGTCATTACTTCCTGTTGCCACAACATTACCATCTTCCACCAGTTCGAAGTTAAATTCGCCTTCTTTCAGCGTTCTGCCTTCCAGTGTCTTATTGACTTTTACCTGATCGGTAATGCTGGATGGAAGCTCACCGACACGATATGTATTGGTAAAGCTAAACAGAGGTCCATCTGCCGGATTTCTTGTTACAGTAAGATTACCGTTACCATCATCCGTCAGAGTGAGTTTGAATGTTTTGCCCGTTGATGCATTTGCATCATTGGTCACGCCTGCTGCACTGCCAGATTCTGTAACCTTATATTCAAACTCTTTGGTTCTCACTCCATTGTCAGTTGTTATTGCATCCTGAAGAAGATCTGTTGTAAATGTGATTTTCCCAAAGTTCACATTTCCAGCCGCATCATTAACTGCTGTGGTCTGCGCCGGCATCGGTGCACCCTCTGTCAACGCTTCCAGCGTAAATGTGAAGTTGCCTGTAATATCATCTGGTGTCAGACTGGTATCATGTGCCAGCGTCTTGCTTCCCGCAATTTCCACCGGTACAGGTTCTGTACCATACTGATTTACAAATTCAAATTGATTCTGTCCATTTGGATAATTGGTAACCGCTGTCAGGACACCATTACCATGATCTGTCACTGTTACGGTAAAATCATAAGTTTCTGTTACTACACTTATCCCATTTAAATTTGTCCCGTTTTCGGTATCCTCATATATCCGATAACTAAGTGTATATACCGTATTACCGTCAGCATCTGTAGATTTCACAGCATAACCTGCCTCAACTGCTTTATCAAGTACTACTGCACTTGCTCCAGCTGCTGTATCCGAGGTCTTATAGCTGATGGAGTCAAATGCAATGCTTCCATCCGCTCCATTCTGCTTTTCCTGCAATACTGTACCGTTGCTTCCATCTGCCGGTCTGGTCGTAAGTTTAAACTGAAATTCTCCATCTCGCAGATTACGTCCATGCAATGTTTTCTTTGCAGAAATATCTGCTTTTGTTCCACCCGTAACTTCTGTGGAGGCATCATAGCGGTTGGCAAATACCGCCCTGTCTGTTACATCAGAAGCAGCTCCATTATTATAAATAACCTCTGCTTTAAGTTTTCCGATATTCTCAGTATCACGTGTCACAACTATCGTCACCTGTGCAGTATGACTATCGTATGTCATTCCACCTGCCTGTGTCTGAGGAACTGTTTCATTAATATTAAAGTTGTAGGTTCCCTCTTCTTTAAATGTCACATCACCAAACTGGAATGCCTTTGTAGCTCCGTCTTTTGCTCCCGCTACGATGCTTTATCGCCATTTGCTGCTATCTTAACTTTCTCATTCTGTATCGCTGTTTTGGTATCGTCATCTGCCGCTGTCAGAGTGAATTCAAATGCCTCATTTGCCTTCATATCTCTTCCGATAAATGTTTTACTTCCCTTAAGAGCTGTATCTCCAGTCAATGTCACTGGCTCATCCGGAAGTCCGATTGTCAGACGGCCATTATTGCCAAGATATGTGGTAATATGTGCACCTTTGTAATTCTCGTCCCATACAGGATTGATGGACTTTGAAGCTGTATTGGTCTTATTAGCACCTTCCGCTTTGTCCTCTGCAAAATACGTCAGGCTCGTCGTTCTCGGTGTTCCTGCCGGAATATAATACTCTCCGCCAGTATTCTTTTTTGCGTAGTCTCCGATCATCAGATTGCTGTTGCCAGGAATGGTTACAGTATTTGTTCTGCTGACTGCTTTCCCATCATCACCCAATACATAATAATTCCTCTGATAATAATATGTCGTTGCTCCGGTAGTATCAATACTGCCTGTTGCCGGAGTCGTACATGCTTCATCCGTATAGAGCACCGTATCATTCTGGAAATAGTAAAAATCATTTGTTTCTGCAGGTTCAAACTTTGCATATGCGTCTACGCCACCAGATTCTGCACCTGCCTGATTCTGATCATATTTATTGCTGTAGAAATGTACTTGATGATTCTCATCTTTATTCGCATCAATATATGCTTTTAACTGCGCATCCGGATTTGCAAGCTTCTCTTCTACGCCTGCCTTAAGGCTCGCATCATAGAACAGACGCATCGGATACGTCTCATCTATAGTCATGCTTCCATCACTCTTAACTTCATAATATCTGAGTGGGATGAGATTGGCCGGAATCTTAACCGTAACAAGATCGCCTGTCTGCAGCTGGTCTTCACCGGCTGCCTTTTCTACCGTAATCTTAATATCTTCCAGATTGCCTTCCGGATATACATGGTTGGTATCCGGAATCTCCTGATTAAAGGTATATGTCACAACAGTTTTACCGTCTTTAGTAGTTTCCGTCTTACCCGGATTTTTATACAATTGATTTGCGTACACCAGGGTATTGATGTCATCCACCTGCATATAATCGCCAAGCTGATCGGTAAGAGTAATGAATCCAGCATCACTTGGATCCTCACCCTGATCGACCTGAGTAGGTGACTGCGCAGAAGATATAATTTCATCTTCAATCTGAGTAAAGATATTTTTCAGTTCATCTGCTTTTGTTGCTACTTTGTAATATGCCGCATCCTGACCTTTACTATCCTTCGCACGGGTTCCCAGCTCCTTATATGTCTTCGCATCCGGATAATTGCTGGACAGACCATGCATAAATGCATTAAATTTTTCTTTAGCACTCCATGATCCACTTCCGGAATGCCCGGTAATGCTGACATCCGCACCGCTAAATATACCAATGGTGTAAATATCTGCATCTGCTTTTATCGTTTTTGCAGATGTGATCGCGCTATTTGCCACAGACTCATCAAAATTAGAGTGGTGATTTGGCTCTCCATCTGTAAAAAATATAACAACTCTTTTGACATTCTTTCTATCAGCGTTATTATTCGCATCGGTTTTACTCTGCTCCACAAGTGTCTTTGTCCGATTCATCGCATAATCCGCTGCTGTACATCCTGCCGGCTTCAAATCATTGACTTTTTCCTGTAAGTCTGATTTATTCTTACTTGTATAAGCCCCATAGTTGCTGACAATCTGCGTGTAATTATAAGTATGCTGTCCATCACGATATTTCTCATTTCCCTCTTTTTCGGACTCATTACCGGCAAACTTTACAACTGCGATACGATTCTGCTTATTCACATCCGTCCTTTGATCATTAGCTTCTGCCGATTTGTCAATAAAATTATTCACTGCCTTTTTAAGTGCATCTATTCTTTTGGTTCTGTCAGCACTGCCCATCGGATCATCCATACTTCCCGATACATCAAGAACCAGTACGATATCCAGTGGCACTGTAGTCTGCCCTGTGATCTTGGCAGTCGAAGATAATGCAGACAACCCTACCAGAAAATCGGAATCAGCACCTTTCTTAATTGTTGCTGTGCCGGACTCTTTTTCCCGGCTGGTAAGAGTCACATCACCTGCAGATACGGACTTGTCCGTCCATATACGCCCCACATTCTTTGTACTGTCATCCAATGCATTTGCATCGTGCCAGTTATTTATAGTTACATTGTCTGCCGTTGCAGTCCTGGCAGCATTCTCTGCGGCATTCACCTGCTGTGGCCATAGACTAAATACCATGACAGCTGCAATGATAAATACCAATAACGACGTCTTCTTCTTCATCTTTAGCTCTCCTTCCGTTTTTATCTTTTTATTATATAATGCTTTCTATTTTTTGACATCGTCCGTTTTTGAACAAATTTGGACATTTACATAAAAATAACAGGAGATTTCTCCGAAATCTCCCGCTTTCTGTTATTCTCCCATATAGTCTGTCGGATTCACCGGCTGTCCATCTTTCTTCATGGCATAATATACATTGCAGCCCTCCAGTGAATAGTATTTGGTCGGCTTGCTGACATAGCCCACTACCGTATTTGCTTCAACGGTATCTCCCACATTCAGCGGTACCTCTTTCAGTTGACCGATCAATAGTTCATATCCATTTCCCAGATCCAGATTAACCGTCGTACCAGTCTGTGCAGTTACATCGATCGACTTGACAATACCCGCTGCTCCTGCGATCACCTGATCTCCTTCTGCTCCGGAAATAATCAGTGCCGGATTATACTTGAACTGATCCAATGTGGAAAAATACACGGTCTTATCCATGCTGTAATTCATAATTACCTGTCCGTCTACCGGCCATAACAGCTCACTATCTTCGGTAAAATGATAAGATGTACCACTTCCAGATGTCGCTACACTTCCTGTACCGCTCTGATCTGTTCCTTCCGTACTCTGATTATCCTCTTCCGACTTGTTCTGTTCCATCTTTTGATCCTGTTTTTCGTCATTCTGATTCTCAGTATCTATCGTCAGCTTGTCTGTATTTGCTGATTTTGCCGATACCTTGCTATTACTATCCTTTTTTTTCGTGCTGTCTGCCTGCTGCTCCTGTTCATCCTGCTGTCCGGATCTCCGATAATTCGTCAGTGTATAAGTTCCTGCGATTACCACCGCCGCTGCAAAACAGAGCGCAATACCTATAGACGCACGCCTTCTTGCCGAAGGCTTTTTCCTCTTCTTCATATTCATCACCTCTGGCTATATTTTTGCCAGAAGCAGGGCTTCTTATTCAGTACTGCTCACAATATCTGCAACTTCTTTTAATTCTGTTCCTTCGAAAAAATATTCCAGAATTTCATCATATGTTTTACCATCTTTTGCCATTTTATTGGCCGAATACTGACTGAGCCCCAGTCCATGTCCTACACCCCGTGTAGTCACTCTTAACTTCCCATCGTATTTCTGAAGTACAAAACTTCCGGATGCCAGCTTATATTTTTCACGAAATTCCTCTCCGCTCATAGTCTCATCTCCCACCTGCACAGAAGTCACATATCCTGCCGTATCTGTTTCCGTAACACTGACTTCCATATCATCCAGGATCTTCGTCTGAATCTGTTCTCTGGATTCTATATCATATGGACATTCTTTAATTTTCAGATATGGATAATCCTCACTCCCAAGTACCTCTTTGCCGTCTCTTGTATTGCCATTGGTCAACCGGCAGTACGGTACATAAGCAAGCTGTTCTCCATACATAAGTACTTGTCCTTCCGTGTCATCCCATGCATTTTTCAGACGGTTATAATTCTTCCTATAGCTTCCAGAGCCCCACTGCTCACGCATGTCATCATTTGTCCAGTATCCATCGCTGAATACCGTCTGACTTCCATTATCCTTAATCTGTGTATATACGGTTGTCCGCACCAGAACTGCCTGTGCTCTCAATGCTTCTTTTTCATACGAGACCGGAATTTCTTTTGCCATTCTTCCGATACAATAATCCTCTAAAGGCACATCCATTTCTTTCCCATCACGCTCTGCTTTCACCTGCATGGTATCTACTGTTTTGGATGCAGGAACTGCCTGCCCATTCATAAATACGGTAATCACATACGGTAATAGCACGATAATAATCAGATACGAACCCAGTCGTTTTAATTTTTGTAGCATAAAAAATCCTCCCATAGGATTCTATGAGAGGATCTTTTGTTTTATTCAGCACTGTATCTGATTTTTATGATCTGATTCGATTATACTTCAACCGTAATCTTATTCAGATGCCAGATCTCTTTTGCGTACTCTTCAATTGTTCTGTCAGAAGAGAACTTACCACAGCATGCAGTATTCAGAAGTGCCATTCTAGCCCATCCTTCTCTGTCTTTGTATGCTGCTTCTACACGCTCCTGTGCTTCTGCGTAAGAACGGAAATCTTTCAGAATGAAATACATATCTGCGCGGTCGCTGCAATTTGTATTCAACAGACTGTTGTACAGATCGCGGTAACGCTCTGTATCTCCATCTGCATATGTGCCATCTACCAGCTGGTCTACAACTCTGCGGATATCTGCATCATTATTGTAGATCTCGTAAGGATTGTATCCGCCATTCTTCTCGTAATTCATAACTTCATCAGAGCTCATTCCGAAGATAAATGCATTCTCAGAACCTACTTCTTCTACGATCTCAACATTGGCTCCATCCATGGTTCCAAGTGTCGGAGCACCGTTCAGCATGAATTTCATATTACCTGTACCGGACGCTTCCTTTGATGCAGTTGAAATCTGCTCGCTGACATCTGCTGCTGCGAAGATCCATTCTGCATTTGATACACGGTAATCTTCGATAAATACTACCTTGATCTTACCGTTGATACTGCGGTCATTATTGATCACATCTGCTACAGAGTTGATCAGCTTGATAATCTCTTTCGCACGAATATATCCTGCAGAAGCTTTTGCTCCAAAGATAAATGTACGAGGATAGAAACTCAGTTCCGGATGCTCTTTAATCTTATTGTACAGGTACATTACATGCATAATATTCAGAAGCTGACGTTTGTACTCATGCAGACGTTTTACCTGTACATCGAAAATGGATCTCGGATCCACTTCGATTCCATTATGCTCAAGGATGTATTTTGCCAGACGCTCTTTGTTCTTGTATTTAATATCCATGAACTCCTGCTGTGCCTTCGGGTCATCTACATATTTCTTCAGACCGGACATCAGTGACAGGTCTGTAGCCCATGCTTTTGTACCGAGCTTTTCAGTTACCCAGGAAGCAAGCAGCGGATTACCGTGCATCAGGAAACGTCTCTGAGTGATACCATTGGTCTTGTTGTTGAATTTCTCAGGCATCATCTCATAGAAATCCTTCAGTTCACGTTTCTTCAGAATCTCTGTGTGCAGTCTTGCTACACCGTTGACAGAGTAACCAGCTACGATTGCAAGATTTGCCATTCTCACCTGACCATCTCTCAAGATACCCATTGTTCTCTTCTTATCTTCATTGCCAGGATACATTTCTTCTACCTGGATGATGAAGCGACGATCAATTTCCTGAATGATCTGATATACTCTCGGAAGCAGTCTTGAGAACAGGTCGATTGGCCATTTCTCCAGTGCTTCTGCCATAATTGTATGGTTGGTATATGCACATGCTTTCGTTGTAACATCCCATGCCTCCTGCCATTCCAGGTGGTAATCATCCAGCAGGATACGCATCAGCTCTGCAACTGCAACAGTCGGATGCGTATCATTCATCTGGAAGGTTGCTTTCTCATAAAGCTTGCGGATATCGTCATGATTTCTCATGTATTTGTCTACTGCTGCCTGAAGACTTGCAGATACAAAGAAATACTGCTGTTTCAGACGAAGCTCTTTACCTGCATAGTGATTATCATTTGGATAAAGCACTTCTACGATCGTCTTAGCAAGGTTCTGCTGTTCTACCGCTTTGTGGTAATCACCCTTGTCAAATGAATCCAGCTGGAAGTCCACGATCGGCTCTGCATCCCAGATACGCAGTGTATTAACCTGGTTATTATCATATCCGACGATCGGATAATCATACGGAACAGCCAGTACAGACTCATAATTCTCCTGTTTGAACAGAGTCTTTCCTGTCTCATCATCATATTCTACGCGGATATTGCCACCGAAACGAATCTCTTTAGCATATTCCGGTCTGCGAAGTTCAAACGGATTACCATATTTCAGCCAGTTATCCGGCTTCTCTACCTGATATCCATTCTCAATCTTCTGCTTGAACATACCATAACGGTAACGGATACCACATCCATATGCAGCATATCCAAGAGATGCCAGAGAATCCAGGAAACAGGCAGCCAGACGGCCGAGACCGCCGTTGCCCAGTGCCGGATCCGGTTCCTGATCCTCTACAAAGTTCAGATCGATTCCCAGTTCATCCAGAGCTTCCTTCACATCCTCATAAGCCGTCATATTGATCAGGTTGTTACCCAATGCACGACCCATCAGGAACTCCATGGACATATAGTAGACAATCTTTGGATCATCCTTTGTGAGCTGTTTCTGTGTTGCGATCCAGTTCTCAACAATCATATCCTTTACTGCATAAGATACTGACTGATACTGCTCCTGCGGAGTTGCCTCGTCAAGTTCCTTACGGAACAGTCTTCTGCAGTTGTCCATTACATCCTTTTTAAATTCTGTCTTACTAATTTTTAAACTCATATATTCCCAGTCCTTTTACATTTTTGCTACGCCAAGCGTTACATTTTCTCCGTTGATCTTCCACTCTTTGACATATCCTGCAGGTTCAGCTTTCTGTACGCTGACTGCCAGTGTCTCAGTTCCGATCATATCTGCATTGTCTGCAAATACCTTCTCAGCCTTCTCTGTACCTGTATAAGTTACTGTGATCTTATCCATTACCTCGAAATCTGCTTCTTTACGCATGGTCTGAATCTTACTGATGATTTCTCTTACGAATCCTTCTTCCAGAAGTTCCGGTGTCAGATTCGTATCCAGTACTACGGTAATTCCGTTATCATTTTCAGATACATATCCTTCCATCTGAGCAGTCTCAATCAGCAAGTCTTCACGGAAGAGAGTAATCTCCTGTCCATTTACATCCAGTTTCAAAGCCTCTGTCGCATTCAGCTCATCCATTGCTGCGTTGCCATCCAGAGAAGAAAGCACCGCTTTAATACCGCCAAGCATCTTACCGTATTTCGGTCCGACTGTCTTAAGCTGTGGTTTGAACGAATAAGAAGTAAAGCTTCTTACATCCTGTGTAAATGTTACAGCTTTTACATTCAGCTCGTCTTTTACAATATCCTGATAGAATTCCGGCAATACCTTATCTGCCTTTACAAACATCTGACCGATTGGCTGACGGTTCTTGATATTAGCTGTGTTACGGCATGCACGACCCATTACTACCAGCTTCAGGACTTCGTCCATATTATTTTCCAGTTCTGTATCGATATGATTCTCATGTACAGCCGGGAAGTCACACAGGTGAATACTTTCCGGAGCTGAAGCATCAATACTTCTAACCAGGTTCTGGTAAATCTCTTCTGTCATAAATGGAATCATTGGAGCTGCTGCTTTGCTGCATTCTACCAGTGCAGTATACAGAGTCATATAAGCATTGATCTTATCCTGCTCCATTCCTTTTGCCCAGAAACGCTCACGGCTTCTTCTTACATACCAATTACTCATATCATCCACGAAATCCTGCAATGCTCTCGCAGCTTCCGGGATGCGGTAATTGCCGAGGTCATAATCTACCTCTTTAATCATACTATTCAACTTGGACAGCAGCCATTTATCCATAACGGATAATTTCTCATAATCCAGTGTATATTTGGTAGCATCAAATTCATCGATGTTCGCATACAGTACAAAGAATGCATAAGTATTCCACAGAGTACCCATGAATTTTCTCTGTCCTTCTACTACAGCCTTGCCATGGAAACGGTTCGGCAGCCATGGTGCACTATTGACATAGAAATACCAACGGATCGCATCTGCACCGTACTTCTCCAGTGCATCAAACGGATCTACCGCATTACCCTTAGACTTACTCATCTTCTGACCATTTTCATCCTGCACATGTCCAAGAACGATAACGTTCTCATATGGTGCTTTATTGAAGATCAGTGTTGAAATTGCAAGCAATGAGTAGAACCATCCACGAGTCTGGTCAACGGCTTCTGAAATAAACTGTGCCGGGAACTGCTGTTCAAACAGTTCTTTATTCTCAAATGGGTAATGATGCTGTGCAAATGGCATAGAACCACTGTCAAACCAGCAATCAATTACTTCCGGTACACGGTGCATTGGCTTACCGCACTTCGGACACTTAATGGTCACTTCATCGATGTATGGACGGTGAAGTTCGATATTATCCGGACAGTTATCAGACATGCTCTTCAGCTCTTCGATACTTCCGATTGAATGCTGATGTCCGCATTCACATTCCCAGATATTCAGCGGAGTACCCCAGTAACGGTTACGGCTGATACCCCAGTCCTGTACATTTTCAAGCCAGTCTCCGAAACGTCCCTTACCGATACTTTCCGGGATCCAGTTGATGGTGTTATTATTAGCAATCAGTTCATCCTTCACATCTGTCATCTTGATGAACCATGACTCTCTTGCGTAGTAGATCAGCGGAGTATCACATCTCCAGCAGTGCGGGTAGCTATGCTCGAACTTCGGTGCGTCAAAGAGAAGTCCTCTTCCGTCCAGATCTTTCAGGACTTCCGGGTCAGCTTTCTTAACAAATAATCCGGCAAATGGAGTTGTCTCTCCCATGTTACCTTTTTCATCTACTAACTGTACAAATGGGAAGTTATATTTACGTCCAACCTTAGCATCATCTTCACCAAATGCAGGTGCAATGTGTACAACACCGGTACCATCTGTCAGTGTTACATAGTCATCACATGTAACGAAGAAACATTTCTTGTTCTGTTTTGCTGCGCAGTCTGCTGCACACTGATATAACGGCTCATATTCTTTGTATTCCAGATCTTTTCCTTTGTAAGTCTCCAGTACCTCGTATGCCGGCTTGCCATCTTCAGCGAGCTTGCCAAGTACAGTATCCAGAAGTGCAGATGCCATATAATAGGTATATCCGTCTACACATTTTACTTTAGCATATTCTTCTTCCGGATTTACACAAAGACCGATATTAGACGGTAATGTCCAAGGTGTAGTTGTCCATGCAAGGAAATACGCATCTTCACCTTTTACCTTAAAGCGAACAATTGCTGAACGCTCTTTTACATCTTTGTATCCCTGCGCTACTTCCTGAGCTGACAGCGGAGTTCCGCAGCGAGGACAGTAAGGTACAATCTTGAATCCCTTATAAAGAAGTCCTTTATCCCAGATCTTCTTCAAAGCCCACCACTCAGACTCGATAAAGTTATTATCATAAGTAACATATGGATTATCCATATCTGCCCAGAAACCTACGGTGCTTGAGAAATCTTCCCACATTCCTTTATATTTCCAGACACTCTCTTTACATTTGTTAATGAACGGCTCCAGACCATACTCTTCGATCTGATCCTTTCCATCCAAGCCCAAGAGCTTTTCAACTTCCAGTTCAACCGGCAGTCCGTGCGTATCCCATCCTGCCTTACGAGGTACCATATATCCTTTCATAGTACGATATCTCGGAATCATATCTTTGATAACACGAGTCAGTACATGACCGATATGCGGTTTACCATTGGCTGTCGGAGGTCCATCATAGAATGTATAGGTCTCTCCCTCTTTACGATTTTCCATACTCTTTTCAAAAATATGATTTTCTTCCCAGAATTTCTCAGTCTCTTTTTCACGATCTACAAACTTGAGATCGGTAGACACTTTCTTGTACATAATCTTCCTCCTTAATAATAGTTTGAAGTGCGTTTTGTATGATCTGCAGTAACTATCCTGCAATAGAAAAAGCTCCCATCCTGAATAGGACGAAAGCTCTATAACCTCGTTTGTAACCACCTAAACATACTTCTCTGATATGTCTGCCCTGTAACGGGAGCAATACCGCCGCAATCTACCGGATCTGGCATCCATCTGTCATTCTTCTTTCGATCAACGGAACTCGGAAGTGATCTTCAGATACAATCTATTCGCACCGGGCTCTCACCACCCCCGATTCGCTTTGCCTTTCCAAAGTATCCTACTGTCTTCGTCAAAGTTTTTTACATACGCTGATATTATAGTAGAAAATCTCAGCATTCGTCAAGGGGTTTTCTGTCTTTTCCTATGCTCTTTTTCTAAGCCTTTTCCTGCGTTTTCTTCTCTTACGTTTCCGAATGATTCCTGCTATAATCGAGCCAATACCCATTAGTATCACTACACCAACTGTGCAGATCAATACAATCCGTTTATAATCTATCGATTTTTTATCTGACTCTGAAAACGCAATCTCTTTTTGTTTATAGTCCTTCACCACAGTTACTTCACAGCTGCCAACCGGATTGTCCTTATAATAATAGGTAGCTGTTCCCTCTCTCTTACTGCCTTCATGAATCTCAACTTTGCATTTCAGCTTATCAAAATCCACTTTTTCAGGAAGCACTACACACGCACCATGTTCCAGCGCGTCATATGTGTCCTTTTTCTCATTCTCTGCAATATCTACATTTCTGAAATTCTGAAATCCATACTCCAGAAGTGCTCTTGTGTCTGAATACGTATGTCCCCCATAGGTTCTCATTACCACACACACCAACCGTCTTTCACCGTTATCTGCCAGTGTGATCAATGTATTTTCTGCCTCAGTTGTATATCCTGTCTTACCGGCAATTGCGTATTCATAATAATCTTTATTATCTTTTATCAGCATATGATGCTTCTGCTGAAAGATATGTTCTTCAACCGTATCCGATGCCGGAATTGCATATTGTTCCGTCTGACAAATGGTAAAGAATTCCGGATAATCAAACAATGCTTTCCCAATCAGCGCCATGTCTCTGGCACAGGTATAATGATTTTCATCATATACTCCATTGGTGTTGGTAAAATTAGAATTCATCCCTCCGAGATTCTTACATGTTGTATTCATCTGTCGGATGAACCAGTCATAATCCTGATCATGTTCTGCAGCAACAGTCTCCCCCACTGCACATGCTGCTTCATTCGCCGATGCCAGAAGTGTCGCATACAATGCCTGCTCCATGTTGATCTTATCTCCTGCCTTTAGCCCGATCGACGCATAGCCAGATCCAAGACAGGATAATGCGTGATCTGAAATGGTCACTGTATCCTCCATATTTCCATACTGAAATGCAAGTAATGCAGTCAGGACTTTGGTAATACTTGCCGGATATTCTTTCTTATCTATATTCTTAGCATAAAGGATTGCTCCGCTGTCTGCATCCATCACAATCGCAGAATCTCCATAAGTCCCGGGACCTTCCGGCCAGTTCTTGATCTCATTGGTCTGCACCGGAAGTTCGTAGGCTTCTTTCAATGCTTTCTCTCTGGCTTCCTTCTCTGCCTTTGCCGTTTTTTCCTCTTCGGTCATTTCACTTTCAGGCTTCTCATTACTCTCATTCTGTGATGCTTCTGCCTCAGATGCCCTGACCTGTCTCATACTGCCTGAGGTAAATGTTCCAATCAGGCTTACCGCTGACACTACTGCTATCAGCCTTATCATTCTTTTCATCCGGTTCCTCCCCGTCTTTTTCCCAATTATCCAATCATTATACCCGATATATGTCAAATACACAAGTTGAGCCAGTTTCCTCTTTTCTATATATCTATTTACATTTCAATTTTCCAATGTTACCATATTAAGAAGTTAAAAATGAAAGGAACTTATTTTCATGAATAGATATGATTTAATTGCTTTTGATATGGATGGAACCTTATTAGACTCTAACCATCAGATTACACAGGATAGTCTTGACGCAATAGATGCCGCCGTAAATGCCGGAAAAACAGTAATCCTCTCTACCGGACGTTCTTTGTCCGAATTAAAAGATTACCGCCAGATGCTTAAACATATCCGCTATTTTATCTGCGAAAGCGGAGCACTACTGGTCGATACGAACACAGATCAGATCATTCACTCCGAACAGATTGAACCATCTGCCGTCCGCAAGATCATAGACACCGCATCTCCTGAAAAGGCAATGATCTACATAGCAAGTAACGGCCAGAATCTTGCTACCAGAAGCTATGTGATGCGCATGGCAGACTTCTGTATCGGACAGTATCAGGATATCTTTCTGCAGACAGGAACTCTGCTGGATGATGTAGTTGCTTCTTATAACAAGAAACATTTTCCGGTAGAAAAGCTGAACCTCTTCTCTGCTACACCGGAACTGCGCGAATACTTTGTGCAGGCACTCTCGCACTTGCCATTAGAAATGGCCCGCGCCGAGGACACCTCTCTGGAACTTTCTCCAAAGAATGTATCCAAAGGCTCAGGCCTCTTAAAACTCTGTCAGTATCTGTCCATTCCGGTGGAACACACCATTGCCGTCGGCGACTCTGATAACGATATGGAAATTCTCAAAACCGCCGGTCTGTCCGTGGTTATGGGAAATGCCCGTCCACATATCAAAGAACTCAGTGATGTCATCGTTGCCGACAATGATCACGGTGGATGTGCAGAAGCTATTTATGAGTATCTGCTCAATGAATAATTATTCTTTCGTCCACATCCATGACCGAATGATACGCGTCACAAGAATTGGTATGGCCAATGAAAATAATATATACACCGTATAGGCCAGCCATGGAGCTATGCTTTCCAGGTCCATATTAAGGACCATAACCAAAATAAATGGCATTGCGCATAGAAGAAAATCTGCAAATAGCTTGGGTACATAAATCTTTTGATCCATGCTTACAGACTTTTCTCTTTCTCGTGAAAAATTATAATATACGGAATATAATTCACTAAATGCCAGTATAGCAAATAATATTACGGAACCTATCTCGTCTCCGAATATAGCACCCACTCCATACGCTATGCCTGCTAAGGTAGACCATATAACGCCAAACGTGGTCATGATACGCTTATTTTTTAAGGCACTCAATGCATCATATAACTCCTGCGCTGATGCATATCGATCTTCTGGACGGCTCTCGCAAGCTTTCATTACAATTTCTTTTAGCTTTTCGCTTCCAATGGCAGGCGGCTGCAGTTTTTCATCTCTGCGTGGTAATGTCTGATTATTCAAAAGCCAATACATTACCATTCCCAGAGAGTATATATCTGCTGTATGTCCATATTGTTCTCCCCGCAGTACTTCCGGCGCCTGGTACTCCATTCCTGTCTTCTGCCTCTCTGATGCTGTAATGTCCGCATTTTTAAGCATACTAAAATCGCTCAGTTTATACTCTTCATCCTTCGATACCAGAATGTTGAACGGCTTAATATTTCCATGGACGATATGTTCTTTTTCACGCAATATCAATGCGTTGGAGATATCTATTCCTAATTTAATGACATTCTCATCAAAATAATCTTTCTTTAAACGCTGCGGCAGAGAAGTCAAAAGTTCCATTCTGATAAAAACATCCCCTCCCACTCCATCTTCGTGAGGAACAACTGTGAGTTCATCATAACTGACAATATTTGACTGCCCTTGCATTTCTTCCATAACTCTGAATTGTTGCACGTAACTCTCAACTTCACTTGCAGATCCAGATATAATTTTAAGTGCTCCTTTTTCCAGCTTTTCAGATACATTTCTTTCAATCTCATACACTTTCGTATCTGCACTGCCACCGAGATATTTTATAATTTTCCAATCTGACCACGGTAGCTGAATTTTCTCATATTCTTCCATCGAATATTTTCTCTCCTTACCTGCACTATTCCCCATACTGTCTGCTAAGCCGCCTGATTTCTTCTCTCATCCGCTCTACTACATCTTCCGGCCCGATTATTTTCACGTCGTCACCAAGAGAAATGATCCAGCTTAAAAACTGTGGACTTACATGTACCTCGACACTGACCCTAAAATGATCTGCATCTGCCGGAATCATCATGACCTCTTTACCAAATCTGTCAATAATAACTCCCGCCATCCGGTTATTCACCAAAAGCTTCACCTGCTGTTCTTCCCCGCGAAACATGCCAAAGCTCTTCCTTGCATAATCCGCCATATCTAATTTTTTAAAATGCTCTCTGCCTTCCCGATCTTCTTTCGACATCTGGATGCGGAGCATCTTATCTACACGATAATGTCGTATCTGTTCTGCATCCGAATCATATCCAATTAGATAATAATTTTCATCATCCCATGACAGCCCCCAAGGACTGATATGGTAATATGCACCTCCGTGGCGCAGCTCCATCTCCTTCTTCACATTCCACTGAAAATACTGAAACCGTATCTTCTTATTCTGCGCTATCGCATTATGAATCGCATCTACCGTATAATAAATACTTTCATTCATCGTCTTGATCCTGCCAGACACATACACCTGTCTCTGCAACTTCATCGCATCGTACTTGCTGACCAGCTTTTCCAACTTCTTGATCAGTGCATTCGATTTTCTCTCTGTAATAAATTTAGAAGACTGGATCGCATCTACCAACAACTTTAACTCCGGCAGTTCAAACGGATGATTCAGGACATGATACCGATATCTATGTCCAATCTGTGCTCCTTCTACCTCTATCCCAAGAATCTCCAGATCTTTCAGATCTGCATAAAGACTCTTACGGTCAGCCGGAATATCATATTCCTTCAACGCCGCTATAATCTCAGGCATCGTAAGATAATGCTCCTCATCCGTTCGCTCCAGCATAATCTGGGCAAGACGGTATATCTTAAATTTCTGATTAGCTCCTCTGGACATATATCCCCTCCGGTTCCTTTACATCACATAATATCACGGTTTTTCATTTTTTCGACCTTTTTTGAAGCATTGGCCATAGCCTTTACCACAGAACGGTCTTCCATCTTGATATCTGTTTCCTCAATATCATTAGCCAGATACTTTTTCACCAGTTCATTCAATCTCTGATGCTCTTCCTCATGTTCATTATAATCAAAGATTGTCTGCTGGGTACACTCATAATCCTGATCTACGATATAAGGAATATTCTCATCCTGATCCCAGCACTCCTGAATAGCAGCCACCAGGAATCCGATCAGATTCTTAATCGGCTTCTTCTGAATATTAACAATATCAATTGCCTTTCTTACCCTGTCACGGTCATTACCGGCTGCCCGCACTACCGCAATCAGATCTTCTTCACGCAACGGATATGACGGAAATGCATTCTTAATATCCGATACCAGACGTACATCTACTGCGTCAATCTCCTCCTCCGGAATCATCTGATCATTATATTCCGGCGGATTCTTCAGATAAATGTGGAACTTCACCGATGTAACTTTATTGCTTTTCCCACTTTTGACCGGTTCGAAATCAAACCCAATATCCGAATAGTCAGCATTATTAATTTCTTTCTGCGCAACCACCAGAATACGCCTCTTAAAATCATCCCACCGCTTCTGTGTCCGGTTCGCTGCCACTTCTTCTGCGATGATATTCCAATCCATATTCCTGCGCATTGCCTTCTGCACTTCGCTGTCATTAGGATCGATCGTACCCATCTCAAAACGCAGTCACCCAGAGAATATATCACTGACACAATCTTCTTCTTACTCTTCTGCAATACCCATCTCTGCGTAGACAAGAGCTCATACAGGCGCAATGAATATGCCGACTTAAATTTGCACAGAAAATAGACATTATTGCGGGTAAATTTCTTCTGGATATTAATCACATCTGCTTCAATCTTACGGTTAAATGTCGTATACAATATACCGTCCGAATAATAACAGTCGGTCACAATATTCAATCCAATAATTTTTTCTGCCGCATCATCGTACTTAATGATCTTAAAATTCAATATTGGTTCCACCGCTGCCGACACTGCCGTATAAATGCTGTGTCCGGACAGATCCATCGCATTCCGCAGGTCAGCCACTCGCACTGCGCTGGATATCTCCCCATTCGGCTGCTTCGCAATAGACGCCAGCGAGAAATTCAACAGTTTCTGTACAAATAAAGATGCATTGAACTTCGCATGAATCAGATCATTCGATTTTGTCAGCATCAGTGCCTGTTGCTCTCTCTCAATCTCATCAATATTGATGATGAGCTGGTTATCCCTCTTTTCAATTGCTTTTCGTCCCATAACTCCTCCAAACCCTTAATTAATCTTTTGAATTGCTCCCCTTACAATAGCTACCGCGCTTTTTGGGTATCCCTCTCTTTAAAAATGGCTACCGCACTTTTTGGGTATCCTTACTTTTAAAAATGGCTACCGCACTTTTTGGGTATCCTTACTTTAAAAAACGGCTACCGCACTTTTTGGGTATCCTTCGCTTTAAAAAT
>NZ_QSDM01000030.1:0-22421 GCF_003464045.1 Dorea sp. AM58-8 | reverse complement strand
GCACATTATTGGGGGATTCTCTCCAACTATTGCCTCTTATATATCACTAAAGAGAAATAACAAAGTTAAGAATTTAAAAGAATGGTTAAAAAAGATATTTGATATAAAACATAATATTTGGACTTATGTTTTAATAATTTTATTTGTATTGATTTATTATGTTTTGGGGTGTGCAATAAATGGATTTGAATTTGGTGCTCCTATATTTATGCTTATAGTAATTTTACCAATGATGTTATTTGGTGGTGGAAATGAAGAAGTTGGATGGAGAATGATTTTACAACCTGAATTGGAAAAGAAATTTGGATTTCATATAGCAACAATCTTTACTTCTATTATTTGGTGGTTATGGCATTTACCAATATTTTTTATAATAGGAACAGCAAATGCAAATATGAACTATTTTCTTTTTGGAATAATGTGTTTAACCTTATGCTATGCTTTGGCAACAATAAGAAAGGTATCGAAAGGTGTATTTCCTTGTATATTAACTCACTGTTTAATAAATGGGCTATCTGCAATATTTGTATTTAATTATAGTTTGTTAAGTTGTTGTATAACTTTAATTGTAACAATAATAGTATCAATACTAATTTTAAATATAAATAAAGGATATATAAGATAATAACAAATTCCATTTTGTCGAGTAAAGGAGGTGCTGCAACAGATGGACAAAAGTAGACATTGAAAGTGTGCTTTTAGAAAAGGGAAAAGATTTCGCTATTAAAACAGCAGTTCATATCCGTAGAATGTTTGAAAAATTTGGATATGATGAAGTATTCGGAAGAAGTGCAGTTACTGAATTGCTGGGTTTAAAAAATTTGAGTGCGTCAAAACTTCTTTCAAATATAGTGCAGGCGGATATTATTGAACCGGTATCCGGATACGGAAAAGGAAAATACAAGTTTAAAAGTTGATGAGGATATGCAACAAAGCAGAGATTGAAACGCAGAAAGCGATGTTTTATCTGCAACAAAAAGGAAATGAGGAACATGGATTAGAGTAATATGAGTCCGCTTTGCGAAAAGTAATCAGGGAAACGGAGGACAATTCTATGACAGATAACACAAATAAAGGATTTTGGGAAAGAATGGCAAGAATATATACTGCATTTATGTCGAAAAACGATACCGTTTATGGGCAAATCTGCAAACTGTCAGAACAGTATATAGACAGTGAGAAGTCTGTCTTGGAATTGGCTTGCGGAACGGGACAGATTACCTTTTTAATGGCAGGAAAATCCGGCTCGTGGGAAGCAACAGATTACTCGGAAAATATGATAAAAGAAGCTGAAAAACGCAATCAAGGCGAACACAAATGCGAACAGCTCCGATTTTGTGTGCAGGACGCAACGAATTTGACTTATGAAGATGAAAAATTTAGTGTTGTCGTGATTGCAAATGCTTTACATATTATGCCACAGCCAGAGAAAGCATTAAAAGAAATTCACAGAGTTTTGAAAAAGGACGGAATTTTGTTTGCTCCTACCTTTGTTTATGAAAGGGGCTATCCCAAATTGCCGATATGGCTTATGGAAAAAGCCGGGTTCAAGACCTATCATAAGTGGCAAAGAGAGGAACTGAAAGAATATGTCGGTAACAAAGGCTTTTGTGTTGTAGGGGTAACCTTGGTAAAAGGTAAACCGCTTTCGGAATGTGTTTTGGTTGCAAAAAAATCAATTGATTAAGTCGCTGTGAAATCGGGTGCAAAATAAAAATTATCAATTTATAAAATATTTATAGTTAAGGAAGGACTGCGATGGAAATATTTATCGGAATGCTTTGCTGTTATTGACGATGAAATCGTGTGGCATGGTGGTATGCATCTTCTTGGGAAAGTGGATGTTTGGGATAATTTAATGCGGATCAGGAATCATCAGGTTGCAGCGGAATTATTGGAGATTGCATTTATATGATCCGGTAAGAACAAAAAAAGAAATGAGTAGGCAAAAAATACGAATAAAAATTTTAGGGTATTTGAAATAAAAGCTGACTTGAAAAAGTATATTCCAGAAACTTAATAGTGCCTGACACCAAGAGGTTCAATCAGAATTGAACAGAAATTCAGTTGTTGCAAATTTTACAACAACGACGTCTGATGGTAAAGATGGAAGCAATAGTTTCCGTTTTTTCTATTGGAAAAGTGTTTACAAAAAAGCTGATTTTAAGTGTGGGAAATGTGTAGGGGATCAAAATTAAAAACTAATACCAAAAAATGAATAATTTTAAAAAAGTGGGAATAGAATAATGACAGAAGGCATAGAGTGTGATAATATCAGTTTATTAAATATATTACCGAAAAATAAAAATTATTTAAAAAGTGGGAATAGGAGATGGTTGCATGCAGCTTATTGTAAGAAAAGAGTATTTAAATGAATTGATTGAATTGTATGGGACACCGGATATAAAAGTAATTACGGGCATCAGACGAAGCGGTAAATCGGTATTGCTGCAAGAGTTTGTCTCTTACCTGAAGTCATTAGAGGAAGCGGTAAATATTGTTATGATAAACCTCAGGAATTAGAGCTTGATCATTTATTGGAATATCATGCATTGCATAAGTATATCCTGGATCAGTACAAAGAGGGAATGACTAATGTTTTACTGATTGATGAGGTTCAGTTGTGCCCGCAGTTTGAACTTGCAATTAATAGTATTTATACAAAAGGAATTTATGATATTTATATTACCGGTTCAAACGCATTTTTGTTAAGTTCAGATTTGGCAACACTTTTTACCGGAAGAACGATGGAAATAAAAGTATATCCATTTTCTTTTGCGGAATATCTAACTTATTATGGTATTACAGACAGGTATGATGAAGCATTTGATCAGTATGTACGCACCGGTGGTATGCCGGGATCTTATGTATATAAGACTGAGGACAGACAGTATGATTACGTTAGAGATGTGTATTCAACCATTCTTATCAGAGATTTGGTTGAAAAGTATAAGGTAAGAAATAAATCAGAGTTCACCAACATATCGGAATTCATGATGGATAACATCGGTAATTTACTTTCGCCTAATAATATCAGCAAAACTTTAAAAAATGACCAGAGCGAGATAACCAGAAAGACGGTGTCAAAATACATTGGTTATTTAGAAAATGCATTTTTGTTCTATGAGGCAAAACGGTATGATTTAAAAGGGAAAAAATATCTGGCAAATAATAGTAAATATTATCTTTGTGATACATCATTTCGTTATGCAATCAATGGTACACGAAACATGGACTTTGGAAGAGTTTACGAAAATATTGTTTATCTGGAGTTGCGTAGGAGAGGATATGAGGTATATGTGGGAAAACTCTATAAAAAGGAAGTGGATTTTGTAGCTAAAAAACGTGAAGCTCAAATATATATTCAGGTAAGCGATAATATTTCAGATGAAAAAACATTTGAAAGAGAATATTCGCCTTTGCTTGCAATAAGAGACGCATATCCTAAGATGATAATTGCAAGAACACACCATGAAACTTATGATTACAAAGGAGTGCAAGTGGTTGATATCTGTAGATGGTTACGAGGATAGTACAAATTATTGCTCAAGGTATGTTTTTGGATATAATTTGTGAAAGAAAATGTTGATTATAGAATAAAGAGAGGTGCATATGCTATGCCAGATATACTCGTGGTTGAAGATGATGAAAATTTAAATCGTGGAATTACATTCTCACTGAAAAAATCCGGATATGAGGTTTTTTCAGCAGAATCAGTGAAAAAAGCGAAAAGAATTGCAAGTGATAATAATGTGGATGTTATCATTTGTGATGTGAATCTTCCGGATGGGAATGGACTGGAATTTGTAAGGTGGATGAGATGCAATTATAATACATACATTATTTGCCTTACAGCACTAGACCAGGAGATGGATCAGGTTATGGGATATGAAGCAGGGGCAGATGATTATATTACAAAGCCGTTTAGTCTTTCGGTACTTCTTTTGAAAATAGAAGCACATTTCCGCCGCAGACAGGAGAAAACGGAAGCCGGAAAGATGATTTCGGGAGATATCGTATTTATCGCAGGAGAAATGAAAGTCCTGATAAAGAGTCGTGAAATCAGTCTGACAAAAACGGAGTTGAAAATGCTGACTTTTTTTCTTCAGAATCCGAAAAAGATTCTTTCAAAAACACAAATATTGGAAAATGTGTTTGATCTGGAAGGGGATTTTGTGGATGAAAATACAATCGCTGTCAATATCAGAAGACTCCGTGAGAAAATCGAAGACAATCCGGCTGCACCGATCTATATAAAGAATATCAGAGGTCTTGGGTATATATGGAATCAGGAGGTAAGGCAGTGACAAAGAGATATCGCAAGAAGATCACAGTAGCGCTCTCCTTGGTTTTGCCTGTCATAGTATTGTTTGCAATATTAAATTGCTTTACCACATATGTGTTTTATGAAGATTATAAATATAAAATGAATCTTATGACAGAGATTGCTGCAAAGGAAGAATTTTCCGGGCTGGATGCTGTTTCGGAATTGCTTAAGGATAAGGATATTGAAACCAACGAACAGGGAAGGCGATTATTGGAGCAATATGGATACTGGGGAAATAAAGGGAATGCATTTTATTTGCAATTTCGGCATCAGGTTATGGTGACCGGTGCTGTAAGCACTGTGATATGCGTGCTTCTTTTGACTTTTTTACTTTATCGGAAGAAGACAGAAGATGCGTGTCATCAGAAAATTTTAGACCAGTTAGAAGAAATTCTGATCAGATTCCGTGAAAATAAATTTGATGATTTACTGAAAACGGAAAATCACGCAGAACTGGAAAAATTGAATGACCAGCTTGAAGCAATCGGACATCATATTCAGTTGCTAAAGGAAGAAGCAAGGGCAGAAAAAGAGAGCACGAAAGAAATGGTTTCTGATATCTCTCACCAGTTAAAGACACCGGTTGCAGCTTTGGATACATGTTTTAGTGTGCTGATGCAGAATGACTTAAGTGCCACAGAACAGGAGGAGTTTCGTATTCGTTGTCGGAGTGCTCTGGATGGACTGGAGACATTATTGCAGTCGCTTCTTGAAATATCCAAGATGGAAACTGGACTGATTCAGATTAATAAGAAAAAACTTCCGCTTATGGATACTGTCATATCTGCTGTGAACTGTATTTATCCCAAAGCGGATGAGAAAGAAATGGAATTTGTTTTTGAATATGAAAAAGAGATGGAAACATGCACGATTATGCAGGATAAAAGGTGGCTTGGTGAAGCGGTGATCAACGTTCTGGATAATGCGATCAAGTACAGTCCGGGTGGTTCAAAAATATTTATCCGGTTACAAAAAAGAAACGATTTTGTAAGAATGGAAATTGAGGATCAGGGAATTGGTATTCCGCAGAATGAGTATCACAAAATTTTTCAACGATTTTACAGAGGAAGTTCCCGGGAGGTCATGGAAAAGAGTGGTACAGGAATCGGACTTTTTCTATCGAGAGAAATTATCGAAAAACACGGAGGTACGATCACGGTAACCTCCGGCAAAAAGAAAAAAGGAAGCACGTTTGTGATTCAATTACCATATGATGGTTAAATTTTAAGTGAGCAGATATCTTACAATTCTGTAAGACTTCTGCTCGTTTTTTGAAAGTGAAATGAAAGATTGTCCTGATACAATTTGGATGTAGGTTGAAAAGGTAAACTTTACAGAATTAAAAAGGAGGCAACACATGAGTGTGATATTAGAAACCAAGCGGCTTTGTAAGTTTTATGGCACAGGTGAGAATCAGGTCAAAGCGGTCAACCAGGTGGACATTCAGATTGAGCAGGGAGAATTTGTCGCAATTGTTGGAAAGTCAGGTTCCGGTAAAAGTACATTACTTCATATGCTTGGAGGGCTTGACACCCCTACAAAAGGCAGTGTTACTTTAGCCGGGAAAGATTTATACAGGATGAAGGAAGATGCCCTTGCTGTTTTCCGCAGAAGAAAAATCGGATTTGTTTTTCAGGCATTTAATCTGGTTTCATCTGTTAATGTCTGGGAAAATATTGTACTGCCACTGGGGCTGGATGGAAGAAAAGTGGATGAAGCGTATGTAAATGATATCATTGCAACTCTGGGGATTGAAAACCGGATTTATAATCTGCCAAATCAGTTATCCGGAGGACAGCAGCAGAGAGTAGCAATTGCAAGAGCACTGGTGAATCGTCCGGAAATTATATTTGCAGATGAGCCGACAGGAAATCTTGATTCTAAGACCAGTGATGAGGTAATCGCCCTGCTTAAGATGACAGCAAAAAAATATGGACAGACAATTGTAATGATTACCCATGATGACGAAATTGCACAGGTCGCTGATCGTATTCTGGTAATTGAGGATGGACAGGTGGTGGATTTCAGATGAAGACAATAAGCAGGATTGCATATAGCAATGACAAAAAGAACAAGACAAGAAGTATACTGATTATGATGTCCATATGTCTGACTACGATGCTGCTTGTGATTATCAGTACTGTGGGAAATGGAATGATCCGTTTACAGAAAAGTCAGGCGGCAGGCTCATATGGAAGCAATTATGGTTTGTTTGTCGCAGCAGACGGATCGCAGTTAAAAGAAGTAAACCGCCGTGCGGAAATAGATGCTACAGGCACTATATGCACCGAAGGTATCATAAAAGGCAATGAAAAAGGCGGGTTTGTCTGCATGGATGAGACTGCAAGAAAAATGCTTCCTTATAATAAAGAATATGAGTTGAAGGAAGGAAAGTATCCGGAAAAAATGCAGGAAATTGCCGCAGGAAGAGCATTTTTTTGTGCAATGGGGTATGGTGATGTAAAGATCGGAGATACGGTTACACTGGATTACCGCGCAGGGATGCAGTCAGAATATAAGCCGGAAGAATTTGTTGTCAGCGGAATCCTATATGATCGGGATGAGTATACCATCGAGGCATCTTATGTTGCTTTCGGGTCACAGGAGTTTTATGATGAGCACGTCGCAGAGAATGACAGACAGTATAATATTTATTTTACTTTAAATGATTCTGCAAATGTATCTATGAATAATATTGATTCGGTTATAAAGCAGATTGCAGCAGCTTGTGGGATCGAAGAAAAAAACGTTATAGTCAATGATCTCTATTTGCAATGGGTCTTGCAGCCGAGTTATGAAACGATTGCGGTATGCGGGGTTTTGATTCTTGCAATTGTACTTTTCTCTGTTGTGGTCATTTATAATATTTTTCAGGTCGGTATTGCCAACAAGATACAAGAGTATGGAAAAATCAAGGCTCTGGGAGCGACAAAAAAGCAGATGAAACAACTGATCTTCAGAGAGGGCATTTTTTTGACATTTTTTTCAATACCAGTTGGATTGCTTTTTGGCTTTCTGATTGCAAAATGCGGTTTTAACTGGCTGGTAGAACAGGGGAACCTTGTATCAACCGGAACTGGCTCTATGGGAGTTCAAAATCAGCAGGTGCCTCTGTTTTCCCTGCCTGTTATGCTTCTCTGTATTTTCGTATCATTTCTTACCGTTGCTTTGGCACTGCGTAAACCAATGAAAATTGTTTCACGGATTTCACCTATCGAAGCAACACGGTATTTAGAAAATGCAGAAACACAAAAAAAAGGAAAACGAAATGGCAGAAAAAATGTCACCGTGTTTTCTATGGCAATGGCAAATGTAACGGGTAATCCCAAAAGAACTATTGGTACTATCCTCACAATGGGTTTTTCTTGCGTATTGTTTGTGATTATCTCTAATTATCTGGGAAATATTGACACGGAGCATGAAGCACGTCTTTCCGTTAATCATGGACAATTTGAACTGCAGCTTGACTATTCTGCTGAGTATGATGAAAGATATCCGGAGAATAATCTGGATACGATTCTGACGGATGATCCATTGAATGATTCGCTGATTGAAGAAATCAAAAGCATTCCGGGAGTAACAGATGTCATGACGAGAGAGATTGTCTCTGTAAATCTGAACGGAACAAGATTTCCGGCTGATATTGTGAGTAAAAAGGATTTTGATTTTATGCGCCAAGAAGGGGATATTGGCTCTATGGACTATGATCAGGCGGTAAAGAATGGTGATATTTTCTTTGGCTGGTCAACGTGGATGGAACAAGATGGATATGCTCCGGGTGAATCCATTGCATTTGACTTTGAGAATGGAAGTGGAACCTATACCTATCAGGGAAAGATTGCAGGATCTTTTGTAAGTGCGGACACTTATCTTGTCATTCCGGAAGGTGTATATCGTTCCATGAATCCGAGAGGAACAGCCTATGGCTACCTGTGGGTGGACTGTGATAAAAAAGATGTGGCATCTGTAGAACAAAGTCTGAATACTTTGATTTCTAATACTTCGCATATAAAAATGGATACTTATCATGCGCAGTTACAATCTGCCGAATTTGCAAGCAGCATGATGAAGCTTGGCTGTTATCTGTTTATGGCTATTGTAGGACTCATCGGGTTTATGAATATGGCGAATACCATGATCATGAATATTACGACAAAAAAGCAGGAATATGGTATATTACAGGCTGTGGGTATGACAAATAAACAATTAAATTTATGCCTGCAGTTACAGGGACTGATGTTTACGGTTGGTACCATATGCGTAGCTTTGATCATTGGTCTGCCGCTCGGCTATGCACTTTTTTCCTATGCAAAACATAATGGAATATTTGGAATGAATATCTATCATGTTCCAATCGTACCAATTTTTATTATGATTTTTTTGGTCGGTCTTTTGCAGATTGTGCTTTCCCTCGTTTTAAGCAGTAATCTGAAAAAGGAAACGCTGGTTGAAAGAATAAGGTATCAGGGATAGCAAGCCATCAAATATATTATTTTTCTTCTTTGGAAATATGGTCATGGACATATGTCTTGAAAAAATGATTGTGGAACAATATGGTGCTATGATATGATAAAACAAAAAACTTAAAGTCATTTAAGCATGAGGGAACCGTATGGATGATTTCAAAAAACTCACAGAGCAACTTTTGAAAATATATATTAATGCCGAATCAGTAAATGATTTTGGTATAGAGAATTACTTTGATGAAAATATCAGTCTGATTGGAACTGGGAAACACGAGATTTACAGGAATCTGCATGAGTTTTTAGAATCATTTGAATTTGATGTAAAACGAAGAGGCAAAATCAGAATTGAAGTACAAAATTTATATCAGGAAGAAGAACGGCTTGATGATGACCATGTTCTTGCACATGGAACAGTAGATTTTACTGGTCTGTTTAAAGATGGTTCAAGCTGTTTTAAAATGGCAACAAGATTTACGATTATCTATAAGTGGACGAATGGGAAATGGTTAGTTCAGCATCTGCATCAGTCAACACCAGATCTGGAACAGATGGACGGTGAAGAGTTCCCTGTCACATTGGGGAAACAGGTGAAGAAAACCCGGCAGGCACTTCAAGCATTAGGCACTGCCTATTATCATATCTCGAGGCTGAATTTAAAAACAAAGAAGATCGAACTTGTCAAAAGATCCAGGAAGAGAGATTTGGATATTAAAGATAATAGCGCAGATTGGGATCCTCAGTTCAAGATTATCGAAGATATTATAGCAGAACCGTTTGTACAGAAGTATATAGATTTTTTTGATATAGAAACCATGGCGGCGCGTCTTCATAATAAAGAATCTATGTCTTCTGAATTCAAAAAGAAGGATGGCTCATGGTTTCTTTCTATGGTTGTTCCGCAGAGTTATGATAACAATGGAAATGTTACATCCGTGCTGTTTGCAAATCGAGATGTGACAGATGAAAAACTGCGGGAATTAAAACAGGAGGAAGAATTGCGGGAAGCAAAATTAAAAGCAGAATGTGCAAATAAAGCAAAATCGTCATTTCTGTATAATATGTCTCATGATATCAGAACTCCTATGAATGCAATCATTGGCTATGCAGAACTGGCGTCCAGACATTTGCAGGAAACAGATAAACTTGGCAGATATCTTGAAGAAATTCAAATATGCGGAAAAGAACTTTTGTCGATGCTTGGTAATGTTTTGGATCTTGCAAGAATTGAAAATAATAAGGTTGAAATGGAATACACGGTTTCAAATGTCCATGAGTGCGTTGAAAATTGTGTCATTATGTTCCAACAACAGGCGGAAAGTAAAAATCAGACGCTCGCTTTGACAGAACAAATCATGTATCCGTATGTATATATGGATGCACCGCACCTGTCAGAGATCTGTTTCAACATTATAAGTAATGCTGTAAAGTATACAAATACAGGAGGCAAGATTACCTGTAACGTTGTACAGGAATCCTGTGAAAAAGAAGATTGGTGTAATATGATCATCACCATTACCGATAATGGAATTGGTATGTCTGAAGAATTCCAAAAGCACATTTTTGAAGACTTTGAAAGAGAACGTAACTCTACATACAGTCATATTGAGGGCAGCGGCATCGGAATGGGCATTACGAAAAAGCTTGTAGAACTCATGGATGGCACAATAGAAGTGAAAAGTAAGCAGGGGAAAGGTTCCACATTTACAGTAACTATTCCTTGCAGAAAAGCGTCAGGAGCCGATTCTCTGGTGAAGAAAAATAGTAATCTGTGCGAGAAAAGCTGCTTGAACGGTGTTCGAATCTTATTAGTCGAAGATAATGAGATCAATTCAGAAATTGCAAGAGAACTATTGACGGAAGAAGGATGTGTAGTTGAGACTGCAGATGATGGTGTTGCATGCATTGATATGATTGAAAAGGCTGATGCTGATTATTACAAGATGATTCTTATGGATATTCAGATGCCGGTTATGAATGGATATGACGCTACATCGATCATCCGAAAGATGAAGGATACGAAAAAAGCCAGTATCCCAATTATTGCGATAACTGCCAATGCTTTCGCAGAAGATACACAAAAGGTTCTTTCTGTTGGAATGAATGCTCATGTTGCAAAACCTGTTGATATGAACATTCTTGTGCCAACAATGATGAAATATCTATAATATGATACAAAGAAAGGATTCATCGGCAAATCAGTCGAAAGGCTGAGACGCAAAGCTATAGGGTCTGTAAAATGACAGCCAGCTGCAATGCTTAAGATGCATTGTCTGAAAAGGCAGTGCATTTTTTCTTTAGATTTGTGTCGTGTAGTAACCTGGTAATTTGTGGAGAAAAGAAAAATGGACAAAAGCAGAAAAAAATCAGCCGTACTATTTGTATGTATATTGGTAGTTTTTGGAATATGGATGATGTTGTCAGTACACTGCCTGGCTGCTGAAAAGAATAATGATGAAGCGCAGACAACGGAACAGAAGATTATCCGTGTCGGTTCATTTGAGGATACCTTCAATTATGCCGATAAAAACGGTGTAAGACGAGGATATGGTTACGAACTCATGCAGGCTTTGGCAGGCTATACCGGATGGGAATTTGAGTACGTGAAATGTGACTGGTCCAACTGCTTTGATAAGCTTGAAAACGGTGAGATTGATGTCATGGGAGACATCTCTTATACTGATGAACGTGCTCAAAAGATGTTTTTTTCGGATGAACCGATGGGTGAGGAAAAATATATTCTTTATGCTGATTTGTCAAATATAGATATTGGAACGTCTGATTTCAAGTTTATGGATGGGAAACGTGTAGGTGTGCTCATGGGCACAGAACCAGAAATCATGCTGACAGAATGGGAAGACAAGAATGGCATACAGACAGAACATGTAAATGTGGATAATAATGATGATGTCGAAAAGAAATTAGCGAATCATGAGATCGACTGTTTTGTATCTTTGGAGGAATCTATCTGGTCTGAACAGGGAATATCATCTGTTACTACCATTGGTAAGTCAGGCATATATTTTGCAATAAATAAAGAGCGCAGTGACATCAAGACGGAGCTGGATTATGCTATGCGTCAGCTGGAACAAGATAGTCCTTTTTTTAAGGCAGACCTGTATAAGAAGTATTTTACGCTTGATTATAACCAGAGCCTTACAGGCGGAGAAAAGGCATGGCTGGAAGAACATGGTGATATCCGTATAGGATTTATGAACAATGATCCGGCAATCTTTTCCATGGACGAAGAAACTGGACAACTTACGGGTATGTTATCAGAATATTTCTCCTATGCCAAAGACTGTCTGGGAAATCAGACACTGAAATTTAATATCCAGGAATATGATAATTACGATGAAATGCTTCAGGCACTGCAGGATCATGAAATTGACATGATTTTTTATGTCGGCAAAAATCCTGATCTTGCAGAAAAGAAAGGATATACATTTACGAACACAGCCTGGACCTACAGCCTGATGGCGGTAACTGATGACGAAAAATTTGATGAGAATAAGGTGTATACTGTAGCTGTGCCAAAGGAAAAATATGCCTTAAAACAGCATATTGCTTTTAGTTATCCCCAATGGAAGCTTGTAGATTGTGATTCGCTTGAGGATGCTGCAGATATGGTCATTCATGAAAAAGCAGATTGTTTCCTCATGGGAGCAAGTCAGGCGATGATATATGATAACAATCGAGATTTCAAGAGTGTTCCACTTACAAAAACAATGGAAGCGTGCTTTGCAGTAAGCGGTGGAGAGGGGACTCTTTTATCGATATTGAATAAAACCTTAAAGGCCATGCCATCTGACATGCTTACAAGTGCACTTGCTATTTATGACAGCACAGCAGATAAAGTAACATTTTTGGACTTTGTAAAAGACAATGTGCTTGCTTTTTTTGTTACGGCAGGATTCTTTGTACTCAGCATCATTGGTATTATCCTTGTACTTTTACGGAAGGCGAGAAAAGCGGAAGCTGTCGCAAAGCTTGCAGCAAATGATACACAAAAGCTAAATGACAAGTTGGAGATCGCTCTGAAAAAAGCGGAGGAGGCGAGTCTGGCAAAGACCCGTTTCCTTAACAATATGTCCCATGACATCCGTACTCCTATGAATGTAATTCTGGGCTATGCACAGCTTATGGAGAATGAACTAAATGGAAAAGAAATGCCTGAAACTTTAGTACATTTGGAAAAACTGCAACAGTCTGGAGAGCTTCTTCTGTCAATCATAAATAATGTACTGGATATAGCCCAGATTGAGAGCGGAAGGATGGAACTTGATGAGAATTACTGCCAGATTGAAGATGTCTGGAAATCCTTGCTTGCTGTGTTTGATGTGAAAGCAAGGAAAAAGAATATTACGCTTCATTACGCGATGAATGTAGAGCATGAGCATGTACTGACAGATACTACAAAGGTAAAAGAAATATTTGTCAACATCCTGAGCAATGCCATGAAATACACTCCATCCGGTGGTTCTGTTATGGTAGATGTAGCTGAATTACCTTGCGATGAACCTGGATACATGATAGAAAAGATCCGGGTGAGCGATAGCGGAATTGGTATGAGTCCGGAGTATATGACTAATATTTTCGAGGCATTTACACGTGAGCGGAATACTACAAAGAGCAAAATTGCAGGAACCGGACTTGGAATGTCAATCGTCAAGAAATATGTTGATCTGTTGGGAGGAACAATAAATGTAGAGAGTGAACTTGGAAAAGGCAGCACCTTTACAGTTACATTAAAGCACAGGATAGCAGATGAAAGCTATTATGTAAAAAAACACGTTGAAAGCTCAGAGACAGGAAGTGAAATCCTTGAAGGCAGGAATATCCTTCTGGCAGAGGACAATGATTTGAATGCAGAGATTGCAGGGGCGATACTTAAGCATGCCGGCCTTAAGATAGATCGTGTGGAGGATGGCATTCAGTGTGTAAACAGGATAATGGAAATGCCGGTTGGAACATATGATATGATCCTCATGGATATCCAGATGCCTAAAATGGACGGTTATAAAGCAACGCAGGCAATCAGACGCCTGCCAGATAGAGATAAAGCATGTATACCGATCGTTGCAATGACAGCAAATGCATTTGAAGAAGATAAGAGAGATGCTATTGCGGCTGGAATGAATGGTCATATCGCAAAGCCAATCCAGATGGATAAGCTACTGTCGATGTTAGCGGAAATCATGAGGCAACAAGAAAAGTAATACATACAAAAAACAATATAAAATGTAAACAATAATAGTTGGAGGGAATAAACATGAAAATTGCAGTAACATATGATAATGGAGAAGTATTTCAGCATTTTGGGCACACAGAGCAGTTTAAAGTATACGAAGTAGAAGCTGGAAAAGTAGTTCACATGGAAGTGGTTGCAGCGAATGGAGCCGGACATGATGCACTGGCGACTTTTATTGGAGAATTGGGAGTTGATGTTGTTCTTTGTGGCGGGATCGGAGATGGCGCAAATCATGCACTTTCAGAAGCTGGGATTGAAGTAGTGTCCGGAACGAGGGGAAATGCCGATGTGGTTGCAGAAGCATATATAAGGGGAGAACTTACTTCAGCAGGAGTTAATTGTGATCATCATGATCATGGGCACGATGAAGACGAGTGCAGCTGTAGTGGTGGCTGCGGTGGCTGCGGTGGCGGCTGCGGAGCTCCCCGTATTATTTTAGAAGGGAAAAATGCGGGAAAGACCTGCAAAGTTCATTACACAGGTACATTTAATGACGGTTCTAAATTTGATTCTTCATATGACCGGGGAGAACCGCTTGAGTTTATCTGTGGTGCGGGTATGATGATCAGGGGTTTTGATGCGGCAGTTGTGAATATGGAAGTGGGAGAGATACTCGATATACACTTGATGCCGGAAGAAGCATATGGCATGCCGGATCCAAGTGCAGTTCTGACATTTGAAATCGAGCAGCTTGCCGGATCTGAGAATCTGGAAGTAGGGCAGCAGGTGTACCTTTATAATGAAATGGGACAGCCATTCCCGGTTAAAGTAGTTGCGAAAGATGATGCTACAATCACCTTAGATATGAACCATGAAATGGCCGGTAAAGAACTGAATTTCAAAATTGAACTTGTGGAAGTGCAGTAAGCGGATAAGGAAAGACAGCAGACGAATCCAGGAATGTTGTTTATATAGAAGCAACAAAGGAGGATTCATACAAATATTAGAGGATGAAGGAAATAAAGACGCTCCATGGCTGGAAGATATGCAGCTGTTAGATGACGGTTCTCTTTTAATCCTGCTGACACAGAAGCGAAATGACGAGTCGGCAAATGAATTGATGTTCTTCCGATTGACAGGATTCTAATCCAGGTATATTACTCATGAAAGTATCAAATCAATAAGTTTGAAAGGTCACCTTTGTGGTGACCTTTTTTTATCTGTGTGTTATGATTACAATGATTGCAAACGAAAAAACGTGTAGGATTATTGCGCTATTTTCGGAAATTAACTGATACGCATTTCGCGAGTGCCTGTGCTATAGTGAGAATATGATATTGACTATGGTACCTGTAGATTTATACATTTTGGGAAGGAGTATGTAATTATGAAAGCACTTGTGATGAACGAACCGGGCAATGTGAAAATGACAGAATTACCGATGCCGGAGATGAAACCGGATGAGGTGTTGGTACGTGTTCGTGCAGCCGGAATCTGCATTAATGATGTGAGGGATTTTAAGGGAGAATGTGATTATTCTTATCCGCGTATCGGTGGACATGAGTTTGCGGGTGAGATCTATGAAATTGGTTCGGAAGTGAATAAGAACCGTTTTCATGTGGGACAGAGAGTTGTTACTTATGTAGTTGATAACTGTAAAGAGTGTTACTACTGCAAAAATGGATTCGAAAATGTGTGCCCGGATTCATTGAACAGTATTACATATAAGAATCCGGATGGCATCTCTGGCTTCTGTGGTTTTGGCCAGTTTGTTGTTGCTAAAGCAGAAGATCTGTATATCGCAGATGATAATGTACCATTTGAAAAACTGGCAGTGGTAGAACCGGTTGCATGCGTTATCAATTCTATTAATAATGCAAATGTAGAGTTTGGTGATGATGTGCTGGTTATCGGTGGCGGAACTATGGGCATGCTTCATGTCATGCTGGCGCATATGAAGGGCGCGAATGTTATTCTGTCAGAGCCGGTGGAAGAGCGTAGAAAGAAAGCACTGGAACTGGGAGCAAATGCGGTCATCGATCCGACCAAGGTTGATGTGGCAGAAGAAGTGAAGAGGTTGACAGACGGACTTGGAGCAAAGATCGTATTTAACACGACAGCTATTCCTGCAATTGCATTACAGGCACTGGGCTGCACAGCGAAATGTGGAACGATGGTAATGTTCTCGTCCCTGCATCCGAACAAACCGGTAGAGATTAATCTTGGCGCAATCCATTCTACACAGAAAAATATTACAGGCGCACAGAACGGAACAGTTAAGACATTCTGGCAGGCGGTGAAGATGTTGAACAGAGGCGTGTTTGATCCGACGCCGATCATTGAGGATGTGTATGATTATCATGATTTCGATCAGGCTATGGCATGTGCGATGCGTCCGGATACATACAAGGTAGTACTTAAGATTACGGATTAATTCTTGAATTTGCAGGAGGGTAAGTTTATGTTAGTAACATTGAATGATGTAATGATGATTGCTGAACAACAGGGAATCGCAATCGGAGCATTTAATACGCCGAATCTGGAAGCACTGCGTGCGGCAATTGAAAGTGCAGAGGAACTGGAAAGACCGGTTATTGTTCAGCATTGTCAGATGCATGAGGAACTGATTTCATTAGATATTATCGGACCAATTATGCTGGATTATGCAGCAAGGGCATCTGTTCCGGTATGTGTACATCTGGATCATGGCGAGGATCTGGATTATCTGAAACGCGCATTGGATATGGGATTCACTTCGGTAATGTATGACGGTTCCGTACATCCTTATGAAGAGAATCTTGCAACTACAAAAAGGGCAGTAGAACTTGCTGAAAAATATGGCGCAAATGTAGAAGCTGAGCTTGGAAGTATGGGCAAGCGTGAATTTGGAAGTGGTAAACCCGGCGAAGAAGATAACCAGAAGATTTATACAGATCCGGATATGGCGAAAGAATTTGTAGAGCAGACAGGTATTGACGCACTGGCATGCTCATTTGGAACTACACACGGTATTTATCTGACGGAACCAAAGCTGAATTTTGATATTGTAAGCGGCGTGCGTGAGAAGACAGAAGGAGTTCCGGTAGTCATGCACGGCGGATCGGGTGTGAGCAAAGAAGACTTCCACAAAGCAATCAAAGCAGGTGTGCGCAAGATCAACTATTTCACATACATGGACAAAGCGGGTGGAACTGCGACAGAAGAGTATGTAGAGTCGGTAGAAAAGGGTAAACCGGTATTCTATTCATCAGCCAGAGCAGCCGCCTTTGCAGCAATGAAAGAAAATGTAAAAGAGGCAATAAAGACATTTTCTATGATAGATTACCAGTTTACAACTATGATCCATTAAAGCTAACAGACAAACAGAAAAAGATAGAAGGATAATTTTTCTGAAAAGGTGTGTTTATTAGCAACGGATCGAAAGAGGTTGATATTATTAGGAAGAAAATGATATGATTATACATAATACACAGGAGGAGAAAATTTCATGAAACAGGAAAAGAGCAAGTATATTATTTTCACTGCTATCCTGGCATGCATGTTATGGATTTTGCCGGGAAACCATGTCTATGCAGCACAGATGGCAGCAAAAGTTATCACTGCGGATAATGTGGAAACGACGTATGAATCACTGAGTGATGCAGTGGCGGCTATGACAGATGGAGCTACGCTGTATCTGCAGGAGGACAGCAGTGAACGGATTGATGTACCGGATGGAGAGCACTGGAAAATTCGTACTGGAGACTATACATATTCTGGATGGATATGGATGGGAGATGAATCCGAGATAGAACTGGTTGATGGTCATTATGCGAGCGGATTTTTTATTCAAAACAGTCTTTCCACATATAAAAATTATGTGGTTCTGGATGACAATTTGACAATGGACAGAGACGCCAGAGATATTTTGGAACGTTTTGAAAAACCGGATCAATGGTGCAGAGAATATGAGGACGGGCAGTATGTGCTTGAGACCACTACAAAATTACCATATAAAGTAAATGGACAATTGTATGCTTCATCTGCAAGAGCTACCTATGGTGTGGAAGATGGAAGTACCTTATATATTGTGGAAGATACGGATCGCGGAATTTCCCGTATTAACACCTGGAATCTGTCGATGGATATTGATGCTGGTGATTGCACAGTGAAAGGGGAAATTGAATTACCGAAGAACTGTAATATCATTTCCGGTTCTTTTGACGGAGCTACGAGCGTATCTGATGTAGGCGTGTATACTATTACAGAAAAGTGCAGGTTTACCTCACGTGGTTTTGTGGTGAGCTGCTGTTCAGAAAATGAAATAGTGGTACATGATTCGGACTGGTATTATCGTAAAGTTTCTGTAGATGATTCGAAAAAAAACGTAATTGCAAATGGTAAAACTTATGTAGATATCGATCATGCCTTAAAAGATATTAATCAGAATGAAAATATTGTGTTTAACCTGACAGATGATTATCCGGAAGTTATTTCTCTGTCCTATGGATATCATGTGAAACTTGATTTTGGAAAATATTCTTTTAAGAGTTATCTGGAAAATTTTGCTGACCTGGAAATTGCGTCAGGAAGATTTGATGGAGGGGATGAGGAGAACGCCGTTTATATCGGCACAACTCAGCAGATAACGATTTCAGGCGGTTATTTTGGATATGTTGATTTCGATGAATGGTCCTGGGGTAATGGTAATCCCGGATATACTGTAAAGGGTGGTACTTTCTCACCGTATGCGTATGAATACATAAAAGATGATATTGCCGATGGATATCAGGCTGTTTATAAGAACGGGAATTATGTGGTTCAGAAACAGCAGACGAAAGTAACCGGCTGGCAGGCAAGTGATGGAAAATGGTATTACTATGATGCAGACGGTGTTAAAACGACCGGTTGGCAGAAGGTCGATGGAACATGGTATTACATGGATAAAGAGGGAGTGATGACTACCGGCTGGCAGGCAATCGGTGGAGCATGGTACTACATGAACGGAAGCGGAGCAATGACCACAGGCTGGCAGGCAATCGGTGGAACATGGTACTACATGAACGAAAGCGGAGCAATGACCACGGGTTGGCAGATAATCGGTGGAGCATGGTACTATATGAATGGAAGCGGAGCAATGACCACGGGTTGGCAGATAATCGGTGGAGCATGGTACTACATGAACGGAAGCGGAGTGATGGTAACCGGCTGGCAGGTTATTGATGGCAGATGGTATCGGTTCAATGCAAGCGGCGTGTGGATTGGTTAGTGTGCTATCCATATGAGTCCATAGGTGGCAAGAATTGGGAATGAAAATGACTGACATTTAAAAATGTGCATATGCGATGTACAGAAATACAGAACCGGGAGTTCCGGCATTATCAGGTGGTTCCTCCGGTTCTTTGTTTTTCGGAAATACGGTTAAACGCTTCATTATCCCAGAGATTAATGACCAAAATCCCCGTTTTTCAGCGATTTGTGACAGTCGTTCGACCATGCAGTGGTAGTTGGCATCTGCATAAGGTGGATTGGTATAAAATGCTATTGGGCGGTTTCTTTTTTGGGCATGGGTAATTACATATGTGATTGCTCCGGTGATGGCATTCGCGGGCAGATATTTTTTGCCACGTTTGTGAAAAATATCGAAACTTGTCAGCAAGGATATCATTTATAAAGTTGTAAACTGGTGTTATGGATTAAAATTTTGTGCAGAAATATTGCGCAATATTCTGCAAAAGGATTGTAAGTACGAAAACGAGAATATGCTATAGTAATTTTGTGATAAAAATTGTTTTTAAATATCAGAAAATTTGCATTTGCTGAAAGGAGCATGTAATTATGAAAGCACTTGTAATGAGCGAACCAGGACACGTAAAAATGACAGAGATCCCGACTCCGGTACCGAAGGAAGATGAGGTGTTGGTTAAGATTCATGCATCAGGAATCTGTGTAAACGATGTCCGTGATTTTAAAGGAGACTGTAACTTCAGCTATCCACGTATCGGTGGACATGAGTATGCCGGAGAAATCTGCGAAATGGGAAGTGCGGTAAATAAAGATCGTTTCCATGTTGGTCAGAAAGTTGTAACATATATTATTGATAACTGTAATGAATGCTATTACTGCAAGAACGGATATGAAAATGTATGTCCGGACTTCTCGCATACAACAGCATATCAGAACCCGGATGGAATTTCAGGATTCGGTGGATTTGCACAGTACATCACTGCAAAGGCATCTGATTTGTACATCTGCGAAGATCATGTGTCATATGAGAAGCTGGCACTGACAGAGCCGATTGCCTGTGTATTGAACTCTATCAACAAGAGCAATGTTGAATTTGGTGATGACGTACTCGTGATCGGCGGCGGTACAATGGGTATGTTGCATGTAATGCTGGCACATCTCAGAGGAGCAAGAGTTATCCTGTCTGAGCCAATGAAAGAAAGAAGAGATAAAGCACTTGAGCTTGGCGCAAATGATGTTATCGATCCAATGAACACAGACGCTGTGGCAGAGGTTAAGAAGCTGACAGGCGGAATGGGTGCGAAGGTTGTATTCGATACAACAGCAGTTCCTGCACTTGCACTTCAGGCAATTGAATGCACAGCGAAATGTGGTACCGTAGTAATGTTCTCATCTCTGCACCCGAACAAGCCGGTAGAAGTTAATCTTGGAGCAATCCACTCTACACAGGTTAATATTACGGGTGCACAGAATGGTTCTGTTAAGACATTTTGGCAGGCAGTACAGATTATGAACAAGGGCGTATTTGATCCGACACCATTAATTGAAGCTGTGTATGATTACAATGACTTTGATGAAGCTATGGCATGTGCGATGCGTCCGGATACATACAAAGTTGTACTGAAAATGGAAGATCACGATAAATAAGGAGGAAGTGTACAATGTTAGCAACATTAAAAGAAGTACTGCAGGCAGCAGAAGACAAGAAGATTGCGATTGGTGCATTTGATACACCGAACCTTGAAAGCCTTTGCGCAGCAATTGCAGCAGCAGAGGAAGTAGAACTTCCTACTATTATAATGCATGCACAGTGTCACGAGAGTCTGTGTCCACTTGATGTGATCGGACCTATCATGGTAGAGCATGCTAAGAAAGCAAAAGTTCCGGTATGCGTAATGCTGGATCACGGCGAGGATCTGGATTATCTGAAGAGATCTCTGGAAATGGGATTCACAGCAGTCATGTATGATGGATCTACAACTCCATACGAGGAAAATGTTAAGACTACCTGCGAAGCTGTAAAACTTGCAGCATCTTACGGCGCAGATGTAGAGGCTGAGATCGGAAGCATGGGTAAACGTGAATTCGGTGCAGGTACGCCAGGTGAAGAAGATGACGCTAAGATCTACACAGATCCTGATATGGCAAAAGACTTTGTGGCAAAAACAGGCATCGCGGCACTGGCTTGTTCATTCGGAACTACACACGGTATCTATCTGACCGAGCCGAAGCTGAATTTTGATATTGTAAAAGATGTACGTGCAAAGGCAGACGGCATCCCAGTAGTTATGCACGGTGGCTCAGGGGTAAGTGAAGAAGATTACCATCAGGCAATTGCAGCAGGTGTGCGCAAGATCAACTACTTTACTTATATGGACAAGGCGGCAGGTAATGCGGCGGCAGAATATATCGCATCGGTAGAAGATGGTCAGCCATACTTCTATTCAGCACTGCGTCTGAAAGCAATGGATGCAATGAAAGAAGACATTAAGAGGGCGATGTTGGTATTTGCCGGTAAATAAATGTATAATCTATAGAAAAACTGAGCGGATCATCGAAAGGTGCTCCGCTTTTAATGTATATGGAAATTGTAGATATGCATAAGAATCGAATTATTGCAGCAGCTAAATTGTCTGAATTATCTAAAATGAATAAATATTAAAAACAATATTGACAATTCCGCTTTCGCTGTGCTATATTATACAAGCTGTCGCGTGAGACAGGGCTGAGAAGTACCGCTGTCCATGAGGCACAAGCGAAAATCTGGAATATATGAAATGAAAAAAGTTGTTGACAAATGTCGATGAATATGATATTCTAGATAAGCTGTTTCGAGCGAGCGCACATCGCTGAAACAACAAAAATAAAAAAGTTGTTGACAAGCGACGAAAGATGTGATAATCTATTAAAGCTGTCGCAAACGACAACACAAAGAACTTTGATAACTGAACAATAGACAACAACCCTGAAGATTCTTTAAGAGAAAATTCAGAACGGACTGACAACTTGAAAGTTGAAGTCAACCTATATAACAGTAATAACGGGATAGGAAAGCTAGTAGTTTTCCTGAACGGAATTAAACTTGATTTTAACTCACGCTGAGGCGTGAGGGAAAATATTTTTTACGAGAGTTTGATCCTGGCTCAGGATGAACGCTGGCGGCGTGCTTAACACATGCAAGTCGAACGAAGCACTTAAGTTTGATTCTTCGGAT
>NZ_QSDM01000003.1:0-219692 GCF_003464045.1 Dorea sp. AM58-8 | reverse complement strand
CCCCTTGAAGACGACGAGGTAGATAGGTCAGAGGTGGAAGTGTGGTAACACATGTAGCTGACTGATACTAATCGGTCGAGGGCATAACCAAGACGGAGATAGGTAAGAAGATGTAGAGTTTCTTGTATACGGTTTTGAAGGTATATATGATGAGGCTGTAGACCATAAGGTTTGCAGCTTTTTTTGTTCAGTTCAGAACCAGGCAGAAGTGCCACATCCTTGACAATATGTGAAATTAAGCCTAAAATGAATAACGGAAAGAGCAGTTGCGGATTATAGATTTATGAGTTAGATTTATAGTTTGTGGCTGTTTTTTGTTATTATAGAACAGGAGGTACATGATGGAGAATACAAAGGTAAAAGACTGGGTACTTGATATAGGAGCTGATTTGATCGGCGGTATTCTGATAGCGCTGGGAATTTATAATTTTGCCCTGTATGCGAATTTCCCGGTTGCAGGATTTTCGGGTATTGCGATTATTTTGTATCATATATTTGGACTTCCGATTGGTATAGGGACAATTCTGCTGAATGTTCCGGTATCCATATTCTGTTATAAGTTTTTAGGAAAGGGATTTTTCTTCCGTTCGGTCAAGTCTATGGTGATTTCATCATTGCTGATGGACTATGTGGCACCATTGTTTCCAGTATACGATGGAGAAAGACTGCTCGCTGCAGTGTGTATGGGAGTACTCTGTGGTCTCGGATATGCATTGATCTTTATGCGGGATTCTTCAACAGGAGGTCAGGATTTCATCACAGTGTCCATTCGTAAAATTTGTCCGCATCTGACACTTGGTATACTTACGATGATCTTTGACAGTGCGACAATTTTGTTGGGCACATTGATTGTGTTCCATGAGATTGATGGTTTATTATACGGTATTATTGTAACGTTTTTGATCTCGACGGTTATGGATCATTTCATGTATGGTATTTATAAAGGAAAACTTACTTTTGTAGTGACGGAACATGGTAAGGCAGTTGTAGATGCGATTGATAAAATCAGTGGCAGAGGTGCGACAATCGTCAAGGGAGTAGGTGGATATTCGTTGAAAGAAAAGGATATCGTTTTGTGTGCATCTAATAATAAAGAAATGTATCAGATCAAGCGTCGTGTGCATGAAATCGATCCGGATGCATTTACGATGATTGTAGAGTCTAATGAGGTCGTGGGAGAAGGATTCCAGGAAGGTTCATTCGATTGACACCAGATAGGGTACGGAGTATAATAAACTGACAGTATTTCGACAAAGGGGAATATATAAATTATGGAATTTAAAGAAAGAGAATTTATCCCGGTGTTGCTGGGTGGGGATATTAACACTTACAGTGTTGCACGGGCATTTTATGAACAATATCAGGTGAAATCCTATGTATTCGGTAAGTATCAGACCGGACCGAGTTTCCGAAGTAAGATCACGATTTATGAAGGGAATCAGGCAATCGATACGGACGATTATTTTATGAAGCGGATTAATCGTTTCGCGAATGAACATAAGGATAAGAAGATTCTTCTGATTGGCTGTGGTGATAGCTATGTGGCACTTGCAAGCCGCCATAAGAATGAGCTTCCGGCTAATGTAATCGCACCATATATCGATTTTGACCTGATGGATAGTTTACAGCAGAAGGAACGTTTCTATGAATTGTGTGAGAAACATGGCGTAGCATATCCTAAGACGATTGTATACAAGCGTGAGATGGGATTGGATTTTGCATGTGATTATCCATATCCGGTGATTTTGAAGCCATCGAACAGTATCGCATATTGGGAGCACCCATTTGAGACACAGAAGAAGATATATAAGATCAAAGATCGTGCAGAGCTTGAAAGAGTAATTGAAGAGATTTACGGCGCAGGTTATGATGATGATCTTATTATTCAGGATATGATTCCAGGTAATGATGAATATATGCGTGTGCTGACTTCTTATTCAGACCGTGATGGCAAGGTGAAGATGATGTGTCTGGGTCATGTACTGCTGGAAGAACATACACCACATGGTCTGGGCAATCATGCGGTTATCATTACAGAGCCGAATAAGGAACTGATGGGACGTGTGAAAAATCTGTTGGAAGATCTGCATTATGTGGGATTTTCTAATTTTGATATCAAATATGATCAGAGAGATAACACATATCGTTTCTTTGAAATTAATACTAGACAGGGAAGAAGTAATTACTATGTAACCGGATCTGGCTTTAATGTAGCGAAGTATTTTGTGGAAGATTATATTTATCACAATGAACTTCCGTATGAAGAAGCAACAGAAGAACACCTCTGGATGACTGTTCCTAAGGGAGTCGCTTATAAGCATGTGAAGAATCCGGAATATGTAGCGAAGATGAAGAAGCTGGTATCAGAAGGCAAGATGGTGAATCCTGTATTTAAGAAGGGAGATCTTGGACTGAACCGTTTTCTCAGAATGGTAAAAACACATCTGAAACAGTATAAGTACTTTGACACGTATTATAACTAGAGGTATCTAAAGAATAAAATGGAAGAATTAAAGAACAGAAAGATGCTGGGAATCATAGGCGGCATGGGACCGGAGGCCAGCTGTTATTTCTATGAAAATGTAATTGCACATACGAAAGCGGAAAAGGATCAGGAGCACATCGATATGGTGCTGTTGAGTCATGCGTCCATGCCGGATCGTACAGAAGCGATCCGTACAGGAGATGACACACATTTGATCAATCTGTTGTGTAATGATGCCAGAACACTGGAGACGTTGGGAGCATCGAATATTGCAATCACCTGCAATACATCGCATTATTTTTACAAACATATACAGAATGCAGTTAAGATTCCGGTGATCAATATGATCCAGGAGAGTGTGAACTATGCGGTACATAAGTATGACAATGTGAAGCGTGTGGGAATCATGGCGACAGATGGAACGATCGGATCTAAGATTTATCACAAAGCCTGTAGGAAAGCAGGGGTGACGCCTGTACAGCCGTCAGCAGAACGGCAGGCGGATGTGATGTCACTGATCTACGATGATATCAAGGCAGGGAAGAGCGGAGACCGTGCAAAATTTGATCGTGTGGTCAGTGAATTTATGCGCAAAGGATGCGATGTGATCATCCTGGCATGTACAGAATTATCCGTGTTTAAGGGGAAGCATGAGGTGGCATCTATTTGTCTGGATGCAATGGATGTACTGGTGGAAGAATCCATTCGCAGATCCGGAGCGGAATATGTAGAATAACGTAATAAAACAGAATGATCTGTTTTAATAGGAGGAAAAATAATGGCAGAAATGAAGCATTATACACTTGGGGAATATGTGAAGCTGCTGGAGGAGAAAGGCATGCTTGCAGAATATAATCTGCAGGGAAAAGACGGAGAAGAAATTAAACTTCTTACTTATGATTCCAGAGAAGTTACACAGGGAACGCTCTTTATCTGTAAGGGTGCTGCATTTAAGGCAGAATACCTGAAGAACTCAATGAATCAGGGAGCGGTATGTTACGTCAGTGAAAAGAAATATGAATTAGAAAAAGAAGTACCGTATATTCTGGTGAAGGGTATCCGAGATGCAATGGCGGTACTTGCTAATTTCTTCTATAATAAGCCGTGGGAAGATCTTGCAGTGATCGGATTTGGCGGAACAAAGGGAAAATCTACTTCAACATATTATATGAAAGCGGTTGTGGATGACTATCTGGCGGCACAGGACAAGCCGGAAAGCGCGGTGATCTCAACAATCGATATTTACGATGGTAAATCAAAAGTAGAATCACACATTACTACACCAGAGGCAGTAGAGTTACAGATGCATCTGCGCAATGCGCTGGACTGTAACATTGAATATGCGGAGATGGAGATCTCTTCACAGGCATTGAAGTATGGCCGTGTAGATGAGATGCAGTTTGATGTATCTGTATTTTTGAATATTTCGGAAGATCATATTAGTCCGATTGAGCATCCAGATTTTGAAGATTATTTCCAGTCTAAGATGAAGATGTTTGAGAAGTCCAAGATTGCAGTTGTGAATCTGGACGCAGATTATATTGATCAGATTCTGGAAGCATCAAAAGCAGCCGGAGAGGTTGTGACATTCAGCACAAAGAATCCGGAAGCAGATTATTATGCTTATAATATTCATAAAGAGGGAAAAGATATTCATTTTTCGGTAAAATGTGAAGCATTTGATGAGGAATTTGTACTTACCATGCCAGGCTTCTTTAATGTGGAGAATGCGCTTGGCGTAGTTGCAGCATCTGTGAAACTTGGCATTCCGACAGAATATATTCATTCTGGACTTCGACGTGCAAGATCCAGTGGACGTATGGAGTTTTATCACAGCAAGGACCATGAGGTCATGGCAATTGTAGATTATGCACATAACAAGCTAAGCTTTGAAAAGTTATTTTCGGCTATGAAAGAGGAATTTCCGGATTATGGACTGGTAGCTATCTTTGGATGTCCTGGCAAGAAGTCACTTCTTCGTAGAAAGTATCTGGGAACGATTGCCGGTCAGTATTCTAATATGGTATACTTAGTGGCAGAGGATCCGGGATATGAACCGGTGGAAGATATTTCCAAAGAGATCGCGCAGTATGTAGAAGCCCAGCATTGTCCGTATAAGATGATTGAGGATCGCGGTGAGGCGATCAAGGATGCGATCGAGACGGCAGAAGGTAAGACACTTCTTCTGGTTACAGGTAAAGGAGCTGAGACCAGGCAGAAGTATGGCTGTGAATATCTGGACTGTCCTTCAGACGTAGAGTATGTACAGCGTTATCTGGCCGAGTATGACAGCAGACATTAGAAAGTTACAAAAGAATAAGGATTTAATGCCGATGGCGTAAATCATAAATGCGGAATGAGCGAAAGGAGAACATGTATCATGAAGAAACTGGTAGCAGCGTTATTAGCTGGAGTGATGGTATTTTCACTTGCAGCCTGCGGAGAAGAAGAGGATTTTGACGCAAAAGGTTATGTGGAGGGTGTGCTGGACGCAACCTATCATGGAGAATATGCGGCACATGCGGAGGATGTAGGCGAGAGCGAAGAGGATATTAAGAAAGAGCTGGAAGATAATAATATTCAGGTTGCCAAAGATGCTCTGGCTCAGTCCGGACTGACTGCAACAGACGATGAGATTGCGGCATATGTTGCTATGATTGAAGATGGATATAAGAAGATTACCTGGACAGTAAAAGACGCAGTCAAAGATGACAATGATAATTTTACTGTAGATGTAGAGATTACTCCGGTAGGTCTTCTGGATAATCTGCAGACAATCTTCACGAACAAGCTTCAGGAAGCAGTGGCAAATGGCGTAGATGAAAGTGGTTATATGGCAGTCTTTAATGAGTCTGTACAGGAAAGTATCAATCAGGCACAGACTTATGATCCACAGACAGTGACACTCAATGTTACTTATGAAGAGAATTCAGATGGTGATCATGTATACTCTATCAATGAGAGTGATATGGAGAAATTAGATTCTATCGCAACACATATGAACTAATGTAGATGTGAATACGGACAAAAGAGGCAGAGTAATCTGCCTCTTTTGTTACCATACAAGGCTTTCGGCATAAGATGATAGCAAGGAAGTTGTGGGATGTACGGAAATGAGTATTCGCATAAAGGAATTGATTTCAGGAGTTGAATATCGAGTTATACAGGGAACAACAGAGACGGTTGTGATGGAAATTGCATATGATTCCAGAAAAACAAAGTCCGGCAGTATGTTTGTATGTATCAAAGGATATCGGACAGATGGGCATGATTATATTGAAGAAGCTGTAAGGCGAGGAGCAGTTGCGATAGTTGTACAGCAATCATATGATTGGAAAAAGACCGGCTGCCAGAGCAGATTGCAGTGATAGCAGTCCTGGATACGCGTATTGCACTGGCAGAGATAGCAGCAGCATTTTATCGTTATCCTGCAAAAGAAATGCAGATCATAGGTGTGACCGGGACGAAAGGAAAGACGACCACTACCTATATGATACGGGAAGGTCTTAGACAGGCAGGACATAAAACAGGATTGATAGGGACGATCGAAGTTGATGCTGATGGCGCAGAGACAGGGAGAGTTCAGGCAGAGACTCATACCACGCCGGAATCACCTGAGCTTCATCAGTATCTCCGGATTATGGCAGATGTTGGATGTGATTCAGTGGTGATGGAAGTGTCTTCTCAGGCATTAAAGATGCATCGGGTAGAAGGAATTCATTTTACGGCAACGGTATTTACCAATCTGGGAGAGGACCATATTGGACCGGGAGAACATGCGGATATGCAGGAGTATCTGGAATGTAAGCGTAAATTGTTTTTGCAGACAGAGTTCGCAGCCGGTAACCAGAATGATGTGCTTCTGGAGGAAGTGTGGGCGCAGACCATTTGTAGAAAGGTCCGTTATATGGTAAGAGATGGGGAATGTGATGGACAGAATACACAGACGGCAGATTACGTTGCAGAGCAGATTGAGCATATTAATTTGCAGGAAGAACTTGGAATAACCTGTAATGTGAGTGGGAATGTGTCGGGAAGCCTTACATTATCCATGCCGGGACAGTATAATATATCCAATGGGCTTGCTGCAATGGCAGTGTTGAAAGAAATGGGAGTGTCGGATGCAGTGATCTTTGAGGCCTTGCGGACAGTGCAGGTTCCGGGACGGATGGAGCAGATAAAACTTCCGATATTGACAGGATATAGAATTCTGGTGGATTATGCTCATAATGCTATGAGTCTGAAGAATAGTCTGAAGACATTACGGAATTATCAGCCGAAGAGAATTGTTGTCATCTTTGGATGTGGCGGCAACCGGTCAAAATCCAGAAGGATGGCGATGGGAGAGACAGCTGGGAGATATGCGGATCAGGTGATCGTGACGACAGATAATCCAAGATACGAAGATCCGGAAGCTATTATGAAAGAGATAGAAATAGGTTTGTTAAAAACAAATGTTTATTATACAATGATTGCAGACAGGAAAGAAGCAGTTTATTATGCAATCGAACATGCGCAGTCAGGAGATATGATCCTGATCGCGGGGAAAGGACATGAGAATTATCAGGAGATACGGGGCATCCGTTATCCGATGGATGATAAAGAGCTGGTGAGAGAATGTATGCAGATGTTATTGTAGATATTACACATGAAAAACTAGATAAAGTATTTCAGTATCGGATACCAGATACGCTGAAGGATCGTCTGTGTATTGGTTCGGAAGTGATCGTGTCATTTGGAAAAGGTGATCGAAAGATTCGTGGATATGTAGTTGGATTTTCTGAGAAACCGGACTATGCGCCGGAGAAGATTAAGCCGATTCTTGAGATTGATGAAAAGGGCATGGCAATTGAATCCAGACTGGTACGTCTGGCAGCATGGATGAAGGAAGCTTATGGCGGTACTATGATCCAGGCATTAAAGACGGTACTTCCAATCAAGAAAAAGGAACAGGAGCGGACGAAACGTACCCTGCGTCTGTGTCTTACAGAGCAGGAAGGAAAAGAGAGACTTGAACGGTATCTGGAGAAGAATCAGAAGGCAAGAGCCAGGGTACTTGCGGCACTTTTAGACAGCCCGGAAATGGATTACGGTCTGGCAGTGAAGAAGCTTCATGTGACCGCATCGGTAGTGCGTGCACTGGAAGCTAAGGGTGTGTTGAAAGTGGAGTCTGAACGGGAGTACCGGAACCCAAAGATCCAGAAGCGCGAACAGAACGTGCTGCTCCGGTATACGCGGGAACAGCAACAGGCAATTGAACAATTTCAGAGGGAATATCTGGTTGGAGATTATGGCACTTACTTGATACACGGAGTGACCGGAAGCGGCAAGACGGAAGTATATATGGAAATGATCCGGACGGTGGCAGCAGAGGGCCGACAGGCGATCGTACTCATACCGGAGATTGCATTGACCTGGCAGACGGTGATGCGCTTTTATCAGATATTTGGTGCCCGTGTGTCGGTAATGCATTCCCGGATGTCGGCGGGTGAGCGGTACGATCAGATGCAGCGGGCAGCAAATGGTGAGCTGGATGTGATGATCGGACCGAGATCTGCACTCTTTACCCCATTTCCGAATCTGGGATTGATTGTTATTGACGAGGAACATGAGAACAGTTATAAGAGTGAACAGGTACCGAGATACCATGCAAGAGAGACGGCGATCGCAAGAGCGGAGATGGAACATGCAAGTGTGGTACTGGGTTCGGCCACACCGTCTATGGAAAGCTATTACCGGTGCCAAACGCGGGAATATCGTCTGATAGAACTGAAGGAGCGAGTGGGAAACAGGCCGCTCCCGACAGTACATACGACGGATATGCGGGAGGAACTGGCACACGGTAACCGGTCAATCTTCAGTGATCTGCTCCGAGAGAAGATCAGAGACCGGCTGGAAAAGGGGCAGCAGACGATGTTGTTCATCAACCGGAGAGGCTATGCAGGATTTGTATCCTGTCGTTCCTGTGGATATGTGGTGAAATGTCCACATTGTGATGTGTCATTGTCAGCACATCGGAATGGCAAGCTGCTCTGCCATTACTGCGGTTATGAAGAACCGATGATAAAAGTATGCCCATCCTGTGGATCTCGTCATGTGGGCGGATTCAAGGCAGGAACTCAGCAGATCGAGGATCTGGTGAAACGGGAATTTCCGGAAGCCAGAGTCCTGCGAATGGATATGGATACGACGAAGAATAAAGATGGTCATGAAAGAATATTATCTGCATTTGCGGATGGCGAAGCAGATATTCTGGTTGGTACGCAGATGATCGTGAAGGGACATGATTTTCCGGCAGTGACGCTGGTGGGAGTGCTGGCAGCAGATATGTCGTTATATTCTTCAGATTACAGATCCGGGGAGCGTACATTCCAGCTGCTTGTGCAGGCAGCTGGTCGTGCGGGAAGAGGAAGTGCGCCGGGTGAAGTAGTGATCCAGACTTATGATCCGGAGCACTACAGCGTTAAAACAGCGGCAAAGCAGGATTATCAGGCGTTTTATCGGGAAGAACTGGAATTTCGTGACCGGATGGGATATCCACCGGTGGAGAATATGCTGGCAGTGCTTATGATGGGAGAAGAGGAGAACCTTCTGAATACAGCGGCAGAATATCTGAAGGCTTATGCTGAGCGGATCGGTGGCAATTATCTGGAAGTAATCGGTCCGGCAGTACCGTATGTCGGTAAGGTCAGTGACATTTACCGAAAGATTCTCTATCTAAAATGTCCGAAATATGGTATGCTGATAAGAGTGAAAAATCAGCTGGAACGTTATATTAAGGTTAATTCCGGGTTTCAGACACTGAGAATTCAGTTTGATTTTAATCCGATGAATATATTTTAAGTGGTTCGGTTCTGGTGACCGGATCTGTGAAAGGAGAACAATAAATGGCACTGAGAGACATACGCGTGATGGGAGACGAGGTTCTGAATAAGACCTGCAAGGAAGTGACTAAGATGACACTTCGTACCAAGTTATTGATCCACGACATGCTGGATACAATGTACGATGCAGGAGGAGTTGGACTGGCAGCACCACAGGTGGGCATTCTTAAACGTATTGTTGTAATTGACATAGGCGAAGGACCGATCGTTCTGGTGAATCCGGAGATCGTTGAGGAGTCCGGAGAACAGACAGGAGAAGAGGGATGCTTAAGCGTTCCTGGCAAATCTGGCATTGTAACACGTCCGAATCATGTAAAAGTCAAAGCATTTAATGAAGATATGGAGCCGATCGAACTGGAAGGAGAAGAATTGCTTGCAAGAGCATTCTGTCATGAGATCGATCATCTGGATGGACATCTCTATGTGGAACTCGCAAAAGATGGCATCCATGATGTGGAGTACGAGGAGGACTAAGAATGAGAGTTATTTTCATGGGAACGCCGGATTTTTCGGTGGGAACACTGGAAGCACTTATAGAAGCAGGGCATGAGATTGTACTGGCAGTAACACAGCCGGACAAGCCGAGAGGACGTGGTAAGGAGATGCAGTACTCCCCGGTAAAAGAGGCGGCACTCGCACACGATATTCCGGTATATCAGCCACAGCGGATTCGCGATGCAGAATGTGTGGAAGAATTAAAGAAATATCCGGCAGATGTGATGGTAGTTATCGCATTTGGACAGATTTTACCAAAAGAGATCCTGGATATGACAAAGTATGGCTGTATTAATGTACATGCTTCACTGCTTCCGGATTATCGCGGCGCAGCACCGATCCAGTGGGCGGTGATCAATGGTGAACCGGTCAGTGGCGTGACAACTATGCAGATGGATGAGGGACTGGATACCGGTGATATGATCATGAAGACGGAAATCGTGCTGGATGAGAAAGAAACTGGTGGATCTTTACATGATAAGCTGGCAGAGGCCGGAGCAAAGCTGTGTGTGGAGACGTTAAAGGCGGTGGAAGACGGTACTGCAGTTCGCACGAAACAGGGCGAGACCGGTACGGATTATGCGAAGCAGCTGAATAAGAAGATGGGAGATATCGACTGGACAAGACCTGCGGTAGAGATCGAACGGCTGATTCGTGGATTGAATCCATGGCCAAGCGCATATACTTCATGGAGTGATAAGACTATGAAGATCTGGGAGGCTGAGGTTCTGGATAAAGAGTCAGGACAGGCACCGGGTACAGTTGCAGAAGTGGATAAGAAGACATTTGCAGTGCAGACCGGAAAAGGGATGCTGAAGATACTGAGTCTGCAGCTTCCAGGCAAGAAAAGAATGGATACCGATGCATTTCTGCGGGGTAATCAGATAAAAATAGGCGAAACATTGTAAAAAAAGTGTGAAAAACAGGTTATTGGCCTGTTTTTCGACTATAATAAGGAAAACGCATTACAGGGGGTAAGAACAATGTTTTATTATTATATGGATCCTACGTATATACTGGTGCTGATCGGTGTGGTAATCTGCATGGCAGCATCGTCTAAGATGAACCGTACATTTCAGAAGTATTCCAGAGTGCACAGCCACAATGGAATGACCGGAAGAGAAGCTGCGGAGCGTATTTTACACAGCCAGGGAATCTATGATGTGCGTGTAGAGCATGTATCCGGAAATCTGACAGATCATTATGATCCGAGAAATAAAGTACTGCGTCTGTCAGATGCTACATGGCAGTCTACATCTGTTGCGGCTATTGGAGTTGCAGCGCATGAGTGTGGTCACGCATTACAGCATGCAAGGGGATATGTGCCGCTTTCTATCCGAAGCACACTGGCACCAGTAGCAAGTTTTGGAAGCGGTATTGCATGGCCATTGATCATTCTGGGACTGATCTTTAACAATAATATGTCAGTGACATTACTGAATCTTGGTATTCTTGCGTTTTCACTGGCGGTACTGTTTCAGATTGTGACTCTTCCGGTAGAATTTAATGCATCCAGAAGAGCACTGCATCTGCTTGGCAGTACGGGAATGCTCTATGAACCAGAGGTATCCGATGTGCGTAAGGTACTGACGGCGGCAGCACTGACTTATGTGGCAGGAACAGCATCTGCAATCTTACAGCTGCTCAGAATTCTGATTCTGACTGGCGGAAGACGCAATGATTAAGAGCCTGAACAGTTACAAAAGGAGTATATATGGGAAATACAGTAAATGACCGGGAACTGATACTTGAGATCCTTCTGGCGGTAACCAGAGATGGAGAGTATAGTCATATTGCCCTTCGGAATGTGCTGGAGAATTACCAGTATCTGGATAAATCGGAGCGGGCATTTATTACGAGAGTAACCGAGGGTACATTAGAACGTATGATAGAACTGGATTATATTATTAACCAGTTCTCCAAGACAAAAGTCAATAAAATGAAACCGGTGATCCGGACGATTATCAGGAGCGCAGTCTATCAGCTGAAGTATATGGACAGTGTTCCTGATTCAGCTGTCTGCAATGAGGCAGTGAAGCTGGCTGGTAAGAGAGGATTTTCCGGATTAAAAGGATTTGTCAATGGCGTGCTGCGCAATATCAGCCGTAACCTGGACAATGTGAAGTATCCGGATAAGTCAGATACGGTAAAGTGGCTGTCCGTAATGTACTCAATGCCGGAATGGATCATTACCGAATGGCTGAAGAATTATGATTGTGAGATGGTAGAGAAGATGCTGCAGGCATTTCTGGCTGAACGTCCAACAACGATCCGATGCAATCTGAGCCAGATAAGCAGAGATGAGCTTGCGGAAGAATTGAAGAAGGAAGGCGTGAAAGTACACCTGTGTGATACCATCGACAGTGCACTGTTTATCAGTGGATATGATTATCTGGGAGCATTGGAAAGCTTCAGAGCAGGACATTTCCAAGTTCAGGATATCAGTTCTATGGAAGTGGCAGAATGGGCAGATCCGAAAGAGGACGAGTATATCATCGATGTGTGTGCAGCACCGGGCGGCAAGTCGTTGCATCTGGCAGATAAGCTTACAGGAAAGGGACATGTAGAAGCGAGGGATCTGACGCCGTACAAGGTAGACCTGATCCGTGATAATATTGCGCGTATAGGCATAGATAATATAGAAGCTGTGTGTCAGGATGCAACGGTATACGACGAAGCATCTGAGAAGAAGGCAGACATTCTGATCGCGGATCTGCCGTGTTCGGGACTTGGTGTACTTGGTAAAAAGACGGATCTGAAGTATAAAATGAATCCGGATACACAGGAAGAACTGGTTCATTTGCAGAGAGAGATCCTGTCTGTGGTACACCGCTATGTCAAGTCCGGCGGTAAGCTGTTATACAGCACCTGTACGATCCACAGGGCAGAGAATCAGGAGAACGCAGCGTGGTTTGCAGAGCAGTATCCGGAGTTTGAACTGGTAAGAGAACGACAGTTCCTTCCAGGAGTGGATGACAGTGATGGATTCTATATTGCTGAGTTTGTCAGAAAGTAAATACAGCATAGTCTGAAGAAATGAGAGAATGACGATGGAAAAGACAATCGAGAAAGTAGATATACGTTCCTTGGATTATAAAGAACTGCAGGAAGAAATGACGAGAATTGGAGAAAAAGCCTTTCGAGGGAAACAGATCTATGAATGGCTGCATGTGAAGCTGGCAGACAGCTTTCAGGAAATGACCAATCTTTCCAGGAGCCTGCGGGAAAAGCTGGAAGCACAGTATGTGATCCGCAAGGTGGATATGCTGGAGCATCAGATATCGAAGAAGGATCCTACGGAAAAATTCCTCTTTGAGCTAGAAGACGGCAATGTGGTAGAGAGCGTACTGATGAAATATAATTATGGCAATTCAGTTTGCATTTCATCACAGGTCGGATGTCGGATGGGATGCAGGTTCTGTGCCTCGACGATTGGTGGAAAGGTACGAAACCTGACTACATCAGAGATGCTGGGACAGGTGTACCGAATTCAGAAAATCAGCGGAGAGCGGGTATCCAATATCGTAGTCATGGGAACCGGAGAGCCATTAGATAATTACGATAATTTTCTGAAGTTTATCCATATGGTCAGTGATGAACATGGACTGCATATCAGCCAGCGTAATATCACAGCATCGACCTGTGGGATCGTGCCTAATATTAAGCGGCTTGCAGAAGAAAAGCTGCAGATCACACTGGCTTTGTCACTGCATGGTTCCAGTCAGGAAAAACGACAGGAACTGATGCCAATCGCTTATCAGTATGATCTGTCAGAGGTACTTGCGGCATGTGAGGAGTATTTTGAGAAGACAGGACGGCGCATCACATTTGAATACAGCCTGGTGCAGGGCGTCAATGACACGGCGGAGGATGCGGCAAGACTGATTAAGATGTTGGGACATATGAATTGTCATATGAATCTGATTCCGGTGAATCCAATCAAAGAGCGCGCATTTCAGAAACCTAGCCGCAAAAATGCGGAGGAATTCAAAAATAAACTTGAACATAGTGGAATAAATGTTACAATAAGAAGAGAACGCGGTTCCGATATAGATGGGGCCTGCGGTCAATTGAGACGACGTCATATTACTTCTAAAAAGGAGAATTAGATGAAATATTATGCAATGACTGATGTCGGAAGACGGCGTGAAATGAATCAGGATTATGTATATGCAATGGGGCAGCCGATCGGTCCGTTCCCAAATCTGCTGGTGGTAGCCGATGGAATGGGAGGACACAAAGCGGGCGATTTTGCATCCAAATTCACAGTAGAGGTTGTAAAGCGTGAGATTGCAGGAAGCCGGAGCAGAAAGCCGGAGAAAGTACTGCGTGACGCGATACAGGTTGCCAATCGGGAGCTGATCCGTGTGGCATCGAGGGATGTGAAGCTGGAAGGCATGGGTACGACACTTGTAGTTGCAACGGTGATCGGTGATACGCTGTATTTTGCCAATATCGGTGACAGCCGTCTCTATTTGATAGATGATAATATAAAGCAGTTGTCCAAGGATCATTCCCTGGTAGAAGAGATGGTACGTCTGGGTGGTATCAAGGCGGAAGATGCAAGGAATCATCCGGATAAGAATATTATTACCAGAGCCATGGGGGTGAAGGATGAAGCAGAAGCTGATTTTTATGAATTCAGGATCAAAAGGGGAGATAAGATTCTGATGTGTACCGATGGACTTAGTAACATGGTAGAAGACGAAGATATGTTTGGACTGGTGAAGGGGTCACGGGATGTTGTCGAAGCGGTTCAGATGCTGATAGACAGAGCGAACAGCAACGGAGGAAGAGATAACATCGGAGTGGTACTTGCCGAACCGATTGCAAGTGAGGAGAGTACGTGGTGAGCATTTATTTAGGTAAGCGATATGAAGTGTTAACGAAGATCGGCGCAGGCGGTATGGCGGATGTCTACAAAGGCAAAGACCATATGCTGAATCGTTATGTGGCGATCAAGGTATTGAAGAAGGAATTCAGAGAGGACGAGACATTTGTTAAGAAGTTTCGCTCCGAGGCTCAGGCAGCAGCCGGACTTCTGAATCCGAATATTGTTAATGTATATGATGTAGGGGAAGATCGTGGTCTGTACTACATGGTCATGGAATTGGTAGACGGTATCACGTTAAAAGAATATATTGATAAAAAAGGCAGACTGTCTGCAAAGGAAGTTATCAGCATTGCCATTCAGATGTGTAATGGTATTGAGGCAGCACATGAACGACAGATCGTACATCGGGATATCAAGCCACACAATGTGATGATCTCCAAGGATGGCAAGGTGAAGGTGACAGACTTTGGTATTGCCAAGGCTGCATCGTCAGCGACGGTCAGCACCTCTGCGATGGGATCCGTACATTATACTTCGCCGGAGCAGGCAAGAGGCGGGTATGTAGATACCAAGAGTGATATCTATTCCGTAGGTATTACCTTGTATGAGATGGTGACAGGTCATGTACCGTTTGATGGTGAGACAGCGGTAGAAGTTGCTGTGAAGCATCTGCAGGAAGAGATTACGCCGCCATCGGAAGAAGTGCCGGATATTCCGTACAGTCTGGAACAGATTATTTTAAAATGTACACAGAAGAATTCGGAGAGACGTTATGATAATATGGAAGATCTTATCAAAGATCTAAAACATTCATTAGTAGATCCGGATGGCGACTTTGTACAGATCATCCCACAGAATAATGCAGATACTGTGATCATTACAGAAGATGAGTTGAATGATATCCGTGATTCTTATGATGATGCGGATGATTACGATGATGATAGCTATGATGACGATTATGATGATGAGTATGACGATGATTACGATGACGAAGGCGAGGAGCATGACAGTGATGAAGTGAACCCGCGTATGAATAAGATCATGAAGATTCTTACGATCGTGGTAGCTGTATTGATCCTTGTGGTATTGGGAGTTGTAGTTGGTAAGGCTACAGGTGTCTTGAAGTTTAATAAAGGTATCCTGCACTTGATACAGAGAATAAGATTAAAGTGCCGAATCTTGTAGGCAAGACAGAAGGCGAAGCGAAGCAGATCCTGGAAGAATCCGGATTGAAGTGTAAGGTTACAGCCAGACGTGAGTCTAAAAAATATGACGAAGGATATGTTATCGAACAGAATCCGGAAGAGGGCAAACGCGTAAAGAAAGGCTATGACGTAGAGATTGTGGTAAGCTCTGGAAAGAAGTCAGAAGAAGGTACAATCCCGGATGTATACGGACAGGATGAAGCATCAGCTCAGAAAGCGCTGGAAAATGTAGGATTTACCAATATCAAATCGGAAGCTGTGTACAGTGAAGAAGAGCAGGGGACTGTTATCGGCACGAATCCGACAGCAGGAACTAAAGTTAGCAAAGATACAGAGATTACCATGCAGGTCAGCAAAGGTTCTGAAAAAATTACGGTACCGAATGTGGTCGGTAAGACAGAGTCAGAAGCCAAGAGCGCGATCACAGGAGCAGGCCTGACAGTGTCTACTGTTGAGACAGAGTATAATGAGAATTATTCAGAAGGTCAGGTTATTCGTCAGGATCCGGCAAGTGGCAAGGTGGAAAAAGGAACCAGTGTCAGTCTGGTAGTAAGTCTTGGCAAGAAACCGGAGACGAAGCTGACGGTACCGAATGTGGTCAATGTATCAGAGGCGAGTGCACGACAGATGATCAGCAATGCAGGACTGACTGTATCAGATACAACATATATTTCCAGTGATACGGTGGCAGCAGGATGCGTTATCAGTTGTAGTCCTGGTGTTGGATCGGAAGCATCTAAGGGCACAGGAGTAAGTCTTGTGATCAGTACCGGTTCATCCGCTTCTGGAGGTAATATGGGAAATGAGCAGTAATTATGCAGGGTAAGATAGTGAAGGGTATTGCCGGATTCTACTATGTTCACGTAGTAGAATTCGGTATTTACGAATGTAAGGCAAAAGGTATTTTCGAAAAAAGGCACCAAACCACTGGTTGGTGATAATGTAGAGATTGATATTCTGGATGAAGAGACGAAACTGGGTAATATTCGTGAGATACTGCCCAGAAAGAATGAATTGATCCGTCCGGCAGTTGCCAATGTGGATCAGGCACTTGTGGTATTTGCGATAAAGAAGCCGGCCCCACATTTTAATCTGTTGGATCGTTTTCTGGTTATGATGGAAAGCAAGGACATACCTGTTGTATTGTGCTTTAATAAACAAGATGTGGCTTCATTGGAAGAGATGCAGGAGATCAGAGAGATTTACGAGCCATCTGGATATCGTGTGGCATTTATCAGCGCACGGATGGAAGAGAATATTGACGAGATCAGAGAACTGCTGGAAGGAAAGACAACGACGGTGGCGGGACCATCTGGTGTGGGTAAGTCTTCGCTGATCAATTGTCTGCAGCAGGAGATACAGATGGAGACGGGGGCAATCAGCCAGAAGATTGACCGCGGCAAGCACACTACCAGACATTCCGAGCTGATTACAGTAGATGAGAATACATATATCATGGATACTCCAGGATTCAGTTCGCTGTATACCAATGATTTTGAGAAAGAAGAACTCAAACAGTATTTTCCGGAATTTGAACCATATGAAGGACAGTGCAGATTCAACGGATGCGATCATGTGCATGAACCGGACTGTGCGGTGAAGCATGCACTGGAAGAAGGTAAGATCAGCCAGGTAAGATATCAGAATTATCTGGAATTATATAAAGAACTAAAGGAAAAGAGGAGGTACTAGAATTGAAGTACGTAATTGCTCCTTCCATTCTGTCAGCAGATTTTACACAGCTTGGTAAGGATATCAAAGAAACAGAAGAAGGCGGTGCAGCTTACCTGCACTTTGACGTTATGGATGGTATGTTTGTGCCAAATATATCTTTCGGAATTCCGGTTATGAAATCGATCCGTAAGGCAACACACCAGGTGATGGATGCACATCTTATGGTGCAGGATCCAATTCGTTATGTGAAAGCATTTAAAGAGGCGGGTGCAGATCTGATCACGGTACATCTTGAGGCATGTCCGGATGTACGCAAGACGTTGACGGAGATTAAAGATCTTGGGATTATGGCAGGACTTTCTATCTGTCCTGAGACATCGGTAGAAGAGATTCGTGAATATCTGGAATATGTAGATATGATACTGATCATGTCTGTGCATCCGGGTGCGGGTGGACAGAAGTTCATGGAAGAATCACTGGATCGTATCCGTGAGACCAGAAAAATGATTGAAGAAAGCGGAAAAGAGATCGATATTCAGGTTGATGGCGGTGTGAAGTTTGAGAATGCCCGTAAGATCCTGGATGCAGGAGCTAATATTCTGGTAGCCGGTTCTGCTGTATTCGGTGATAACATTGTTGAAAATACAAGAAAATTTGTGGAGATATTCAGAGACTATGAGTAAGTGTGCGATCATTGTCAGTGGGGGAACTCTTGATGAGGCATTGGCATTTGAAACGCTTAGGGAGTATGAAGAACCATGTGTGATCGGTGTAGATCGGGGCGTAGAATTTCTCTATCACCACAAGATCCGTCCGAATTATATCGTAGGAGATTTTGACAGTCTGCCAGAGGAGATCGTTACCTATTACAAGGAGCGGAACGATGTACCGATCCGAGAGTTTAATCCGGTGAAGGATGCAACGGATACAGAGATTGCAGTGCGTCTTGGTATGACGCTGGGATGTAGTAAGCTGATCATTCTGGGGGCGACAGGTGGAAGACTGGATCATTTCTGGGCAAATGTACAGACTCTTATGATTTCACATAAGGCAGGCATCTATGCGGAGATTCTGGATACACAGAATCGGATCCGTCTGATTGGTGGCGAGACACATATCCGTAGAGAAGATATGTACGGTCCGTATTTCAGTGTATTTCCGCTGGGTGAGATTATCTATGGATTTAATATTACCGGGGCAAAGTATCCGCTCAGGGACCATACGCTGACACCATATGACAGTCTCTGTGTGAGCAATGAGATCGCGGAAGGCGAAGATGAAGCGGTGATTGACTATTCCGGAGGTACCGTGATACTGATGGAGACGAGAGATCGATAAATAATAAAAGTAAAAAGACTATGCAGACGGACGAGATGGCAAAGCGGTCCAAAATGCATAGTCTTTTATTATGTACTGAATGGGGAAATGTTGAAAATATATAAAAATATTAAGAAAAACAATAGAATTTTGATAATTAATCCAAAAATATTCTATTCTTTCCTGGTAGGTTCGTTATTATAATTAAATTAATCAATTAAGCGAAGGGCTTATAGAACAAAACGACCAAATGGGAGGAAAGAAAAATGAAAAGAAAAGTAATTGCAACAATGCTGGCAGCAACGCTTGCATTATCTCTGGCAGGATGTGGAGGATCTTCAGGATCTTCAGGATCTTCAGGTTCATCTGATTCATCAAGTTCTTCAGAGAGCAGCACAGCCAACAAAGACAAACCACTGTGCTGGTTTAACCGTCAGCCATCCAACAGCTCAACCGGAGAACTGGATCAGGAGGCACTGAACTTTAACAAAGATACTTATTATGTAGGATTTGATGCTAACCAGGGTGCTGAACTTCAGGGCCAGATGGTTGTAGATTATATCAAAGCTAATGCGGACAAGATCGACAGAAATGGTGATGGAGTGATCGGTTACGTACTTGCGATCGGAGATATCGGACATAATGATTCAATTGCACGTACACGTGGTGTTCGTTCAGCTCTTGGTACAGGCGTAGAAGCTGATGGCGATGTTGATTCTACTCCGGCAGGAACAAATGTAGACGGATCATCTAAAGTTGTTCAGGATGCAACTCTTGAAATCGATGGAAAGACATTTACGATTCGTGAGTTGGCTTCTCAGGAAATGAAGAACGCAGCAGGAGCAACATGGGATGCAGCTACAGCCGGTAATGCAATCGGAACATGGACAGCATCATTTGGCGATGAGATTGATGTTGTTGTTTCTAACAATGATGGTATGGGAATGTCAATGTTCAATGCATGGGCAAAAGACAGTAAAGTTCCTACATTTGGATATGATGCAAACAGTGATGCGGTAGCAGCTATCGGCGAAGGATACGGCGGAACAATTTCACAGCATGCAGATGTTCAGGCTTATCTGACACTGAGAGTTCTTCGTAACTCACTTGACGGAGTAGATATTGACACAGGTATCGGTACAGCTGATGAGGCTGGTAACTGCCTGACAGAAGGTGAAGATTACAGATACAGCGAAGAAGACAGATCTTACTACGCATTGAATGTTGCAGTAACAGCTGATAACTACAAAGACTTTACAGATTCTACCAAGGTTTATGACAAGGTTTCTAAGCAGCTGGATTCAGAGAAGAGCCCATCTAAGAAAGTATGGCTGAACATTTATAACTCATCTGATAATTTCCTGAGTTCTACATATCAGCCACTGCTTGAGAACTACGATGATCTTCTCAACTTAACTGTAGATTACATCGGTGGAGATGGACAGACAGAGTCTAACATCACAAACCGTCTTGGTAATCCTGGAGAGTATGATGCATTTGCAATTAACATGGTTAAGACCGATAACGCAGCAGCATATACATCAATCCTTTCTAACTAAGAAGTAAGTAAAACAGTAAATGAATGAAATAAAGAAGGGCGTCGAGCTGGATGCCCTTCTTTCTCTAAGAAAAGGAAGCAGAGCTATGGCAGAGGATAAGAATAAGTACATCTTATCGATTAATGGCATGAGCAAATCATTCGGCAGGAATAAGGTTCTGAAACATATCGACCTGAATGTCAAACCCGGATCTATCATGGGACTTATGGGTGAGAATGGTGCCGGAAAATCGACAATGATGAAATGTCTATTTGGAACCTATCAGAAAGATGAGGGGACAATTATATTAGATGGGCGGGAAGTTAATTTCTCGGGTCCGAAGGATGCGCTTGAAAATGGGGTGGCAATGGTTCATCAGGAGTTGAATCAGTGTCTGGAAAGAAGCGTAGTGGATAATATGTTCCTTGGACGATATCCGAAAAATTCATTCGGAATCGTTGACGAGGCAAGAATGAAAAAGGAAACGTCGAAGTTGTTCCGAAAGCTTGGAATTACAGTAAGTCTGACACAGCCGATGAAGAAAATGTCTGTATCGCAGCGTCAGATGTGTGAGATCGCAAAAGCGATTTCCTATAATTCAAAGGTGATTGTACTGGACGAGCCAACATCTTCACTGACAGCACCGGAAGTGGAAAAGCTGTTTAAGATGATGCGGCAATTGAAAGCACAGGGAATTTCGTTGATCTATATTTCTCACAAAATGGACGAGATACTTGAAATTTGTGATGAGATATCAGTATTGCGAGATGGTAATCTGGTTATGACGAAAGATAGCAAGGACACTGATATGAATGAGCTGATCGCAGCCATGGTTGGGCGTTCTCTTGATAACCGTTTTCCACCTGTGGATAATGAACCGGGAGAGACAGTTTTTTCTGTACAGAATCTCTCGACGAAATATGCACCAAAGCTTCAGAACATTTCGTTTGATATTAGAAAAGGTGAGATTTTTGGTTTTTATGGTCTGGTTGGTGCCGGAAGAACCGAACTTCTGGAAACTATATTTGGAATGCGTACCAGAGCGGAAGGTAATGTAATATACAATGGTAAAATCATGAATTTCAATTCTCCAAGGGAGGCAATGGATCATGGATTTGCATTGATCACGGAGGAAAGAAAGGCAAATGGTCTGTTCCTGAAAGGCGACCTTACCTTTAATACGACTATTTCAAATATGAATCATTATAAGAATGGAATTGCATTGTCACATGATCGTATGGTACGTGCGACTGCAGAAAAGATCCGAATCATGCACACAAAATGCATGGGACCGGATGATATGATTTCAAGTCTTTCCGGGGGAAACCAGCAGAAGGTTATCTTTGGAAAGTGGTTGGAACGTTCGCCGAGTATATTTATGATGGATGATCCTACCAGAGGAATCGATGTAGGAGCAAAATATGAGATTTATGAACTGATCATTAATATGGCAAAACAGGGAAAAACAATTATTGTAGTTTCTTCTGAGATGCCGGAGATTCTGGGAATTACGAACCGTATTGGAGTAATGTCTAATGGTCGTCTGGCCGGAATCGTTAACACCAAAGAGACAGATCAGGAAGAATTATTGAGACTCAGTGCAATGTACTTATAATAGAGAGGAGCAGTGAATATGGCAGAGAACAGTGTAATTCTTTCGGTTGAAGAAGAAGCAAAGCTTTTGCAGCCGATTGATGAATACGTTGGTAAAATACAGGATCAGATTGACGCACTGCGCGTTGACGGAACCGATCAGGTTAATAATATCAGCAATTGTATAGCAATTGCGAAAGAAAACAAGAATTTATCAAAAGAAGAACAGGCAAAACTTATTGCTGAGTATAAACAAGAACTGGAAAAAGCAAAATCAGTAGAAAATGCTAATAAGCAGGAAGTTACCAGATTGATTGCAGAAGCAGAAAGTTATCTTGCGAAGCATTACAATAGTGAATATTATGATATTGTCGCAAAGAGCTGTGAGGCAGAAAAGAAAGCAGAAAACAGTAATTATGATAAGCTGAAACAGGAGCTTCAGGCTGAACATAAGCAGAGACTGAATAGTTTGAGAGATGCAGAAGACATCAAAGCAGAAAAATATAATTATAAGAATAAACTGTTTGATGCTCAGATGGCACATGAATCCAGAATCCAGGAGATCAAAGACAGAAGACATGATGCATTTATGCATAAGTTCCATCTGATCGATCTTCTGAGAATGTCTAAATTCACGTTTGCACAGAAACGTATCCAGAGTTGGGAAAACTATAAATATTCGTTTAATGTAGCTCAATTCCTGTACAAAAACGGTCTGTATATTGTTATCATTATGATTTTTATTGCATTGTGTATTATTACACCGATGGTGAAAAATGCTCAGCTGCTTACAGTAACCAATATTCTGAACATTTTACAGCAGGCATCGCCGCGTATGTTCCTGGCTCTTGGTGTTGCAGGACTGATTCTTCTGACAGGTACGGACCTTTCTGTAGGACGTATGGTTGGTATGGGTATGGTTACAGCAACGATCATTATGCATAACGGTATTAATACAGGTAGTGTGTTTGGTCACATTTTTGACTTTTCTGCTATGGCACCTGTGCAGAAAGCATTACTGGCATTAGCTACATGTATTTTCCTTACAACTATGTTTGCGATGATCGCCGGATTTTTTATGGCAAGGTTTAAGATGCATCCGTTCATTTCGACGATGGCAAATATGCTGATCATCTTTGGACTCGTAACTTATGCTACCAAGGGTGTTTCGTTTGGTGCAATTGATGCTGCTATTCCAAATATTTTTATTCCACAGATCGGTAAGTTCCCGACAATTATTCTTTGGGCTGCAGCAGCAGTATTTGTCGTATGGTTTATCTGGAATAAGACAACATTTGGTAAGAACCTGTATGCAGTAGGAGGAAATCCGGAGGCAGCAGCAGTATCTGGTATTTCTGTATTCAAGGTGACAATGGGAGCATTCATTCTGGCTGGTATTTTGTATGGATGTGGATCATGGCTGGAATGCAACCGAATGATCGGTTCAGGAAGTGCAGCTTATGGACAGGGATGGGATATGGATGCCATTGCAGCCTGTGTGGTTGGTGGTGTGTCATTTACCGGTGGTATCGGTAAGATCTCAGGTGTAGTAACTGGTGTGCTGATCTTTACATCACTTACATACTCTTTGACAATTCTTGGAATTGATACCAACCTTCAGTTCATTTTTGAAGGAATTATTATTCTTGCAGCGGTTACGCTTGACTGTCTGAAATATGTACAGAAGAAATAATTAGAAAAACAGTAATAAGCAAGCCGCCTTTGTTCGTCGGATAGAGATGAAAAAGGCGGCTTTTACGATATGATTGTTTAGTATCATATTATTTTCTGATATAATGATAACAGAAGTCCAGAGGGTGACAGAGGGGTATTAGAATGGAACAATACAAAGTGATCCTGGTAGATGATGAAGTGGAAGTGATTGATGCGATGCAGGCATTAATCCATTGGGATGAACTGGGATTTGAAGTGGTAGGCAGTGCGACAAACGGAGTGAAGGCACTGGAACTTGTGGAAAAACTTCAGCCGGATGTGGTGTTGACGGATATTAAGATGCCATATATGGATGGGCTGGAGTTAGCAAGAAGATTGAATAAGGACTATCCGAATATCTATATTCTGCTGTGTACAGGGTTTGATGAATTTGAATATGCGCAGGAAGCAGTACACCTTGAGATTAAGGAATATATGCTGAAACCGATCAATGCATCGGAATTATCCACAGGTCTGACAAAGTTGAAAGATACCCTGGATCGTGAGCGTGAAGAAAAATTAAATGTGCGTAAGCTGGAAGATTATTTTAAGGAAGTATTGCCTGCATTGCGTTCAAATTTATTCGTGTCATTAATAGAAGGTCGGATCAGCGAACAGGAATATCAGAGATTTCTTTCTGCATACCGAGTGGAAATGCAGGGTCCGCTGTATTGCTGTGTGATCTTCCATACATCCAGCACTCATGTGCCGGATGGTGTAGATCCTGTGCTTTTGTCAATGTCAGTTGAACGGGAAATCAAGGAGCGCCTGGCGACAGAATGGAAATGTCAGGAATTTATATATCTGGGGAATACACTCCTGATCGTGGAACTGGAGATGGAAGAGAAAATTGCGGAATTAACAGATGCGTGTGACCGGTTCTGCAGATGGGCATATCGGATTATGGGAGCAGTTGTAACTGCAGGAATAGGAAGAACAAGTGATAGTCTGTTTCATATCCATCTTTCTTATGAAGGTGCACGGGAAGCGGTGTCTTACAGAGTTCTGTATGGAACGAAACGTGCGATCAGTATCGGAGAGATTGTGCCGAAGGAACAGAATTTGACCATACAGGCAGAAGAGACCCGGATGCAGGAATTATTTCGGGCAGTGCATGTAGGTAATCAGGAAAAGATTGAAAAGGCGGTTAAAAAAGAAATTGAGATATTGCATAAAAACGCAGATACGATCGAACAGTATCGTTTGGCAACAATGGAGATCGTGAGTGGCTTTTATAGATTTTGTGTAAATAATTCAATAGATTTTAACAGAATATCCAAAGATATGCAGAGCAACTATGAAAAAGTACCGGAGATGGATGAAAGTACACTTGCGGCATGGCTGATAGAAGTGTCCATGACGATTAGTGATATGTTAAAGAAGGCAAGGAACAGTACATCCAGAAGGCTTGTAACAGAGGCACAGAATCTGGTTAAGAATCGCTATATGGAAGCAGAAATATCACTGGATGAAGTGTGTTCGGTACTTGGGGTATCTAATTCCTATTTTTCCTCGGTGTTTAAAAAGGAGACAGGCAAGCCATTTATTACATATCTGACAGATTACAGAATGGACATTGCGGCAGATCTGATGGTAAATACGAATGATAAGAGTTATACGATTGCGGAGAAAGTCGGATATCCGGATGCTAATTATTTCAGTTATGTGTTTAAAAAGAGATTCGGAGTATCTCCGTCCAAGTACAGAACAAAGTATCTGCAAAAATAAGCTGGCTATGAGGGCAGAACAGAATGAAAGATATAAAGAACGATTCCGGAATAAGGAAAACCTTTGCCAAATTTAATATACAGTCGATTATTCTGTCTGTACTGATGACATTGTCTCTTGTAACAGTTACGGTTATGGGTTTTCTGCTGTATCATCGTTTTAAACTGGCATCGGATAAGAGCGCAGTGGCGAATACAGAAATGACGGTAGAAAGTACAATAGACAGATTGAATTCATCACTTCTGGATCTTCGACAGATTTCGGATGCAGCAAATTATAATATTGTGCAGGAATATGATATTTCCAGTCAGGAATTTACCAGGCAGTTTAGTATGCTGTATGAAACGAATGTAGATAAGATTCAGAGCCTTGCCCTGTATGGATATGATGGGATGCTGATTGAGTCAGAACCAGTGGCGACAGTTAAGGACAATGTTAAAGTTGCCGACCAGAAATGGTACCAGAACGCCAGATCCGAGATAGAAAATATTCACTTTTCCACACCGCATGTGCAGAATCTGTATGATGACGGAACATTTCGCTATCATCGGGTGGTGTCCTTGAGTCGTTCGGTGGATATTAATGATGGCAGTACATCAGGCAGCGGTGTGTTGCTTGTGGATATGAAATATTCGGTACTTGAAGATATGCTGGAGCGGATCAATGAGACATCGAGTGGAATCTATTATTATCTGTGCAGCAGAGATGGAGAGATTATTTATCATCCCCGGTGGACGGAGATTAACAGGGGACTTTTTAAGGAAAAGAATAATAAAGCGGCATCTTATGAGGATGGAATCTATGAGATGAAGACGGACGGACAGAAAGAGAATATAGTAGTGGGAAGTGTTGCGTATACGGGCTGGAAGCTGATCGGTGTGGTGCCGGAGAGTGTGCAGGAAACCAGTATTAATAAATTCCGATATTACATTATTACAACAATTCTCATTCTGGTGATGATGTTGCTTCAGGTTAACCGTTTTATTTCCAGAAAGATATCCAGACCGATCAGAGAGTTAGATGAATCTGTTAAGGCATATGAAGCCGGAGCAATGCCAGATATTTATATCGGTGGATCGGCAGAAATTCGTCATCTGGGATATTCGGTACAGAAATCATATGAACAAATTGAAGCGCTGATGAAAGAGATTATTCAACAGCAAACAGAAAGACGAAAAAGTGAGCTGGATGCACTTCAGAGTCAGATTAACCCACATTTTCTCTATAACACATTGGAATCAATCACCTGGATGATCGAGGCGCAGAGAAATAAAGAAGCGGTTGTGATGATCTCAGAGCTTGCAAAACTTCTTCGTGTAAGTTTGTCCAGGGGAAAGACGATTATCTCTATTGGAGACGAATTGCAGCACAGCAGAAGTTATATGAATATTCAGCGTGTACGCTATAAAGAACGATTTAAGGTAGAGTTTCTGATAGATGAAGAGATTAAAAATTACTGTATTGTAAAACTGGTGATTCAACCGCTTCTGGAAAATGCAATATATTATGGAGTAGGTAATATGGATGAGGATGATGATGGTCAGATCCTTATACGTGGAGAGAAGAAAGGTGAAGATATTTACATCAGCATAGAGGATAATGGAATGGGTATGCCGGAAGACATAAGGAGTAATATTCTGACAGATAACAGTAAAGTTCCAAAACATGGTTCCGGGGTAGGGGTGATCAATGTTCATTCCAGAATCAGTCTTATGTTTGGTCCGGAATATGGACTGGAAGTATACAGTGAGTTGGATGAAGGGACGAAAGTTGTGATTCATATTCCGGCTATTCCTTATACAAAAGAAAATGCGGAACAATTAGAAAAGCAAACATATGGACAGAGGAGGATGCCGGATGAAGAAGAGTAAATTCAGATTTATGGCAGCAGAGGTGATTCTTTTTGTTTTAACGCTGTTTTTTGTATATAAGATATTTAATCAGAATGTCGAAGAACCAAGGGTGGCAATCATTCTCCCGGAGTCAGGAGATCAACGTTGGGATGCATTGATTGAAGGAATGAAACAGTCAGCAAGTCTGAATAAGATTCATCTTATTATTTGTAATACAGATGAGATTGAGGATGCTGATGTTGAGCGGGAAGCAATCAGAGAACAGTTGGATAATCAGGTAGATGCATTTATTATATGTCCGTCGCCCGGAAGTGAGACAAAGGAAATGCTGGAGAATGAGTGTGCAGACATACCGATATTGCTGATCACAGAAGATATCTATGATGAAGAACAGAAAGCATCTGGTCTGCCGGTGATTAAGCCGGATTATTATGAAATTGGTCAGACATTGGCGGCGCACTTGCAGGAAGATGGACAACGGCGAATTGGCGTAGTGGCTGGATGGAGAAAAAGTGATATCAGTGACAACGGTGTCAGAGGACTGAATGATGCACTGGAAGGCACAGATTGTGAGATTGCCTGGTACTATTACAATCAAAAGGAAAAGAAGGCATCTGAAATGGTGAGTGTGAAGGAGAAGGTAGATGCGATGGTTGTACTGGATCCCGATGCGTTGGTTGAACTTGGGGAACAGGCGGAAAACGGCACTTATTACGGAGCAGAAATATACGGTATTGGCAGCAGTGTTAAATCTATCGCATTGTTGGATTATGGATATATTACAGATATTGTACTTCTTGATGGATATGAGATTGGTTATAAGAGCGTAGAGGAAATTGCTGAAAAATTGAATCACAGATTCTACCAGTTGGAAAGCTGTAACACAGGAGTCAGAGAGCTTGATGGGGAAGAGCTGTTTTCAGATGATGATATGGAAAGGTTGTTGTATTCTTATGAGTAAAAAAGGCAGGATGGCACAAAGTATACTGGTTCTTGTGAGCACAATGTCATTTGCTGTTACAGGGTGTCAGCAGAACCAGAGAATACAGACAGACAGGGAAGTGCTTCGGGTTGGTGTGGTGACATATACGCAGGATGATCCATTTATTAATGCACTGACGGATAAGCTAAAAGAAGATCTGAAAGCTATGAGTACCAAAGATGTGAAAGTTATAGTTTCTGTTAAGAATGGAGACAATGATCAGAAAAATCAGGACGAAACGATAGAAGAAATGATTGATGCCGGATGCGATGTGCTGTGTGTGAATCTGGTAGACAGAACGGCTCCGGCAAAGATTATTCGACTGGCAAAGCATGATGATATCCCAATCGTTTTCTTTAATCGGGAACCGGTTAAAGAAGACCTGATGCAATGGGAATATCTGTATTATGTGGGATGCAAGGCTGAACAGTCAGGTGTCATGCAGGGGGAGACAGCAGCAGAGTATATTAAGAATCATCCGGAAGTAGATAAGAATCAGGATGGAAAGATACAATATGTGCTTCTGGAAGGAGAGGCAGGGCATCAGGATGCGATCAGCAGAACGGACTATTCTGTCAGAACAGTGCTGGATGCGGGCATATCTCTTGAAAAGCTCAGTTATCAGTTTGCTGACTGGAACAGAGGGCAGGCAGAAAACAGAATGAACCGTCTGATCAGTCAATATGGAGAAGGGATTGAATTGATCCTTTCTAATAATGATGAAATGGCATTGGGAGCCGTAGAAGCTTACCGAAAGGCAGGATATGAACCTTCTCAGAGACCGGTTATTTTCGGTATCGATGGGTTGGATGATGCACTGGAAGCAATTAAAGACGGGGAAATGCAGGGAACCGTGTATAACGACAAAGAGGATCAGGCATTGCAGATTGCGAAGCTTGCATATGAAGTGTTCAAGGGTGAACAGCAGGTGAGAAAGGAACTGAAGGAAGGCAGATATTATGTATCGCAGTATCAGCAGGTGGACAGCAGCAATGTGGAGGAGTTTTTAGACAGATGATCGGAGTAAAGCGAATGGATAAAACGTGGACAGATGAATTTTATCGGGAGATGGATGCAGATAAACGTCTGGTATTACTGAAAGAGAATATTGAGAGTAATCCAACAGAAGAGGATGCATTTCGAAAAAAGCTGTGGATTGCCAGATATGGCAGAAAAAAACCGAAGAAAGATGCGTATGTTGGATGTCTTATGGAGTTAAAATATCTGGCTGAGGGCGGTACGCTTGATATTGGCGGGAAAAAGAAACGACAGGCTGCCAGGATCGCAGCAGATATGTATCTGAATAGTCCGGAAGTACAGGAGGACAGATACCGGGAAATCTTACAGGAAGAACTGAAACATGTGTTTTTAAAATTCATGGAAGTAAGCAGTCAAGGAAGAGGGTTTACTTCACTGGTTTTTGGTATGGGACAGTTGTCGGATGAAGGAGTGATTAAAAAAATTGCAGAGCAGATCAGCACGATCGCATTTCAGACTCCGCACATGTTTCATATGGACAGGGAATTTTACATTTTACAACGAGCAGCACTTTCAGCGTTCCGGGAGGAATATCCAAACCGAGAGCATTTTCTGAAAAAATAAAAGAAAGAGGAGAACGAAAGCTATGAGAACTTGGAATGATCTATATAAAATGTTGAAGAATGGGGAGATGGATCGGTCATTGATGCAGACCGGATGTGAAGATATAAACGCATACAGGACACGTGCGACAGAAGTCATGAATGGATTTGAAAAAACATTTGGCGTAAAAGAGGATACTTTGGCAGCATTGTGTTCTGCTCCGGGACGTACAGAAATCTGTGGGAATCATACAGATCATCAGCATGGACATGTTCTGGCGGCAGCAGTGAATCTGGATTTCCTTGCATGTGTGTCACCGAATGGGACTCAGACTGTGCACTTCCAGTCAGAGGGCTGGCCGATGACGACGGTAGATCTGTCAGATTTAAAGCAGCAGGAAGCGGAAAAAGAGACAACGGCATCTCTGGTGCGGGGAGTAATGGCAGAACTCGCGAAAGCAGGATATACAATAGGCGGATTTGATATGTATGCTGTTTCTAATGTCCTGCCAGGTTCGGGACTGTCTTCCTCAGCAGCTTGTGAGATATTGTTGGGAGTGGCTGGCAATCATTTGTTTTGTCAGGATGAACTGGATGCGGTAACTCTTGCAAAGATTGGACAGAAGGCAGAAAACCAGTATTTTGGAAAACCGAGTGGGCTGATGGATCAGACAGCTTCTTCTGTGGGAGATGCAGTGGCTATTGATTTTTCAGATCCTTCTGCACCGATTGTGCGTTCAGTTACAGCGAACCTGGAAGAACTGGGTCTTGCGTTGTGTATTGTTGACTGTGGCGCAGATCATGCGGCATTGACCGGAGAGTATGCATCTATTCCTCGGGAAATGGAACAGGTGGCTGCATTCTTTGGGAAAAAAGTGCTTCGTGAAGTGCAGGAAGAAGAGGTATTGAAAGCAATGCCGCAACTTCGAAGAGCGGTTGGAGACAGGGCAGTTCTCAGAGCCTTACATTTTTATGCAGATGACAGAAGAGCGGTGGAAGAGGCAGATGCGCTGGAGCAAAGAGACAGGGATGCATTCCTGCAGCTGGTAAAAGAATCCGGACGTTCATCCTGGGAATTGTTGCAGAATATTACACCTGCCGGAGCTGTAGAAGCCCAGGATATGGCAATTGCACTGGAAGCGGCAGAAATTGCATTGAATGGAAAGGGAGCCTGTCGTGTACATGGAGGCGGATTTGCCGGTACAATCCAGGCATTTGTTCCGACGGAAAGTGTATCTGAATTCTGTGAAAGAATGGAATTGATGTTGAGCAAAGGTTGTTGCCACGTGTTGAATATACGACCGGTCGGCGGAATTGTACTTTAAAATATGTGGTGAAAACAGAGGAGGCGTGTCATGAATAGAAATGAGGCTATTACCGGTCTGGCAGAGTATGCGTTGGATAAGGAATTGATTCGACCGGAAGAAAAAATATGGGCAGTGAACAGCCTGTTGGATGTATTGGAAATAGATACCTATTCACTAGAAGAACTGCAGGAAAATGAGACAATAAATCTGACAGAGCTTCTGGATGTATTGTTAGATGATGCATATGAGCGAGGAGTACTGACAGAGAATTCGGTTGTATATCGGGATCTGCTGGATACGAAGCTGATGGGGTGCCTAACCCCACGTCCGTCGCAGGTGATAGACCGATTTGCGATGCTTCGGAAAGAATCTTCACAGAAAGCGACAGACTGGTATTATCAGTTCAGTCAGGACACAAATTATATTCGAAAAGACCGTGTGGCAAAAGACATCCGGTGGAAGACAGCTACAGAGTATGGTGATCTGGATATATCGATTAATTTGTCTAAGCCGGAGAAGGATCCAAAAGCTATAGCAGCTGCGAGGATGCAGCCTGCATCAGATTATCCGAAATGTATGCTTTGTGTTGAGAATGTAGGATATCCGGGAAGGCTGAATTTTCCGGCACGTCAGAATCATCGTATCGTTCCGATAGAGATTAATGGGACAGCCTGGTATCTGCAGTATTCTCCATATGTATATTATAACGAACATTGCATTTGCTTTAATGAGAAACACACGCCGATGAAGATTGACCGCGCTTGTTTCGCGAAACTTTTAGATTTCGTAAGACAGTTTCCACATTATTTTGTGGGATCAAATGCGGATCTCCCTATTGTAGGTGGCTCTATTCTGGCACATGATCACTTCCAGGGAGGACATTATACATTTGCCATGGAGAGGGCGCCGATTGAGACAGATATAATTTTTGATGGGTATAAGGATGTCAGGGCAGGAATTGTGAAATGGCCAATGTCCGTTATAAGACTTACAGCGAAAGCTCCGGAGCGCCTGGTAGAACTGGCAGACAGAATCCTTCTCAGCTGGCGCGGATATACAGATGAGAAGGCTATGATCCTGGCAGAGACAGACGGTGAGCCACACAATACGATTACTCCAATCGCAAGACGTCGTGGTGAAGACTTTGAACTTGACCTGGTATTGAGGAACAATCTGACTACACCGGAGCATCCATTAGGAGTGTATCATCCACATGCAGAGCTTCATCATATCAAAAAAGAGAATATTGGTCTGATTGAGGTGATGGGGCTGGCAATCCTTCCTGGCAGGCTTAAGGCAGAATTGGCAGCAGTAGCGGATAAGCTTATATCGGGCGAAGATATGACGAAAGACCCGCTGACAGCTGCACATGCGGAATGGGCGAATGATATTGCTGCTCGCTATGATATTACAGAAGATAATGCATGGACGATTGTTCAGGAAGAGACTGGACTGATATTTGCAAAAGTACTTGAACAGGCTGGCGTATACAGCAGAGATGAAGAGGGAAAAGAAGCTTTTCTGCGATTTGTTCATCAGGTATAACCTGGATTGTGGCTCTGCGAAAATTAGTATATGCAGAAGAAATCAAGGGAATCTTTCCGTAAGAAAAATAATGGATGGGTAGATTGTACATCAGATGTTGCACATTAATCGGCATCTGATGTATTTTTTTGTATTTTTCGTCAATTGTATTCGTTCAGAAAGGCATCTATAATGAATCGGGTTAAATACAAAAGAGTAAAAGAAAGTCAAGAAAAGAGGCAAACATGCAGATAAGCATATTATTGATGAAACAGATCCTGGAACTTTTTCTGATGATCTTCATGGGATATGTCATTGTGAAGACAGGACTCTTGAAAGATGAAGACAGTAAGGTAATCTCTAAGATTGTATTGTATCTGATCATCCCATGTGTGATTATCAATGCATTTCAGGTGGAGTATACAGATGATAAAGTAAAAGGGCTGTTTCTGGCACTTGTGGCATCCGTGTTGTTACAGGTATTGCTGCTTTTGATTGTCTGGGGAATTGGAAGAGTATTCCATATGAATGAAGTAGAGACAACATCCATTTACTATTCGAATACGGGAAATTTGATCGTGCCGATTGTAACTTATGTGCTGGGCGAAAAATGGGTGTTATATGGATGTGTGGCTATGTGTGTTCAGCTTGTGTTTATCTGGACACACTGTAAAAGCGTGCTTGGGAAAGAAGAAAAAACAGACTGGAAAAAGATTGTGTTAAATATCAACATGATCTCAGTATTTCTGGGAGTAGTGCTTTTCGTTACCAGAATACGTCTTCCGGAACTGGTCAACCATACGCTTAGTTCTGTAGGTTCCATGATCGGACCAGCCAGCATGATTGTTACAGGTATGCTGATCGCAGGAATGAATTTGAAAGAGATATTTTCACGTGGAAGAGTCTATGGGATTGCATTTATGAGACTGATCATAATTCCGCTGATTGCGCTTCTGATACTGAAAATAAGTGGACTGGCGACCTGGGGACAGGATAGTACAAAGATTCTTCTGATTGTATTTCTTTCTGTTATTACACCGTCTGCTTCAACTGTCACGCAGATGTGTCAGGTATACGGAAATGATTCGCAGTATGCGAGTGCGATTAATGTAATTACTACAATATTTGCAATCATTACAATGCCGTTGATGGTACTTGTGTTTCAGATGGTGATATAGGAGAAGTGCTTGTATGAGCGCTTCTTTTTTTGAATAACTGCAGATGTATTGTTCTGTTATACAGGCTTCTGAAAAATGTCGCATACCATGCGACCATTCATTCTCCTGTTTTTCTTATAATGAAATCACAATAAAAAAAGGAGGATTTCAAAATGACAGAACTTGTATTTATCTTAGATCGTAGCGGTTCCATGTCGGGATTGGAAAAGGATACTATCGGAGGTTTTAATTCTATGTTGGAAAAGCAGCGTAAGGAGCCAGGTGATGCCGTGGTATCCACCGTGCTGTTTGACAACGAAACAGAGGTTATTCATGACCGTGTTGTTATTGCTGATGTACCAAATCTTACAGACAAGGAATATTTCGTGCGTGGCTGCACTGCACTTCTCGATGCGGTTGGAGGTGCAATCCACCATATTGGAAATGTTCATAAGTATGCCCGCAAAGAAGATGTGCCGGAAAAGACCCTCTTTATCATCACAACTGATGGTATGGAAAATGCCAGCCGTCATTACACCTACGATAAGGTGCGCAATATGATTGAACGTCAGAAGGAACGTTATGGTTGGGAGTTCCTTTTCCTCGGTGCAAACATTGATGCGGCAGCTGAAGCCAAAAGATTTGGTATCGATGAATCTATGGCCGCAAACTATCACTGTGATGAGGTTGGAACAGTACTCAACTATGAAGTCATCAGCGAGGCAATTACCAGCGTAAGAACAAGCGCAGCACCATTGTCTGCTGATTGGAAAAAGAAGATTGATGCGGATTACAAGAAGAGAGGTGGAAAGAGATGATTGGAGCAATCTTAGGTGATATCATTGGTAGTCCTTATGAATTTGACCGTGGTAACAAGAGTAAAGAGTTCCCTTTATTCTCTCGCGAATCCACCTATACGGATGATACCGTAATGACTTTGGCTGTCGGTCTGACTTTTCTTGATGCACAGCCGAGTGCTTCAGATGATTGGATTTTGCAAAATTTGGCTAATCGTATGCGTCAATTTGGAAAGATGTATCCGAATGCCGGGTACGGAGGAATGTTCCGACAATGGCTTCGTAATCCAGAGTGCAAGGCTTACAATAGTTTTGGTAATGGCTCTGCAATGCGTGTTTCTTCAGTTGCGTGGTTATATAACAATATCGATGCTGTCAGACACGCAGCAAGGCTTTCAGCTGAAGTTACCCACAATCATCCGGAAGGAATCAAGGGTGCTGAAGCAACTGCCAGTGCTATTTTTCTGGCAAGGACAGGACATAGCAAAACAGAAATTAAGGAATATATGGAATATGAATTTGGTTATGAATTGAATCGTACTTGCGACGAAATCAGACCCGGATATTTTCATACAGAAACCTGCATGGAAACTGTGCCGGAGGCCATCACGGCTTTCCTGGAGGGAGATAGTTTTGAGGATGTTATTCGCACTGCGGTATCCCTTGGTGGTGATTGTGATACACTGACGGCTATTGCTGGCGGCATCGCAGAAGGCTTCTATGGTGTTCCTGTCGAGCTGAAGGAAGAGTGCTATAAGCATTTGCCGGAGCCGTTGCTTAAGGTGTTGAAAGCGTTTATGGAGTATCTCGAGCGAAATGCTGCTGTGAATTAGGCCTTTCTTCCATCTTGTAAGTGATGTTGCCGGGACAAGCAGCACGGCAGATCTTATTTGTGTAGTGACTTAAGCGGAAACGAAAGATGCGAAAAAGTAAGACAAATTCCTAGTGTAAAAGAGTCATGACCAAAGAGAGATAACTAAATCATATAGATAGCTTATGGCAACAGCAGGTTGCTTTTCAGACTTCGGATTTATCGATATGATAAAGATAACGGAGGTGACGACTATGGAAACGAAAAATATTATTTTGAAACTTCGTACTGAAAGAGGAATGTCACAGGACGAGCTGGCAGATAAAATCATGGTAACAAGGCAGGCAGTATCACGTTGGGAAAATGGAGTTTCCCAAACAAAAGGATATTAAGGAATAACCTGTGTTTACCTGCTTGCAAAAGTTTAAAATAAATAGGAGAAGATTATACTATGACTGAAAGTATTAGAGAGATTGTATGAGAATTCATCTATATTATTGAATTCGCTAGAAAAGACAAAATATTTAAAGCAATGGTTAAAAGAAATAAAACAACAAATTTTTATAGATGTTTTAACAGTACCGATATTGATATCTTTGCTGATAATTATTTTTCAGATTAAAAAAACAATCTATTTGAAAATATAATTAAAATAATATCCATCATAGTTTTAGTGTATTCTATATGTAGAGGATTATGGTTGCTTTGTTATGAAATTGAAGGATATATGCAAGGGAAAAGATGCTGCTGGTATAAATCAATGGTATATATCGAAAAATGCAAGGGAGGAAAAACTAAAGGGGCATATGTAATTGAAAATGAATTTTTTGAAGGTGAACTTGTTAGTGATTATAGAAGAAACAAAATTAATTGGCTTAACTAGCAATTTGGTGACATTGCTATAATTCTACTTTTTATCACTTATGCGAATAACCATTCATTCTTCAAATCCTTTAAGCGAGTGATCTTATAGATGTTTTTCAATCTAAGTAGTACGTACTGTAGCTTTTCTGTATTATCCATTCCTTGTGTTTCTCTTTGCATGACAAAAAGAGCATTGTACCGATTTATATATTTTGATGCTACCCCTTTATATTTTTGCAACTTTTCTTCAATCAATTTGTGGAAACTGTTCACTGTATTTAAATGATTGAATTTATCATACGACTCATGACTGATTAACACTTTCTTAGTACAGTTCTTACTTTCTAAAAGTTCGTTGTAACTGTTAGAACCATCTAGCATTACAAAAGATTTTGATTCAAGACATTCACCAAATCTTAATAGATCTATGGATGATGGCTTGCCATAATTTAATGTTCTAGCAATTGTATGACCGAATCTCTGAATTGCAGTGATGATACACACCTGCTGATTAGATAATCCTCTTTTTGTAGCAGGTGTTCCACGATGTTTAGGTTCTACTCCATTAATCTTAGTTCCTTTATGATTGTATGGAGTATACTTTTCATCCATCTCAACTTCATTACCTACTGTGTATGGGACGTTCCTCAGTGCCTAGACTAACCAATAGTTTATGACGCATATTAAAAACATTGCGTTCATTTACATTGATTTTAGCAGCCGTTTCTTTAAGAGATACACCATTCAATGTATCCATGATAAGTTCATTCCATTTGGATTGGTCTTGGTGAGAATAAAAAGTAAGCTGACCGCGGTCTACAACAAAACGTTTTCCGCATGATTTACAACGAAGCATTTGTTTACCAGAGTTGGCAAAACCACTCTTAATTAAATGAGGATGATAACATCCACATTTAGGACAGTATTCAAAATGATACGTATTCATTTTATTGTTTGTATCTAAATAATCCGTGATTTCACGATCAATCTTTTCGATTTGAAAAGATTGTAAAGCAGCGATAGTATCTTGGTTTAAATATTTTGAAGTTCTTGTCATAAGTGTAGTCTCTCTTTCGTTTACACCTATACAATAAATCTTAAATAGACATTATTAATGTCGAATATATTAACATGTCACCAATGTATCTGTTAAGCCAATTAATTATGGAGAAGATAAATTTGCTGTATTGTTGTATTTTGGACATCATAAAAAAGTGATATTGTTGCAAGAATAAAGTAGTATTTTAATATAAAAAAGAGTAAAAATCGAATTATCCGCATAAACACAGGGATTTTAAGCAATATGAAACAAAAAATAAAAGAATTTTACCACTAATTTACTACGAATGAAAGAACCTTGATACGACAGAGAAAACAGCATAAATAAAGGCAAAATTGGCATTTCATACAGAATATGAGATGTCTTTTTTGTTGCTGTAATACAGTATAACTATTCTTTTTCTGCTTGATTATTAATCATTTTTTAGGACATGAATTGTCAAGAGCTTGTTGCGTAGCAATGTTTACACTCTTGATAATTTATGGAATAAAAAATATTCTGACAGATACTAGAAAAGTGATGACTACTCAATTTTCTAATGATATAATATGATAAATAATAATAGATAAACTTGAAGTGATTAAGGAAGTGTATGCCATGAAAAAATTTTTGAAAATAATGTTAATCATAATTGGAGCGATTTCTTTGATTTTTGTAGCTCTGATAGGGATTGGGTTATTTGTTGATGTTGAATATGATGACCATATTGAAAATGGTCGTTATACTTATGTTCCGGAAGAAGAAAATAAAGATAATGAATACGTGGAATTTACGATAAATGATTATGATAAAAATAATGCCAAGCTTGTATATTATGACACGATTGAAGAAGCTATTCAACTTTCCACTTTGAATGCTGAAAATGAGGAACTTTCGGTTCCTGCTGATTTTCTTAATCATGTTGATGAAACCTTGCATATATGGCAAGGCAAAAAATATGATACGATTTTCTATCGGGCTGGAAATGATAACGATGATATTCAAGGCTTAGTAATGGCTCGTTGTAAAAAGCAGATACAGAATGGGCATACACAATACGCATTTATAAATGCTACACCGGTTACAACGAAACGAGATAGAATTTTGTTAGATGATATTACAGAGCTTATTCACTCTTCTTTGAAATTAAGTGATTTCCAACAAGACTTAAACCCCGATTATCCAAGCAAGCGTTTTGTTTACGGCTATGCACATGATAAAGAAATCTATTCATTGGAAGTAGAAGGACAAAAACCGGACGGTGTAATTGAAATCAATGTATATGACAGAGTCATGTATCTATGGTATTACAATGACTTACAAAGTAACAAAAGAGGTGACTGTTTAAGCTATTCGGTAGATGTACCTAAATAAAATGACATTTTTACATAATACTATATTATTAGTTAGGCAGACGGAGTGATCCAGACACGGTGGCAGGAAAATCTTTCAGATTTTTCTGCCATGTCTTGCAAGTGGCTGGTTTACTTCGTCTGTGAGCGAGCCTGTGGCGAGCGAAGATTAAGCCCCCGTTATCTAACAAGGGGGGCACAAAAAACAAGAGACAATATACATTAACAAGCGGAAAACGCTGTATTTACAAGGCGAAACCGCATTTTACATAGTGTGATATAAATTATTCCATTATCACTTGGGAAAATTGAATAAGACATAGGAAAGACAGTTGATTTCAAACGAGAAATTGATTGTCTTTTTCTTTTGCAGAAATTTAAGTATAGGCAATTATCAAATACGGTAGTTGCTTTTTTGATTGGAGGAATTTTAGAATGAATGATAAAAACTTTATTGAAGAATTAAGACAAAAGCGTGAGGAATACGGAGTAACACAAACAAGGCTTGCTGTTGCTTGTGGTATCAGCCGTGAATATTACAACCGCATTGAAAAAGGGAAACAGTCATTGAATGACGAATTAAAAGAAGTCATAGAAAAACAGATTGAGCGTTTCAATCCGCAAGAACCACTATTTCTGTTGATTGATTACTTCCGTGTCCGTTTTCCTACTACGGACGCATTGGCAATTATCCGTGATGTATTACAACTAAAAGCCGATTATATGCTTTATGAAGATTATGGAAAATACGGATATGAAAGTAAATATATTTTAGGCGACATCAATATCATGTGTTCCATGCAAGAGCATTTAGGTGTTTTGTTAGAACTAAAAGGCAGAGGGTGTCGGCAAATGGAAAGTTATCTATTGGCACAGGAACGCTCGTGGTATGACTTCATACTTGATTGTATGACGGCAGGCGGTGTGATGAAACGTCTTGATTTAGCAATCAATGATAAAGCAGGAATATTGGATATTCCCAAATTAAAAGAAAAATACAAGGCAGGTGAATGTATCTCCTACTTCCGTAAGCAGAAAGATTACAGCGGTACGGAAAAATGCGGTAGCGATTTGCCAAAGAATACAGGAGAAACATTATATCTCGGTTCAACCAGTAGTGAGTTATATATGTGTGCTTATCAGAAGAATTATGAGCAGTATGTCAAGAATGGCACAGAAGTTGAAGATACAGAAATCAAGAACCGTTTTGAAATACGCATGAAGAATGAACGAGCCTATTATGCGGTTGCAGATTTACTGACCTATCGGGACGCTGAACGCACCGCTTTTTCTATCATCAATCATTATGTCCGCTTTGTAGATAGAGAAGATGATAAACCCAAAAGTCAATGGAAAACAAATGATGATTGGGCATGGTTTGTAGGGGAAAACAGAGAGCCGATACGATTAACTACAAAGCCAGAACCTTATACTTTACAAAAGGCTTTGCATTGGTTACAAAGACAGGTTGCACCAACCATAAAAATGGTACAAGCATTAGACAGAGAAAATCATACAACGATACTGAAAGATATGATTGAGCAGACAGAACTCAAAGATAAGCATAAACACTTATTACAATTAGAAAAATCAACCATAGAAGAACGCATAGATACCGCTGTCCCACAAGAGAATGACGGTATTTTTTAATTTCTTCAAAATATCTGCAACAAAACATCAACTTTCGTACAGATATGGTGCGAGAACAGGAAATCTAACTTGAGAGCATGAAAATTTTATTTGATGTGCAGATATGAAAATTAAAAAGAAATTGAAATTATTTTGAAAAATCTGCAACAAAACAAGGTTTCTATTCCTTATATGGTGTGAAGTTGAGGAAATCTAAACTTTTTTTGAAAATAGGTCATTAAATTTTGGCTTGCTGTCCCTATATGAAGTGAAAGACGAAAAAAGTTTTGAAAAAAATGTCGGAAAATCGAGTTAAGCGGACAGTATTATGCAGAAAGAGGAAATCACACTTTATTTCTTGATTTGTATTCAAACAGGCATTAGCTGTTGAGTGTTGATGTGGAAAGAGAAAATTATTTTATCCTCAACTTAACAATTTAAGGTTTCCGTTCCCTATATGGCGTAGAAAGAAAAAAGTTTAAGAAATGTGATACAAATAACGCTTTTCTGTCCTGATATGGAGTGAAGAAAATAGTTCATTCTATTGTTGGCAGTAACAGTATCTTTTGGGTAGTTAGGGTGTGAAAAGGAAAATATTCTTTTTTCATCATCAACTTAGCAAAATGACATTTTCTATCCCTATATGGTGCATGAAAAGAAGTTAAAATTTTTCTATTTCAACTTAGCAAATGGACGTTTGCTGTACAGATAGTAGTGAAAAAGGGAAAAAGTTTTGAATTTTAGTTACATTTCTCCTCTTTTCCAACGCGGTATATAGGAAAGATGATTTTCTTCTTTCAATCGCTCTTTGACAACTGAATAAAGCAATTCAATACGTTTGACAGACAGCGAGCCATTGAAACAGATACGCCATGACCTTTCTCCTGCAAAAGTGAGCGATAACCTATCTGTGTTCTTGTAAAAGACTTGTCCTCTTTTATCGCCATGACCTGTTCTGTCTGATAATGATACTCCCGTACAGCCTCAGCTTGAGCGTTAAGAGCGTCGCACGCAATGGGTACGGCTACATTGGATAATGCAGAGGTGGAAGTCCTGTGGGCTATGACAAAAGCCGTTGAATTGCTTAGAAACTATTTTTACAGAAAGGGGGTATGTGTTATTGATAATGCTGTAAAAACAATTCAAAAGAAAAATAACAAGTGTGGCATTGGAAACAGAGGAAAGACAAAGATTGTTGTAAAAGAGCATTTTTCTGAAAAGGGAAAGACAATGGAAGAACTTCTGACTGATGTTATGCTTGAGAAAGCAAAGCAGACAATCGCATAAATTCGGTGCAGTTGTAAGAAATAGATTGAATGTGAAAAATAACCCATGTTATACTTTACTTGCAAGCAGGTATTGTAAACATGGGTTAGTTATAAAGGAGGATAACTGACAATGAAACAACAGATTTACAATACTGCACTTTATCTTAGGTTGAGCCGAGATGATGAATTACAAGGCGAAAGTTCCAGCATTACCACACAAAGAAGTATGTTGCGTCTATATGCAAAAGAACATCATTTGAATGTGATTGATGAATATATTGATGACGGCTGGTCGGGAACAAATTTTGAAAGACCGAGCTTTCAAAGAATGATTGAGGATATAGAGGCAGGAAAAATCAACTGTGTTGTAACAAAAGACTTATCACGACTTGGTAGAAACTATATTATGACAGGACAATATACAGAATTGTATTTTCCTAGCCATAATGTCCGTTACATAGCGATTGACGACGGTGTGGACAGCGAAAAAGGCGAAAGTGAGATTGCACCATTTAAGAACATCATCAATGAATGGGTAGCAAGAGATACGAGCCGTAAAGTGAAATCAGCGTTTAAGACAAAATTTGCAGAGGGTGCGTATTATGGGGCTTATGCTCCGTTAGGATATAAGAAACACCCCGACATCAAAGGGAAACTGTTGGTTGATGAGGAAACAAAATGGATTGTTGAAAAAATCTTCTCTCTAGCCTATCAAGGTTACGGTAGTGCAAAAATCACAAAAATACTGCGAGAAGAAAAAGTCCCGACCGCGTCTTGGTTGAATTTTACAAGGTACGGTACTTTTGCTCATATCTTTGAGGGAAAGCCCGAAAGTAAGCGTTATGAGTGGACGATTGCTCATGTTAAAGCAATATTAAAAAGTGAAGTCTATATAGGAAACAGCGTTCATAATCGACAATCAACAGTTTCATTCAAGAGCAAGAAAAAAGTGCGTAAGCCCGAAAGTGAATGGTTTCGAGTAGAAAATACCCACGAACCGATTATTGACAAAGAAGTGTTCTATCGTGTGCAGGAACAGATAAAACTAAGGCGTAGACAGACAAAGGAAAAAGCAACGCCGATATTTGCAGGGCTTGTCAAGTGTGCGGATTGTGGCTGGTCTATGCGGTTTGCGACAAATAAGGCAAATAAAACGCCATACAGTTATTATGCTTGCAGTTACTACGGACAGTTTGGCAAAGGTACTTGTTCTATGCACTATATCCGTTATGATGTGTTGTATCAAGCCGTATTGGAACGATTGCAGTATTGGGCTAAGGCAGTACAGCAAGACGAAGAAAAGGTGTTGAATAAGATACAAAAGGCTGGGAATGCAGAGCGAATACGGGAAAAGAAGAAAAAGGCAAGTGCCTTGAAGAAAGCCGAGAACCGACAAAATGAGATTGACCGCTTGTTTACGAAAATGTATGAAGATAGAGCCTGTGAGAAGATAACGGAACGAAACTTCATCATGCTGTCGGGGAAATATCAAAAAGAACAGATAGAACTGGAACAGCAGATAACCAACCTAAGAGAAGAATTAAGTAAAATGGAACAGGATATGATAGGTGCTGAAAAGTGGATTGAGTTAATCAAGGAGTATTCCGTACCAAAGGAACTGACAGCACCGTTATTAAATGCAATGATAGAAAAAATACTCATTCACGAAGCAACAACGAATGAGGAGAACGAAAGAATACAGGAAATAGAGATATACTACCGATTTATTGGAAAAGTAGACTGATAAATAGGGTTCATATCTTTAACTAAGGGAAAGCGGAGATACCATTCCGAATACTGATACATTGAAGCTCTTATCGAAAGAATTTGATGTCTCGATCAATACGCTTTTGGGAGAACCAAGAAAGCTGATCTGCCAGTGCTGCGGGATGCCAATTGATGATGATTCCATATTGGGACGTGATAAAGATGGCACATTAAATGAGGAGTATTGTAAATGGTGCTATGCAGATGGAACATACACATATAATGATATGGATGAATTGATTGATGTGTGTGTAAAGAACATGGTAAATGAAAACTTTACCGAAGAACAGGCACGCTCTTATTTGAAAGAAATGCTTCCAAAGTTAGATTACTGGAAAAGGTATGGGGAACTTAGTGACAATGGGCAGTTTGAAGAGTTTAAAATGCAATTGATAAATGAAATTAATGATCTGCATATAGACGGACTTCCAAGGGTAGACAAACTAAATGCACTTGTGGGAAAATATGTGAATCTGGAATATACTCTGCCGAATGGACAAAAGGTGAAAATCCAGAGTTGTTGATTTATAAAAAGAGATAATGTAAGTAAAAAAGAAAAGTCTTGACAAATAAACGACCGTTTACTATTATAAAGATGTAAACGGTCGTTTATTTTTTGGGTTGGAGGTTATCAGCTTGAGTAATAGAAAAGAAGAGATATTGATTGTGGCACTGCATCTATTTGCCAGAGATGGTTATGAGGCTGTCTCAGTCAGCCAGATAGCAGGAGAGCTTGATATGACAAAAGGGGCATTGTATCGTCATTACAAAAGCAAAAGAGATATTTTTGACTGTATTGTGCAGCGTATGGAGCAGCAGGACGGTGAGCAGGCCAGAGAGAATGAAGTGCCAGAAGAGAGTATTGAAAAGACACCGGAAGAATACCAGAACGTATCATTGGATGATTTTGTGGAATACAGCAAGTCTATGTTTGAATACTGGACAGTGGATGATTTTGCATCATCATTTCGGAAAATGCTGACAATAGAGCAGTTTCGCAGTGAAGAAATGCAGAATTTATATCAGCAATATCTGGTATCCGGACCGACAGAATACGTGAAAGATCTGTTCGAAAATATGGAAATAAAAAATCCAGAGGAGAATGCAGTTAAATTTTATGCAAATATGTTTTTCTATTATAGCATGTATGATGGATCAGCAGATAAGGCGAAAGTAAAATGTCAGTTTGAACATATGTTAGATAAAATTGTAGAAGAAATGAAACAGTAATATAAGAGCCAGACGCTTAAGACGCAGAGCCGTTAATTCTGATAATGAAAAATCAGGATTATCGGTTTTTATTTTTAAGAGAGGACATAAAAGAAATGGAAAAAAGTAATATTATGATTCGTTTAGAGAAAAAGGAAGAACAACAGAAAGTAGAAAATTTGGTAAGAGAAAGTTTTTGGAATGAGTATCGTCCAGGATGCCTTGAACATTATGTATTGCATCAGCTCCGAAATGATCCGGCATTTGTTCCAGAATTGGATTTTGTGCTGCTTCTTAATGAAAATGGCAAAGATGAGAAAACGAGTATCTTTACAGAATTTGAAGGCAGTTACTGAGTGGTATAAAAGTGTGTATTAACAGGAGAAAAAACAGATGAAACTTTATTTTGGAAATATGGTAACAACAGTTACTACACTTATGATTTTATCGCTGGTCGGGTTTGTTGTATATTCAATCAGTAGCAGAAGCAACATTAATTACTTGGGCAGAAGGAGTCTGTTTGTTTTGGTATATGGTCTTGTTATATGCTGCTTTGCAGCCGCAAGAGACGGACTGGATAAAACAATTCAGTATACGATAGACGGAAGCTGTAATCCTGGAATATTTTCACTTGTGAGCGTTCCAAACATCGTCGGATGTATCGGAGCTGCAATCATAATTATTGCAGCAATAGCAACACCAATTGCAAAGTCACAGCATATGCGTGAGATATGGTTTTATGTGATGTCCGGCGGAGTGATGCTAAAGATTGTAGTTATGGAGATCGCAAGAACTTCTGCAGTTTCTTATATGGCAACTGCGATTTATGAATTACCGTATGAAGGGGCAAAAGAGATGCTGTTAGTAGAAGACGTTGACAGTAAAGAATATCTGGCTGGACTCTTTAATGCAACGTACGATGAATTGCCGGTTCATAAATCAAACAACAATTCAAAGTTTTTGCTAAAGTTGCAAATTTCTCAAAATGCAAAATTTCTTTATATGATTTTGTATGCCCCGGCACGGATATTGAGAAAGAATAGCTGGATAGATGAGTAATGTAATGCGCTGTTGTGTTCCTGCGAACATAAAACCGCTATAGAGGTAGCTCACTGAAAATCTATTGACAGGACGTGAAATGATTATTATAATTTAAATGAAATTCGGCGAAAGAATAAAATGCCGAAAAATATTTGAATTATTTCTATGGATTTGGATATACTGGAATTGAGGTGAGCAATATGACAAATATAGTACAGATTCCAAATGACCAAATGATTTTTTCAGTTCAAGAGCTGAAAGATAAAGGTTTTTCATATTATAAAATTAATCAGATGGTAGATAAGGGAATCCTAATAAAACTAAATAAAAAATATTATGAAAATGTAAATTTTGAAGGTGAGGAATCGGATTTCTACTATGCCTATGCATTTGTACCAGGCGGAGTGGTTTGTCTTCTAAGTGCAGCTGTGTATTATAATCTGTCTACTTATCGTCCAGATGCCATTGATGTAGCGATACCGAGAAAAGCAAAGGTATCAACACTACCAGATTGGCCGGAACTGAATGTATGCTATTTTACAGATAACAGATTTGATGTTGGTATCGTGACCGTAGAGGATGGAAATAATAGATTTCGTATATATGATATTGAAAAAACTGTTGTCGATATTGTTTTCTACAGGGAAAAAATTGGAATTGAGGAAACCAAAGAAGTTCTTACAACCTATTTGAATCGGAGTGACCGTAATCTAAACAGGCTAATCAGATATGCGGAACTACTTAAATGTGGAGATGTAATGAAAAAGTATCTGGAGGTGCTGGTATGACAAATGCTATATCGGTAAAGGAGAGATTAAAGAAAAAGGCGATAGAAGATGGAAAGACTATGCAGGATAATCTAGTCACATATGGTTTGGAGAGGACGATATATAGATTATCTGTTTCGAAATATGCAGAAAAATTTACACTAAAGGGTGGAATATTCTTATATGCACTTTTTGATGGAGAGTATGCCCGTGCAACGATGGATATTGATCTTTTGGCACAGCGTATTCCGAATAATGACGAAGAAATGACAAATGTGTTTAATGACATTTTTTCTATAGAATGTGATGATGCGTTACGTTTTGATCTGAATACGCTTGAGGTTATTAATATAACTGAATTTAAGGAGTATCATGGTGTGAATGTATCTATTATGGGATATCTGGACAGAACCAAGGTCCCGGTATCAATAGATATTGGTTTTGGTGATGTGGTATATCCCGAAAGAATGAAAATGGAGTTTCCGGTTCTGCTGGACATGGAAGCTCCGGAGATATATGCTTATTCGATTTATTCTGTCATAGCAGAAAAATTTGAAGCATTTGTTTCACTTGGGCTTGCAAATGGCAGATATAAGGATTTCTATGATATTTATGTTTTGGCCGACAGCTATGATCTTGATGGTATGGAATTAATGAAGGCGATTGTAGAGACATTTACTCATCGAGGAACCAGTTTTGACGATATTGTAGCCTTTAATGATGATTTTACCAAGGATGAGATTAGGCAGGGGAGATGGAGAGCCTTTATCAAAAAGAAGAAAGCACTGGTGAAAGTGGAATTTGAAGAAACTATGCAACTATTAAAAGAATTATTATTGCCCATTGTGGATTCAATTCATAACAATAATTCCTTCGAGCAGACATGGAGCAAAGAAACAAAAAGCTGGATGTGAATACATAAAATTAGCAATAGAAATCATGCGAAAAAGTAACCCGTTTTTACATCTTTTGCGGATGATATTATGTGAAAATAAACCAGATTGTGCTAGAAAGCTAAAATTTACAAAGGCTTACAAAGTCTGAAATACCAAGTATGTGGAAGGAATAATGGACGTGCTTACCATGTATCTTCTGGAGATGCTGAAAGAGAAACAATTCTTCAATGACGTGTTTTATAAATAGATATAGTGCCAAAGTATTTTGAATCAATACAATCTGGAAAAGTTAAGGAGGAGAAACCATGGCATACAGCGAATTAATCAAAAATTTTAATAAGATACGTGATTACATGCGGGATTTTTATGTCTATGGTTTCAAGAGCCGGGATGATTATACGAAAAAAAGTGCCAGGTCTTATGATGACGAAAAACGCCGGATAGAGAGCTGGCTTGGTGACTATATGAAATTCCATCAGACTGCTGATGGCAAGAATGTATTTTTGTCAATTGATAGCAGAGTAACCAGACACAATCCACTTTATAAGGCATGGAAGACAAAGAGTTTTACAGATGGAGATATTACCCTTCATTTTATTGTTATGGATATTCTTTCTGAGGGACAAGAACTATCGCTTGGGGATATCGCATATCAGGTGGACGAATATCTGGCTGTTTTTGGACATGCAAGAGTATTTGATGCTTCTACGATTAGAAAAAAACTCAACGAATATGTAAAAGAAGGAGTGCTGCTAACAAGAAAGAACGGTAAGACAATGTTATACCGTCGCGCAGAAGAACTTGAAATACCAAGTAGGGATGTTTTGGATTTCTTTTCAGAAACCGCACCATGTGGTGTGCTTGGATCTTTTTTGGAAGATAAAACAAATGATATCGCTGATCATTTTGTATTCAAACATCATTATATAACCAGTGCAATGGACAGCGAAGTTTTGTGCACGATACTGGAAGCAATTCATGAAAAAAGAAATATAACAGTTGAGATGATTAATCGTAAAAAAGATCGTATTACGGAAACGAATGTTGTTCCTCTTCGAGTGATGATCAGTGTACAGAATGGGAGGCAGTATATGATGGCCTATACTCCATATTTTAAACGAATAACAGCGTATCGTCTTGATAATATTGTTACTGTTAAAAATGGTGAGGTTGCAGATCGGTTTGATGAATTAAGAGATAAACTGAGTAAAATGCAGCAACATATGTGGGGAGTCGCTACAGACAGTCGATCAGGAAATCGAATAGAACATATTGAATTTACAGTTCAATATGATGATGAAGAACAGCATATACCAAGGCGATTGGAGAGGGAGAAACGAATTGGTCAGTTGGAGTATATGGATGAGCATACATGTCGATTTTCTGCTGATGTTTATGATGCAAGCGAATTGATTCCATGGATACGTACGTTTATCTGCCGAATCACAGATATTTCAATTTCTAATAAGGCGTTGGAAACACAGTTTAAAGAAGACTTGCAGGTGATGTATGAAATGTATGGATTGAAAGGAGAGGAATGATTATGCTGTTTCATGAAATTTACAGCACATATTTTCAAACTGTTGCAAAAATTTTGGCAGAAGCGGTAGAGCATTCGCTTACGACTGAAGAAATCAGTGCAATCATTCAGGATTATGCATTTGAAGAAAGTATATTGAATATTCCGAAGTCTTTGGGAATGGCACATTGGCAATTGTTGAAAGAAGATGGAACAACCATTCTCAGAAAGAATCCAACGATGCCACTCACAATTTTGCAGAAACGCTGGATTAATGCAATCGCATTAGATCCGAGAATACGTTTGTTTACGGATCAGCCAGTTGTATTTTCGGATGTTGAACCGTTATTTCTTCCGGAAGATATTTATGTCTTTGATAAGTATTCAGATGGTGATCCGTATGAGAATCCAGAATATATTCAGAACTTTCGGTTGATATTGGATGCGATCAAGCATCAATATCCGATACAAATCAGCATTACAAATCGTCATGGAAAACGAATAACAACCAGAACGATTCCTGAATATCTGGAATATTCCGAGAAAGATGATAAATTCCGGTTAATTGGAACAGGAAGCAAACTGGGAAATACGATCAATCTTGGAAGAATCACTTCTTGTGAAAAGTGTGAGAATCAACAAGGCGGAAAAGTTGGGAAAAGAAATCAGCCGCGACCACGTAAAGTGATATTTGAACTGATTGATGAGCGTAATGCGTTGGAACGTGTTCTGATGCACTTCGCACATTTAGAAAAACAAGTCGAGAAAATAGATGAGCGAAAGTATCAGGTTACGTTGTACTATGACAAAGAGGACGAAACAGAGATTTTAATTCGTGTTCTTTCGTTTGGACCAATGCTTCATGTTGTAAAGCCTGTGGCATTTATTAATTTAATAAAGGGCAGATTGTCAGATCAAAAAAGTTGTGGGCTGTAAAAGTTCGCAACTTTTTTTCCATGATAAAAAGAATCAGAAGAGATAAACTTGGATTATGAGAAAGGATGTGAATGATATGTTTGAAATAAAGGGAAAAGTTACAACAGCGATTTGCTATGCAAAGGTGATTGAAGATGAAGCAATCGAGCAGATTAGAAGAATGTGTGATTATGATCTGACAAGGGGAAGTAAGGTGCGGATTATGCCGGATGTCCATGCCGGAAAAGGTTGTACAATTGGGACGACCATGACAATCACAGATAAGATTTGTCCTAATATTGTAGGAGTCGATATAGGCTGTGGAATGTATACTGTAAAGCTGCAGGATCAGGTAATAGATTTTGAAAAAATAGATGAAGCATGTCATTATATCCCTTCGGGAATGAATGTATGGGAAGGAAGAATGGAGCGTTTTGATTTAACGCAGCTTAAGTGTTATCGATCTTTGAAAGATGCAAAGAGATTGGAAAGATCACTTGGAACACTGGGAGGAGGAAACCACTTTATCGAGGTTGATCGGGCAAAGAATGGTACATATTATCTGGTCATTCATTCAGGAAGCAGGAATTTAGGAAAACAGGTAGCTGAGATTTACCAACAGCTGGCGATTGATTTACATACGGGAAAAGAAGAGTATTTTAAAAAACGAGATGAGATTATTCGTACTTACAAAGAGCAGGGGAGAAGGGCAGAAATCCAGGAGGCATTGAAGCACTTAAAAAAGAATTATGAAATCCAGGAGTTGGATGCTCCAAACGATATCTGCTGGCTTTACGGGTCATTTATGGATGATTATCTGCATGATGTTGAAATTTGCCAACGCTTTGCAAGAAGGAGCAGAGAGCGCATGGCGGAAATTATTATTGAAAGAACCAAAATGACGCGAACAGAAGCTTTTCACACCATTCATAATTATATAGATGTCAATGAGATGATTCTTAGAAAGGGTGCCATTGCCGCACATGCCGGTGAAAAAGTATTGATTCCGATTAATATGAGAGATGGTTCTGTTCTTGCTGTTGGCAAAGGAAATGTGGAATGGAATAATTCAGCACCACATGGAGCTGGTAGAATCATGTCCAGAACAAAAGCAAAACAGTCCATTGATTTGGAGGAATACAAAGCATCCATGCAAGGTATTTATTCTACCTCGGTGAATGCGGATACATTAGATGAGGCACCAATGGCATATAAATCGCTTGCGGATATCATTGATGTGATCAGAGATTCTGTAGAGATTATCGATATTATGAAACCAGTATATAATTTCAAAGCTTCTGATAGTGAGGTGCCTTGGAAAAAGAGAGGTGACACAAATGAGAGAAAAGATACAGGAGCAGCTTCGTAGAATTGAAGAAGCGGAAAATATAAAAATACTTTTAGCTGTTGAATCGGGAAGTCGAGCATGGGGATTTGCCTCTCCGGACAGTGACTATGATGTGCGATTTGTTTATATCAGAAGGCCAGAGGATTATCTGAGACTGGATGCAGTTCGAGATGTGATTGAACTGCCAATCGATGATGTTTTGGATATTAACGGATGGGATTTGCAAAAGACATTAAGATTATTGCATAAGTCAAATCCAACATTATTTGAGTGGTTTTCTTCACCAATTGTTTATCAGACAACAGAATTTGCCGACAAGTTTCGTGAGTTGATGATGCATTATTTTTCATCAAAGAAGACGTTGTATCATTATATTAGTATGGCAGAAGGAAATTATCGGGAATATCTGCAAGGTGAGATCGTCAGAGCAAAAAAATATTTCTATGTCTTACGTCCGGTACTGGCGTGCCGATGGATCTTGGACCGAGGTACGCCTCCGCCTATGTTGTTTTCGGAGTTGATAAAAGAAGAACTGCCGATAGAATTAATCAATCCAGTAAATCAATTGCTGGAATTAAAGATGAACTCATCCGAAGTAAAATTAATTAAAAGAATTACGGAAATAAATGAATATCTTGATACAAGTATTCCGAGTATCAAAAGTGCAGTGAGATTACTGGATGATAGTCATACACCAGATTGGAATGAGTTGAATCAATTGTTTTTGCGAGAACTAATGAAGTAGACGTAGTTTATAAAATGAAAGGAGTAGCATAGTCTCAAAATATCAGCAAAGAAAAAACGATTTTAGTTTTCACAAGATCAATTCTACGGTAAAAACATACAGTCTAGACAGCTGTTTTTAACTCTCTTATCTGAATACATATAAATATATAGGCTTAAATGGTGAATGTGCCCATTTGGGACTATTATTGTAGTGCGCCTTGTGCAACTGTCCATAAGTACATGAATACTGAGCTTCAGTTATTTTCAATTACAAGGAAACGCAAGCCAGACTATGAATATGGCGCTCTTCACAAAGTATTTGAAAATAAGCTCCGTCAGGATTTTAAGGCAGAATCCATAAACCAGAAATGGTGCACTGATTTTACCTATTTATTTTTAACGGATGGTAGCAAGCGTTATGACTGTACAATCATTGATCCGCATGATAGAAGTGTTATTGCCAGCATTACCGATAAACACATAACAGCAGAGAATGTGAAGTGATAACAGATTTTATCTGAGAATTGTAGAAAAATTAAAAATTGAGTAGTGACTTTTATGTAAAAATGCAGATGACCATGGTTTTTTGAAGGTTATCTGCATTTTTTGTGTCTCGACTCATTGCAATCAAGCCAGTTCTCGGTCGATAGGACATTAATTATATGTTTTGTAAGGGAAGGTATTAGTGACATGGATATAACTTTTGGCTACGGCTAATCCAAGTACCCCTCTAGCTACTTCAAAACTGTAGCCAAGTTTGTTTTGGAGAAACTCCATACATTGTGCAGATGTTCTTTGCATGGGTGTGCCGTCTATCTCCATGAAATGGTGTATAAATTCGTTCACACTAAACAACCTCCTTTCTGTAAGATGACTATATCATAAGATGAAACAGAAGTCAACAGAATACTAATAACTAGTTATAATGAATTTTATTGTTTACATTACGGTTAGATTGCTGTATAATGGTTTTAAGATTGAAAACGCATTATAGTATTTAAATTAGTGTGGTTCTTAGAAAAGGATTTTATTTAAACATGGAAAATTATACATTTGTTCTTACACCAGCTAACCGCAAAGTAACTCCTAATTATTGTAAATTAGAAGAAAAGTACCATATTTTTACTATTGCAGCACAAAACTGTAATAACGGTATTACGTTTTCGCGTTCAGGGAAAAAGATAACAATTCAGAAAATAGAGTCAAATCAAATTGAATTAATTCTATCTTCTGATTCCATATTACCTTCTCCTACCAGGAGTTTATCTGCTTTTAGTCGAGAATTAATTAGGCTTAATGAAGAAAGTCATTGCTTATCGGACGCTATTTACAACCATACTTTATTTCAAACTCAGTTAATAAATATGAAAAAAGATATAAATTCTACAAAGGAAATTACCGAAGCGGAATTAATAGTTGCTATTACAAATCTTCTATTTAAACCATCAAACTATAATTCTATTCACAGAAGTAATACTATCAATAAGCTAAAAGAATTGATGCTTCCATTTATTCGACAATAATGAGCTTTACTAAAGCGCATTCGGATGTTAGTTTGCTATAGAATGATTGAGGAGAAGCAGGTTTTATTATTAAAGAAGGAGGTGCGAGTTTATGACACGACCAGAAAAAGAATTTGGAGAACGAAGTAATGATGATATTATTCGTGAGATTTTGAGAGAATATGCAAGTAGAGAAGACCCAATAGGAAAAAAAGAGATTATCAAACATGTAATAGAGATGGGATATGTAGATGAAGAAAATGAACCTAAAATAAAGCGCGACGCAATTGATGGTTTTGCATATAGAATGGGTGCAAGAGTCTATGAAACGGAAGAAGAATGCGACGAAATTATAAGAGAATGTCAAGTGACTGAGCGAGAAATTATATTTATTAAAAAAGGTCAGGAAGGAAGGACAATCGGATACTGGATGATGGAAACACTATCTGAGACTGAATGGATGTTTCTGATGGATTCAGTACTTAATAGCAAAATTTTAACTAAGAAAGAGGCAGATAATCTTGCAAATAGGATTACATTTCTGGTTGGCAAGAGATTTTCTGATTTGACGAATTATCGTCAACGTATGGGAAATCAGCCGTATTTTGTTGGAGATGATGATATAGATGAAAAAGTCGGTTATATAGAAAGTCGCGTCTTACAGCAAGTCCGGTTAATCAGACAGGCGATTAAGCAGGGGAAAAAGATAAAATTTAATCTGTGCGTGTATGATTATGGAAACCAGAAGGTAAGGCTGGTACCATATGGAAGACATGGAAAAGTGCTGCCAGAGACACCGGAGAAGTATAAAGAGGATGTACATAGGATTTGTTCACCATTTGACATTATATTTTCTAATGGACGCTACTATATGTTGGGAGCTGATCTAGAAACGGAAAGACGTACAGACTTGAAATATAAGCTGTATCGAATTGATTTGATGACAGACGTTACAATTAATCGAGCGAAAGCTATTACAAAAGAGGAGGTTGGACTTTTAGAATTAAATGATTTATTTGAATATAGAATGGAAAATCCGTATATGTTCACAGGTAAGGTCGAGAGAGTAAGAATACGTATAGATGCAGATCAATTCACACAGGTTGTGGATTGGTTTTCAGATCGCTTTAAGGTTGTAGGATATGATGCGGACGAACGTAAGTATTATGACATTGAGCTAAAGGTAAACCTTAACAGCTTCACTTTCTGGGTGTTACAGTATTCTGGTTGCGTAGAAGTGCTTGATACAGAAAAGAAGGGTGATAAGTCTTATAGGAATCATATAAAAGAGATGCTAAGGAAGGCATTTGAAAAGTACGAGGAGGATTAGTAAATGAAGATAATGACATGGAATGTGGATTGGTTCAGAAATGGCAAACATTCAGGTAAACATGATGGAGCGTATTTAGAGACAGATATTCAAGACGATGTAAAACAGCAGATAGAAAAAAAAGTACAGGATTTTTTGCAAAAAGATGATTCAATTGTATTTTTGCAAGAGATACCAGATTTCAGGAAATGCTCTATGATTACTGGAGAGGGATTTAAGCCAATATGCAATATGAAAGATGCAAATATGCATACCGTGGCTATTTCAAAAGATAAATGGAAAGATAAAACATCTGATTTTTTTAACAAATCACGTGACTATACAAATCGGATAATAGTCGTAGAAAAAAATGACGTTATACTTGTTGGTGTACATATTCCGGATTTACATAGACAAGAAAAAAATTCAGATAAAGAAGATGTGACAAAACTATGGAATAGACTAATTGATTTTTGTGAAAAACATAATCCAGTTGCTATATGTGGAGATTTTAATACTGACAGTAAATATGACAAAGATGGGAAAGAGATAGAACAGTTTAGGAAACTTCAAGAGCTGATGAAGTTAGGATATTGTGAACCAGACGGAGATGCAAAGTCGAAACCAACTTTTAAGGACTTATCTCATATTGATTATATTTTAGTTAGAAATGATTTAAAAGATAGAGTCAAGAGTTATAAAATATTTGAAGAAGGAAAGGGATTATCAGATCATGAACCATTGATTATTGATATAGATATTTAAAGAGAGCCAGACGGCTCTCTTTTTTTCTGAAAACAGGAAGTTATGCAGGTTTATACACAATCAAATCATGTATAAATATAACATAGCGGACGGAAATCACCTAATTCAAGAGGTTGCTATCAAAGAGGAGAATTTGCCCTCCTTTTTCTCCTCCGCTGAAAGCTTATAAGTAGAATATAATAGAATCAAGATCAAGAAAGAGAGGATAACGAAATGGTAGTTTTTGACAATTGGAAATTCAGAGAGATATTGAAAAGCATAGTCGAGAAAAACGAACTTAATGGAGATAAAGATAGAGGAAGAAAAAACGGAGGATAAGAGAATGGATAAAGTAAGTGAATTTCAGAAACAGCAGATTATGGATATTTATGAAGCGTTAAAAAAATATGTGAGTGAGATGGATATAGAAAATGAAGATGCATACTACAGAATCAGAGCTGTGATAGAAAGAAAGAAACTGGTTCTTCCGGAGACAATATTTAATGCGATATTGCAGTTTATGGACAATGTCGTTGAGGAATATGTGTTTGAAGCGGAATATCCAGCTTTTACCGAAGAAGAAGCAGAATATGAGAATGGTGTGATGAACATAAAAACAGATGCAGCGTTTAATAAGCTGATGAGTCAGTTCTTAGAAAGACTTCAGGAGCTGGATGAAAAAATAGACCATTTTGCTGTAAACGAATTAAAAGCTTATCTTTTAGGATGATTTTTTCGAAAGAATCGATTTGTGCGGATTTAAAAGCTAATCAATATTGTAAAATCTCAACATAAAAGGCAGAAAGAGCTATTGGAGATGCATTCCTGACATCAGATAACGAAGCTTTGATCCGCCAGATATAGGAAAGTAGTAAATCAGAAACAATAAGGAGACAAGATGGGATTTAAACATTACAAATTTCAACCAAATGAGTATGTGCTTGTGATGAAGAATGGGAGAGTTATAAAGCAGGGAGTTGGATTATCATTTTTTTGTAACACGCTTAACACAGGAATGTCAGTGGTTCCTACAGTGTCATTTGACACATTCTTTGCTTTTGATGATGTGCTGACATCTGATTTTCAGGGAATCAATATACAGGGAGATATTTCCTATATTATTCGTGATTACGAAAAAGTGGCCGGAATGATTGATTTTTCGTACACAGGTGAAGCAGGATATGAAGAGAAAAAGTCGAAGCAAAGCAGGTGATGGGAAAGCGAATAACAAATCTGGCAAAGACATCTGCTTCTAAATTTGTAAACGCAAGAGATGTGAAGACGGTAATTCAGGCTCAAGAAGAATTAGCGGCATTTCTATCTGAAGAAATGACATCTAACGAAGCTATTAAAGAGTTAGGATTGGATGTAGTAACAGTATCAATTTTGGCTGTTTCTCCTTCATTGGAAACAAAAAGAGCCTTGGAATCGGCCACAAGAGAACAGATTCTTCAACAACAGGATGATGCGATTTATAAGAGAAGAAATGCAGCAATCGAGCAGGAACGAATTATTAAGGAAAATGAGCTGAATACAGAAATAAAGGTTGCGGAGAAAGAGCATGAAAGTAATATGCTAAAGCAAAAAAATGCATTGGAAGAAGTTGAACTTGAAAGTAAGGTTACAAAGGAGAAAGCGGACATCAGGGCATACGCCAATGAAGTCATGCTTAAAGCGATGGAATCAGTGGATAAGGATGTTCTTCTTTCCATTCTTTTATCCGGTATGGACAGCAAAACACTGATCGCAAAGGCGTTTAACAGTCTTGCAGAAAACACGGATAAAATCGGAAATCTGAATATCTCGCCCGATCTGCTGGAGACGTTGACATCTGTAGGTGTTACGACACGAAATTAAACACATAATCCTTGCGGTTTCAAACAGGAAACCGCAAGGTAATGGAGGAAGGGAAATGGATAGAAATGCAAACAAGATTGTACTTGTGACGCAGAAGAGCCGCCTTCAAGAGCTCTTGTACAAGTATAATACAAAAGCTCAGGCAAAGTTTTATATAGAGCATATGGGAGCAGACTTTTCCGATTATATATTGGAAGATGAGACGTATCAAAAGGCTCTTGCTGATGTGAAACAAATTGCTGATAAGTATGCAAAGCTTACAGTAGTTGACCGGGAATTTCTTCCCAATATGTTATTTGGAAAAGACGATATCGTTATTGCTGTCGGACGAGATGGTCTGGTATGCAATACAATGAAGTATTTGAGTGGACAAAAGTTAATCGGAGTTAATCCGGATCCTGCAAGATGGGATGGGGTGCTTCTTCCATTTGAAGAGGGAGAATTGGAGAAAATTATTCCTCAAACGATAATGGGTGACTGTGATGTGAGAAATGTTACCATGGCAAAAGCTGTAACCAATGATGGACAGGAAATGCTTGCTGTAAATGATTTCTTTATCGGTCCAAAATCTCATACATCGGCACGATATGACTTAACCACACGCCATACTTTGAGAGGAATCGTAACAGAATCCCAGTCTTCATCTGGTATTATAGTCTCTACAGGAATCGGACAGACCGGATGGTACAAGTCGGTGATGGCGCAGGCAAAGGCCGCATGTGGATTGTTTGGTTATGCTGGTAGTGATGATTATGAAAAAATTGGATGGGATGAGAAAAAGCTAAGTTTTGTTGTTAGAGAGCCATTTCCTTCAAATACAACAGAGGCCACTGTTGTATTCGGAACGATTAGTAAAGGAGATCCGTTTCGAGTATTATCTAAAATGTCTGAAAAAGGAGTGATCTTCTCTGATGGAATGGAGGAAGACGCAATTGAGTTTAATTCTGGAGTAGAAGTAAGTATTGGAATGTCGAAAACGGAAGGATGTCTGGTGATGTGATGGCAGACCGATCCTTAATCCAATATATGCAAGATGATGCATATGCATTATTAATTCAGTGTTTTATCAGAAATAGCGAGAGGAGTGGATATATATTGAATTCAGAAGTATATGATGCAACAAGTGATATTTTAGTTAAAGATTTGGTTTTTATAGCCATAAATAAGGAAAATGGGTTAACAATAGAGGTTCCTTTTTGTTGTTTGTATCCCTATGAAGGCGAAGTTGTGGATATTTGTCTGGAAAGGAGTGCATATCGTCGAGACGACAGCAAGAATTTACCTGTGGGGGTTCATGATGATAGATTCGTCTGGAGATTAAAGAGACCGGAAGAAAATTCCCCGGACATAAAACCAATCAAATTCATTTCAGCCTATCATACCAAGGAGTACTGCTTGGTGATAGAAACGACAGCAGACAGGAAAGAGTATGATTTTCATAGAGTACTTGAATATTACCCTGAGTGCAGTTTTGATAGTTTTACGATTAAAGAATATTCTATTATATTTGAACATGGACCAGAGATTAGTTATTTGGATTTTCATAAGTATATCCAGTATAAGTTTATCCAATTGATGGGATGATTGAATATGTTAGAAGGTGTTGAAAAAAACTATAAAGCAAAAAATAGAGGTACAAGATTTTTATAACTTGTTTATGTCTTGAGCGAAGCGAAAGGAATGATAAAAAATATGAATAAAAGAGATTACAAAAGTACTAATGATTATAAGAAGAGTATAGAAATTTTTAAAAATTTTGTGAGAGATATCTTAGATGGAGATATTGAGAAGTTAAGAGATTTTGATTTTACAGATTTAACAACATATGTTGGCGATATTATCGATCCAGATATGTATCTTATCACACAAGCTATATACATTATTCTTTGGGGCGATTTGTATGATTTGACTTTTGAAAAAATGGGTGTGTGGAATTGGAACAACGAACATGCTTTTAGAGGTGATACCATGAATTCTTTCGGTTCTTTATTCGGCAAAGAAGATAGAAAAAAGGATAGGAGTTTCGCCTTTCGAGCAAAGTTTTACCATGCAGAGGAAAATCCGCATCTATGGACAAAGATAAGAAAGTTCTCAAAATCTTATCATTGTATAGGAAATTTTATTCTAATTCCTAATAGAGGAGCTCTGAGAAACGGTATTAACGGAGCAAGAGCCGGATATTACAACAGAGAAGAATGCGAAGGAATGCGGGATTATTTTGATTGGTTCTTAATATCAATTGCAAAATACCAACAGAAAGTAGAGAGAGGAGATATTCACTTAAGTGGATTTGAGATGCAACTTCAGATGAATCCAGAATATAACCCAGCGTTTTTGCCTATTAAAGAATGGGAAGAACAGTTTTTTTTGAAACCGTATTTTAAAAATGGCGAACCAGTGTTACTGTTCAAAACACCATTAGAAGAAAGATTAAAAGTAACAGATCCTAATGGAACGGATCCGGAAATTTCATATTATGAAGCAGATGAATACCTTGAACTTTTAGAAGACTTTCTAGATAAATCAGAGGAGGTTATAAAATATAGAACAAATAAAATTATTGAGGCTTTAAAGAAAAAGTTGTAAAAAGAACCTTTGGAAAGCAAAATTACATTATGAGGGGGGAAATAACCATGATATATGCAGCTTATGCAGGAACAGGAAAGAGCTACTTTTGTCAAGAGCATCCGGAAACAATAGATTTGATCTGTATGCCTTTTAAATACACGAATCTTCCAGAAATATATGGGAGCATGGAATCCGACAGAAAAGGGGAACAGGTAAAAGCCAATCAGGAGCTGATCCTTAGAAGTCACTGGGTGTTGTATTATTATTGGGCGATAAAATATTTACTTTATGATTGTCCGGAAATACCTATTGTAATACCGACTATCGATTTGATATTGAATTTTTTAGAAGCAGATCAAATACCTTATACGCTTATATATCCGGAAAAAATTTAAAGGATGAGTATGAAAAGAGATATAGAAATCGCGGAAATACGGAAGGATTTCTGGACATATTTATTGGTCAATGGGAATTTAGAATAGAGGAATTGGAACAGAAAAACAGTCCTTTGGCAAAGCATATAGTACTTCAGGAAGGGCAGTATCTGTCAGATGTGATAAATTGTGTAAGTGGATGTGATGTGTACAAGGCGAAACAGATTGAGAAATTCAGGCAAAAATTGTACCAGTTGCAAAATAATACATTGAAAGGCATTACAGTTAAAGAGGAAAATTTGGATTCTCTGGATGATGAAGAGATTAGTGCGGTTTTTTGTTTGAAGCCTATCTGTGAGGATGATATTGTTACGGATTTTGTCTGGATTTCTTTGAAAAGACAATTATGTAAATTATTAAAACAATATAAGCATGATGATTTTCATACAATCCCAGAATTGCTATTTTTAAAATTAAGTTATACAGAGTCTGGTATCAGATGTATAGAGACAACAAGATAAGTTCCTGCTTTATTTTGGAGAAAATGACTACAATACAATGATAATATTTCCGAAAGAATCGATTTGTGCGGATTTATAAACTAATTAATATAATACAATCTCAACATAAAAGGAAGAAGGGGAACTGATTATGGAGCGTGAAAGAAAACAGGAAAAAATTTTGGTTGAAAACTTTATAGAACAACACAAGAAAAGAAAAAGTATCAAGATCATGTCAGAAGTCACCTCATATTTAAAACTGCATAACCTATGTTTTGAAACAGAGCAGATAGAAGGTATACCGAGAATAACGATGGTTTTTAAGAATTGTGACAGATGCCCTGATTATATCACAGAGGGGTGTATCTGGTTTTACGAGGATTTTATGGAAGTAAGAGTTTATTACTCGAAATTGGGTGCGGAGATCTGCCAAAAGTCGAAATACCTGCCTGAATTATACAGATTGATGAATTATATAAATGCCAGATTATGGGTAGGTGCTTCAGATGGTATGGATGGAGCATTATATCAATCTCAATATTTAATATCGCCAAGATTCTATATTACCGAAGATGAAATGCAAGATATTACAGCTACAATGCTTATTCCATATACGCATTTTGAGATGGATGTGTTGGAGCTAGAAGATTTTATTACAGCAGCGCTTCCTAGCTTATTGAATAGTTTAAGTGTGCCGGTATTTCTTTTGCTTGAAGGCAGGATAACCGTAGAAGAAGCTATAGATATGGTGGGATTAGAAATTCTAAGAGAAAAGAGGTAGGCGTGAAATATATTAAGAATAAAAATATACAGATAACTTTTACAATTAAGGAAGATTTGTATTTCCGATTCAAGACATTTTGTAAGGGAGAAAAGAAAAATCCTGCAACTGTTTTGAAAGAATTTATAAAAAAATATGTAGAGGAAAGAGAGGAAATGAATGATGGATGAAGTAGTTATGAAAAGAGGAGCTGTATATTACTTAAAAACTGAATACTATCAGAAAATGAAGCACAGACTCTGATACTGGAGATAGATGATCTGCATGCTGAGATTATTGACAGCAGTTCAATTTTAAAAGACGTTTCTGTTTTTAATTTTAGTTGGATTGGTGGCAGAGGAAGGTGAAAAGAATTGGAGCGAAAATTTAGTTCGGATTTAGAAATACCAAAATATCTCAAACGGAAAGAAAATGATATATCTAAAGCTAATAAGAAGTCAAAACACAAGCATCGATATGAAGAAGGTCTAATTAGATATAAATGGAATTGGGAAGAAAACAAAATTCATACATCACTTAACAGATATTGTACTATTTGTGGGAAGATCAATGATAAAATGAAAAATTCTATTGTAATAGATTATATGAAAAAAGTAGATACACCAGTGGGAAAACGTTATATACAGATTTCAGAAGATATATTATATGACACATATCATGGAAGATTACCAGTATTTTTTGTAGAAGACATATGTAAAGAGAAATGTGTAAATTTAGGATAAGTGTGGGATTATTTATGAATACAGGAAGAGAAATTGAAACAAAAAGATTAAAATTATTACCAGGAGTCAATAAACGGGACTCCAAACCATTTTTGAAAATGCTACGAGAAGATGGTAATTTTCAAGAATTTTGCGGAGTAGAATTTTCGGAGAGAAACCTATCTAAGTTTGCAACGTATTTTGAAAGGACTGGGCATGAAGAATGTATCTATTCCATTTTCCCAAAAGATTCTATAGAAGAATTTATCGGTTACGTAGGATTTCATCGTGAGCTGAATGGAGATTACGAAATAGAATTCTATATAGCTAAAAAATATAGGAGAAAAGGATATTGCGAAGAGGCTTGTAAAGCAGTGATAAAACAAGTATTTGAAGAAGGAGTGTCGACAGATCATAATCAGATCACGGTAGATAGATTGTATGCAACGACACTTATAGAGAATATACCTGCAATAGAATTGTTGAATAAGTTAGGTTTTCACAGAGATGATCCAAAAGATGGTCTGATTTTAGTAATGCAGGGATTTGTGGATGAAGATAAGGAAATTTACATATGTCCTGTTATTAAGATGATCTATGAAAAGGAATCAATGTGTACATAACATGAATAGCGTTAAAGGAGATAAAGAAAACATAGGGGTAAAAATGTATGAAATGTGGAAAATGTAAGTTTAAAATCAATATTGGTAACACAGAAGAAACAGGGGCTGCATTTTGCTCAAGAGTATCTTCGTATTTTCCTATTAATTGTAAAGACGACTGCCATTTTTTACCAAGGAAAAAAGAACTGTATTGCAAAGATTGCTCAAGATTGGGGCGTGATACTGCCTGTATGACAGCAAGAGAAAATGATAAGGTATATTACAATGGCCAGCGATGTGGAGGATTTATCGACAAAAAAGAAGATGAATTCACAGAGATTTTACAGTTTTGGGATAATTCGTTGAATCTGATTTAAGCTATATTAAAAATGATGGAGAAATAATTATGGATACAAATGAAGTAGTTGCTATATCAAATAAACCCGGAGAAGTAATGCTGAAAGGCTTTAATTATATAAAAGATAGGTTCCCTAATGATTTTGAGGTCTGCTTGATTGTTGAAAAGGATGGTCATCTTAGTGCTGGTTGCTGGGACGCAGGGTTATGGAGTACTGATCACGGGAAAATACCTGGAAGTTTCAGACAAAGTCGAGGAGGCGTTTTAGAATTTGATAGTGTGTTGGCATGGTTACCGATAGAGAAAACTGAGATAGATATAAAAGAATTATGGTGGAATCCTGAATATCGTCTCATATCTATTATTTATGACAGTATTATGGTATTTGCAAAGGATGCAGATGACTATTTAACAATGGAGTATTATGGTGGAGACAAAGGAAAAATCATTTTTTACATGGATGTACAAACTGGCAATATTTTAGAAAGCGATAAAAATGGAAAAGACGAAATATATTATCTCCAATCAACGTTGAGAGCCTGGTACAGCGATATGAGAGAAAAACTGTTGGAAGGCTATCAAAATGGTAGATTCACAATTTTGCCGGAATGGGATGAGTAGGGATAAAAAAGAAGAAAAGCAAAGTGTAAAAAGGTGGTCGAGATGATAAAAGAGATTATAGAAAGAAATCGTGAAGAGGTTGATGAAATCAAAAAGATATATAATGATTTCTATGAATCTGCAAAAGAAGATGCGGAAGGAAGAAGATTGTTTAAAAGCTTGTATCAAAAGGCAAATGATTACATCGAATGCAAAAGAAGGTGGGAATGTTTATCAGATATTGAGGCATGCAAAATAAATGGTGAAAGAAGCGGATTACATGAAATTCTTATCCAGGCATTTCAAGAGATGCTTGAATATACAGAAAAACAGGGGAAGAAGCATTCGAAAAATACATTTGACTGGAATAGAAATAATATTGCAGCTTTTGCAGATGAGTTGGTTTCCAGAAAGGAAGATCTTGGGGAGCGTATACATATTATTGAAGCACTCCAGTGGGCACAAAATCATTCTGAACAGATCATAGAAGTTATTGAGGGAGCAGAGGATTATTATGATGCGAGAGCGAAAGTAATGGAAACATTTGGTTTTGACCGTATTCAGGCCCAAAGTGTAACAGAGATGAGAGTTAGAACGTTCTGTGAAATAGAAAAAGAGAAACTATCCGGAGAGTTACAGAAATTTAGGGGGAAAATGGAATTGTTTCAAGAATGAAAGAAGGTTGAATTAGATGAAATATTATATCAGTGATTTGCATTTGTTTCATGAAAATGCAATTAAATTTGATCATCGTCCATTTGAATCTGTACAGGAAATGCATGAAGTGGTCCTGAAAAATTGGAATGATCGAGTGACGAATGGTGATTTTGTATATTTATTAGGTGATATGAGTTTGCGAGGAAAAAACGAAGATCTGATTGCTTTTGTGGCGCGTCTAAAAGGAAGAAAGGTGCTGATTAGAGGCAACCATGATGATGTGTCTGATTACAGGTATCAACAGCTATTTACAGAAATTTGTGATTATAAAGAAATTTATGATTCAGTTGGAAAAGAAAAATATGGATTGGTATTATCTCATTATCCGTTTTTTTCTTGGAAAAACATGGGACGTGGAAAAATTTTGCTGTATGGACATACACATGAAAGTGAAGAAGACCGGTTTTATCAAAACTGTCTGAGACAGATGCAGGAGAATGATTGTAGACACGTATATGACAAAAAGTTATGGGCATGTAATGTGGGATGTATGCTTCCCTATATGAATTATACACCGCGAACTTTAGCGGAAATTCTGGCAGGAGTAGAAGCGGAAACTTAGGGCAATGATGTACAATAGTTTTAATACTAAACGTTATATAAGAAACAGAAAAGGTTTTATCTTAAAAGCATAAGTAGAAAGTATTTGGCAGCTAATCGGATTTACTTCTTTGGGAGTTTGTTGTCGTGGGTTCGACTCCCACCAGAACTTTAAAAGTTCTGTAGCTCAGTTGGTAGAGCACAGATTTAATCCGATAATATCGCCAAAAGGATGCCGACAGCTATTGTTACTTACTTCAAATTAGGTGTATTTGAGTGGCAAGATCAGTTGGCGTTGATTAAAGTATAGTAGTAGAAAGAGGTGCGGCATGAAAGAAATATACAAAGACTATTTGTTTGAAAAGCATATTCTTGTCAGTGATGAAGAGACAGAAGAAAAGCATGTTTTTGAAACCTTGTTTGCAATGGCACATTTCTTTGGCGTAAAAATTACAAAGGGCAGGGAGCTTGTGCATTGCGGGATGGTAAAAGAACTTTCAAAGAGATTGGGTGAAAATGTTCCTGAACCATTTTATAGAGGATTTCCGCAGAGTGTCCGAGATCTTTCTACGGAAGAACTATTGTTTGATCAGCTTATACATTATTTTAATACATACGGGCTTGGAAATTTTGATAAGCCGGGGCATTCTATGTTTAAAAAAGATTTTGAACGTGCGGCTTTTCAGGAAGAGACAGAAGTACAGGAATTTGTGATACAAACGGAAGAAGAAGCAGAAGAAACGGTACGAGTGATTGTGAAAGATTTATTGTCAGGTTCGCGACCACTGAGCGAGAGGCAGTACAAGCTTGTGCTTACATTTATTCGTGACCATCTTGAAAATATTCCGGATATTGTATCAAAGAACACCTGTGTAAGACTTTTAATTGACACGAAAAATCTTTCACTGGCAGACAGTTTGAATCTGTCAGATGTTATGAAAATAGTAGATGAATTAAACTATCGGTATTATCACAATGATAATCCGAAAAAACTGAATTTAAAAAATCAGGATAGAAAATTCTTAACGACACTATTGGACAGAATGTTTCGAGGTGATAGGTGCGATATTTGTACATGTTATGAAAAGAAGCAGCTATGGAATGGGTTCTTACATCATATTCATTATCAGCCGAAAAGCGAAAAGGCGGAAATATTTGTGCATGCAATGAGAACGAAAGGTAATGAGTCTGTATACAGTGAGTTTGAACAACTGATGAAGGAGAATAGATATCGGGAAGCGGCAGAGTTGTTACAGAAAAAGAAAGGAACGTCTGCATTGCTTCGCAATATAGATTACATTCTCAGCCGTATGGATCGAGAAGATGAGCAAACATTCCTTTCGGAATTCCCAGAGGATTGCAGTACATTGATTTTGCTGCAATTATTGTTTAGATATGAAGGAGTGCAGAGAAAGGACGGACGTATTTTCAAGTTTACACAGCATAATCTCATGAAGGTTCATTATGAAACACCAGAGGAGAGTAAGAAATGTCAAAGCAGGCTTACGGAAGAGCAGGTAAAAGAAGTTGGGAAAATGATTCGTTCAAAACTTTCTGAGAAACTTAGAAATCGACTTGGAAAGGTATATATTGAACCTTCCATGAAAAATTATACACTTCCATTAGCAGAAAATACTTCGCAAGGAGGATTGGGTGTTCTTTCTAAAGGAAGCAGGATTCCAATAGACGAGGGAAAAAAGCTAAGGGCATTTACCTATTGGGAGAAGGTGAACGATATTGATCTTTCGGTGTTTGCACTTACAGAAGATGGTAATCGGAGGGAATTTTCCTGGAGAACGATGTCGAGACACCAGTCAGGAGCAATTACCTATTCTGGTGATCAAACAAGCGGTTATCTGGGAGGTTCTGAATACTTTGATATCAATCTTCCGGAATTCAAGGCACGGTATTCTGAATATCGATACTTGATTTTTTGTGATAACGTTTATTCTGGGAAAAACTTTAATGAATGCTTTTGTAAGGCGGGGTATATGCTGAGAGATTGGGATGATAGTGGACAAGTATATGAACCTAAGACAGTAAAATCGGCATATCTTGTGAATTGTGAGAGTACCTTTGCGTATCTGTTTGGAATTGATCTTTTCACGAATGAATTTGTCTGGCTTAATGTAGCAAAAAATAGTAAATCAAGGGTGGCTGGAGATACAAATCTCTTATTCTTGACAGATTATTTTCATCTTACAGATGTTATGAATATGTATGATTTCTTTTTTATGATGGCAGAAAAAATTGTTGAAGATCCTATGGAAGCAGATGTGGTGGTAACAGATCACGAAGTTAAATGTACTGAAGAAGCCCAGATAATAAGAGAATATGATTTCGAAAAAATCCGGATGTTAATGGAAGATGTAAAATAATTGCGGAGGACGAGTATGAAATTTGAAGATAGAATACAGTTAAAATTATCAGATTTGACAGAAGAATTATTTGAGAAAATTGTTGCCTATGGGTTTTGTGCGCCATCTGGAATGTGTGGACCAGGGTGCGTGATTATGATCGCTGAAGATGGTAGATCTTATCAATTTTACGGACCTGAGTTAAATAATCTTAACTATTATAGAGAATGGGCTTCTTTATTTCCAGTGTTAAATCAGTGCGATACAAGCCGGTGGAAGTTAGCAGAAAATGTGTCATGTACAAAGTTATTTGTGCGAAATGATATTTATGATTTGTTCATGGAAAATCTTCCAACTCCGGAGAAGACGATTTATTATCGCTGGGAGGACTCTTGCATAAAAGCTACGTTACTTTTACATGCCAGGACAGAGGATGAAATAGAAAAAATCAACCGGAGATATGAAGTGCGCACACCTCTTTTTGAAAAAGATGATTTGGTGGAGTTTTATTTCGATAACGGAAAGAAAAAGACAAAATGCAAAGGAGTTATTGTAGGAACAGATATTTACAGGTTACATGGGAAAATTGAAACAATTGAATATGACATTTTGACGGAGGATTATGAAAACTATAGAAAAAAGTGTTTATATAAGCATATTGATGAGAATTATATAAAAGACACACCGGGAAAATTATTGATTCTTTCTGGATTTTCAGGAGTTGGAAAAGGGACTGTTATACAACAATTATTAACAGAATATCCTGAAAAGTATGTCGTATCTGTATCAGCTACAACAAGAAAGCCAAGGAAAGGTGAAGTGGATGGAAAATCTTATTATTTTAAGAAGCGAGAAGAATTTGAAGATTTGATAAACAAGAATGAATTTCTTGAATTTGCTGAGTATGCCGGAGAATATTATGGAACACTTAAAAAGGATGTTTACAAGAATTATTTTAAGGGGAAAAATGTAATAATTGAGATTGATTCGCAGGGAGCGAGACAGATTAGAGAAAAACAAAATATTCAGTCGGTATTTTTGATTCCACCATCATTTGAAGAATTATTACATCGATTAAAAAATAGAGGTACTGAGAGCAAAGAATCCATTCACAGAAGGTTAAAGCAGGCATTAGATGAAATAGAACATATTGAAGAATATGGAGTTCTCCTTGTAAATGATAGTGTAGAAGGTACGGCTTTTGTGATCGATGCTCTTTTTCATCCGGGTTTAAAAAATGCCAGTGGAATGAATGAACGAGAGCTGAAGATAGCAAGAGAGATTCGGGAAGGGATTATAAAATATTTGTCTGACGAGGAAGGCAAATAATTAAAAGAGGATAGCTTTAGGGAAGTAAAACGTGAAGAATTTGAGAATTGATAAAGAGATATATTTGCGACTTTTCCAGGTTCGGTAGAACAGGAATTGTGTATGGAGGAAGTAAGATGTTTGAGATAGTTCCATCTCAATGGATGAAAAAATGTTTTGAAGAAATTGATTTTGCATTTACAGATTTTCAGAAGGCTACCTTAATCTGGAATGCACCAGGCAGACTCAGGCAGGAAATTTTAGATGCCTTGGAGGAGCTGTCGGAAGACACGAGAGATGAAACTCTAAGAAGACAAATTAACGAACGGCTGAATTATGAAAAAAAGACATTTGAAACATTTATCCATAATCAGTCCGGAAAATATGTCTATGTTGTCGAAGATCTGGAATATGAAAATGGTGGATTTTTCTCTGATTATAATAGAGCTTTAAAATATGCAAAAAAATATATGCAGATATATGAATTGAAATGTCGGATAAGTAAGCAGTTGATTGTAGATACAGATGCAGACGAAATTGTACGCAATCCGTGGCGAGGGAATCCAAATCTGGGTTTTGAGACGGAAGAATACTGCGCATATGACGGTACTGCGGTAGCATCCGTCACTTTAAATATAAGTGGAGAAATAGAACGATTCAGCTCTTACGAGCTTCCTGAAGAAGAAAAAATTGTAGATAGCTATCAAGTGGAACGATTCGAATATCATTTCATAAAAATGCCTTGTCCATTACAAGCTGGTACACCGGTAAAAGATATAAGGGATGGTTCCTATTATGTTCTGGTAGAGGGAGAAGCGGATTGGAATCGATATCTGGAGCGTATAGAAGAAAAAAATTGGTATGTTGATTTTTCAGATATACAGACGATTTGTTATAAACTAACAGAATCAGGAATCTGGTCACATGAGCATATTAATCCGTTGTATCTCGAAGTAGAATTTCCAACATGTATAGAAGATGATCCCAAAAGACGGGTTTTGAGATCCGCAATGGAAGCGTTGGGAGATTATTTGAGTCATAAAAGCAATGGAAAAGAATTTTGCCCAGATCTGGTTCTGAAATATGCCAGAAAATATGCTGAAGTATGTCGGAAAAAAAGCTTATCAGAAAATATGCTGGAAGAAGCTAAAAAGCCAGAAGATATTATGTTGTAGACGTCGGGATAAAAAGAAAATTTATCGAATATGGAGACTGTATATTATGAGTCGAAGCTATAAACATACACCAGTTTATAAAGGGGGTAAAGATCGATTTGCTAAAAAGCTGGCAAATAGAAGAATTCGTCGAAGATCAAAATTGAACCCTAATGATGGTCAGAGTGGAAAATCAAACCATTATCGAAAAGAAAATGAATCATGGGATATATGCGATTACCGTTATTGGGGAGAGCCTATCTGGAGAAAAGAATCTTGTCTTAATCTTAGAGATTATTCGGAACTGTGGCAAAAATGTTATAGGAGAAAATAAGAAAATGCATTATGTCGTTAGTGATATTCATAATGATTATCAAAAGTTTTGTGAATTATTAAAGGTGATTAAATTTTCCAAAGAGGACAAGCTGTTTATCTTAGGAGATTTGTTTGACCGTTCTGATTACAATCCAAATCCAGTAGATTTATATTTTAAAGTAATGGAACTGGGAGACAATTGTTCTATGATCAGAGGTAATCATGACGAATGGCTGGCGGCATACATTTTAAAATTTTATCAAATGCCGGAGTGGAAAAGAAGAAAAACAGAACCATATCAGTACAATACATTTCGATGTCTTACTCGAAGGTTGGTAGAGGTGGATGTTCAGAATCTTGCAAGACAAATTTTAACTTGGCCACTTCAGCTGAGCGTTCAGGTGAATAATGAAAAATATCTGCTTGCGCATGCGATGACATCAAAGCCTGAATGCACAGAGAATAAGTATTATTATTTAATGGGAAATGAGATGAACCCAGAGTATTTCTGTAATGGAGTAGAAGGTTATATTTCAATATGTGGTCATAGAAACACTGTGAATCATAAAATCTGGAAAAATGAAAAAGGGAATCTTATTATGTGTGACTGTGGATGTGGATTTATAGATGGAAAATTAGGATGTCTATGCTTGGAAACAAAAGAAGAGTTTTATGTATGAAGTAAAGGAGAGCAGATGGAAAGAGAAGATTTGATAAAAATATTTGAAAATACAGTATGGATGTGTGAAACTAATCATAAGTTGAAGGACAAGATTAAAAATTCTATGGCATGTAATAAAGTAATTTCGGAGAAAAAGGCAGATGCTATTTTGAAGAATCTTACACATGAACGCGAAACAGGAAAAGAAGCAGAGATTATCGTTTCAAAGAAAAGAAGTTTTGAGGCGGCTTCAGCGTATAGAGGAAAACATATCAGTGTACTAAACTTTGCTTCAGCAACTAATCCAGGCGGCGGAGTGACAAAAGGAGCCAGTGCCCAAGAAGAATGCTTATGTAGAATTAGTACTCTGTACAAATGTATATCAGCAAGTGAGATTACAAAAGCGTTTCATAAAAAACACAGGTATGCATTGAAAACAGGAAAGATGAATTCTTTTTATAATGATGATTGCATACAAACGTGCAACGTGACGGTATTTAAGAGCGATACTGCCAAACCGGTTCTTTTATCGGAGAAAGACTGGTTTGATGTAGATGTAATTAGTTGTGCAGCACCTAATCTGAGATATATGTTACAGTATGATAAAAACTGGAAAAAGACTGTTACGGATAAAAAGTTGTTTGATATATATAAGAAGAGAATAAATCGAGTCTTAGACATAGCAAGTCGTGCGAAATCGGACGTTATTATTTTGGGAGCTTTTGGATGTGGAGCCTTTGCAAATCCGCCGGAGTTGGTTGCGAAAGCAATGCATGCAGCAATTGACGAACATAAATATGATTTTGAAACTATCGAATTAGCCATTTACTGTTCGTCGAGAGATACATCAAATTATGAGGTGTTTGCAAAAGAATTTTCTGCTTGATAGAAAGAATGGCAATCATGAGATGATCTTCGAAAAGTAGTTTTTCAACGGAGGAAAAGAGTGTGAGATATTATGGTTTTGAGTTGAGTGCAAATTCAGAAGAGATTAAGGAAAATGCAAAAATCGAACTCAGACACTATGGTTACGACAATGTACTCGAATCTATCAACTCGTATATGTATCAGAATATGAAAAATAACAGGATGTTTTTAGTGTATCGGGAAGAGGACAATCTGATTTCTGCAATCTTCTCTTTCGATGAACAGAAGCTAAATTTTCAAAATGTATATGAAGGTATTCTTGAAATGTTGCGAGATATATTTGGAATAAAAAGGATTCAGGCAGAACCGTACGAAATTACAATGCATCAGTTCCTGGAATGTATTCGTGAATGTAAAAGAAGAAGATGTTTTGACTATTTTAATCGAATCATGGAATCGTCGAATCTATGGAGCTATTATTATGCCTTTATGAATGATGCTAGTGCATTTCCTTATGATTTTAAGGAACGCATTATCTCTGAGCAGGAGTGTGATACCTGTAGTATCTACCATCAGGATTTTGTGGAGGAACTGATGAATATAAAGACGCATGCAAATCTATCTGAATACAGTGGAAATATGGTTCACTATGTGATATCCAGTCATAGTGTTGAAACAGCAGGTGAAATGACAGAACTACTTGTGCAGAATTTGCGAAAAGCGAATCGAATCAACAGCAGAAGAATGGAAATCGTCAGTGAAATAGAACCGGATCTGTTTAGGAAAAAAAACCATCTTGAAGAAATTATCGAGAACAGTTATGGCGGAGTGATTGTTTTAGATTTATCTGAAAAGTTTGGGTATGATCCGGTTGATTATGTAATGGCAAGTCAATATCTGGAGAAACTTATAAAGAAGTACAGGAACCAATGCCTGTTTGTATTTACATATGATGTGGATCATCCGGGATTTGCCTATTATCTCTTGCCACAGTTAAAAAGATATATGATGACGATTATGTTAAGAGAAGGAACAGGGGATAGAAAAGCAGCGGTCGATTATATGCAGCGGTTGATTGAAAAATCCGAATATTCAAAATATGCAGGACAGGCACAGGAGTTCATGGCATTGTTCCCAGGACATAAGTTTTCGCAGACAGATGTATTGAGGGCTTACGAGCAGTTTGAAGCATGGTGTCTAAATAAAAATATATTGAAAGCATATAACTACAATCTTTCGGAAGATTTTCTGTTAGACAGAGATGAAAATGAAGCATCCGCTTATGAAAAGTTAAATAACATGATTGGTCTGAAAATTGTAAAAGAGCAGATTGATAAGATAATTACGGCGGATGTTGTTGAAAAGGAACGAAAAAAAAGAAAAGGAAATGATTATCATACCAGTTCGATGCATATGATTTTTGGAGGGAATCCTGGAAGTGCCAAAACTACAGTTGCGAAATTATTTGCAGGAATTACAAAAGAAAAAGGCATTTTAAAAAGTGGTGCATTTGTCGAGCGTGGAGGAATGGATCTGGATGGAATAGGATGCGTAAGTGCTATCAGAGAAGCATTTCTGGCAGCGAGAGGAGGCGTTTTATTCATAGATGAAGCGTATGCTATGACGAGCGATACAGCTATTACAGTGCTGCTTCAGGAAATGGAAAATCAAAGAGAAAATGTGATTGTCATTCTTGCAGGATACAATGAAAGAATGAAAGCATTTATGAAGAGAAATGAAGGATTGAAAAGCAGGATACCATATTGGATTGATTTTCCAGATTACACAACAGAGGAACTTACAGATATTTTTAAGCTGATGATCCGTGAGAAGGACTTCTGTGTAACAGATGACGCTATAAAAGAGGCACATTACATCTTTGAAAAAGTAAGAAATGTTGATGATTTTGGGAATGGAAGATATGTCCGTAATCTGATGGAACGTGCGGTCAGACAGCAATCCGTAAGATTACTTTCACAAAGAAGAAATCTGGGTGATATTCAAAAGGATGAACTCTTTCAGATTACGAAAGAGGATATCCAGATGCTTGGAGAGGGAGAAAAGAAGGAGAGAAAACCGGAAACGGCTAGAAAAGTATTAGATGACATGATCGGTTTAGCTTCTGTTAAAACAGTGATTCATAAAGCGATTGCCAAACATAAGATAAACAAGCTTTGTATGGAGAAAGGTCTTCGAATGGAAAAATCTTCTTTACATATGGTCTTTACAGGAAATCCGGGGACAGCTAAAACCACAGTAGCCAGGCTATTTGCAGAAATTATGAAAGATGAAAAGGTATTATCGACAGGCGTGTTTGTAGAAGCAGGACGAGCAGATCTTGTTGGTGTGCATGTAGGAGCTACAGCACCACTGGTTAAGAAAAAGTTTAAAGAAGCACAAGGAGGAGTCCTTTTTATCGATGAGGCCTATTCGCTGTGTGACAGCTATGACAATGGATTCGGGGATGAGGCAATCAATACGATCGTTCAGGAGATGGAAAATCACAGGGACGAAGTGATTGTTATTTTTGCCGGTTATCCGGAACCAATGAAGACGTTCCTTGACAGAAATCCTGGTATGCGTTCCAGAATTGCATTTAGTGTAGAATTTGATGATTATTCTGTTGAGGAACTTTGTGAGATTACGAAATTGATGCTTTCAAGAAAACAAATGATAGTTACAGAGGCAGGGATGAAAAAGTTAAAAAAGAATTTCGAGAGCGTAAAAGAAAGCAGAGATTATGGAAATGGAAGATTTGCAAGAAAAATGTTGGAAGAAGCAGAAATGAATCTGGCAGAAAGAATATGTCAGATGGACGAGACAGAAATTACAACAGAAATGCTGACTACCATTGAAGAAAGCGACATTCCAGATGTTCCATTGGAAGAAAGAAGACAGATAAAGAAGATTGGATTTGCATGTTAAGTGATACCGGAAATGGTAAAATTTGGAGTGTGCTAGGGGCTTCTTAGGAAAGAAAGGAGATGATTGGCATAGCTACTTTTGTTGTTTCGGATATTCATGGAGAGTACGAATTGTTTATCAGATTGCTGGAGGAAATTCAGTTGAAAGAGACAGATACGTTGTATGTTCTTGGAGATATTCTGGACAGAGGTCCGCATCCGATTCAGATTATTCTGAAACTTATGGAAATGTCAAATGTGGTATGTCTGACAGGAAATCATGAGCTTATGGCGTTAGAGTGTCTGGAATTCTTAATGCAGGAAATTACAGAGATTTCTATCGAAAAAGTTGATGAAAAAATGTTAGAGAATCTAGTGACTTGGCAATACAACGGAAGCAAGTCAACCATCGATGAGTTTCGGACATTGAGCCGGGAAATGCAATATGAAGTGATTGATTTTATAAAAGACTTTATGATTTACGAAGAACTGACAGTTAATGGAAAAAACTATTTATTAGTTCACGGAGGATTGGGAAATTATTATCCGGGAAAAGATATGGAAGAATATTCCCTAAAAGAATTGATATGGGATAGGGCTGAGTATGATATCCAATATTTTGAAGATACCTATGTGGTAACGGGACACACACCAACACAGGAGATTGTGGGAAATCCAAAACCGGGTTATGTGTATAAGGCGAACCATCATATTGCAATTGATTGTGGCTGTAATCGAAGAAATGGACGTTTGGCTGCAGTTTGTCTGGATACAGGTCGGGAATATTATGTTGAGAGAAATTGAAAATGAGGTGGAAAAACGAAATGATTGACTTGCAATATTCGAAGAAAGCTTTTGAAAACTATTTAAATGATTATGACCGAAAAAACGAAAAGATAAAGCTGAAGATTGTGCATACTTATGGAGTAATGGAATGCAGTAAAAAAATTGCAGAAGATATGAAACTGTCGGCAGAAGATTGTGAGCTTGCTCAGCTTATAGGATTGTTGCATGATATTGGAAGATTTGAACAATTGAAATGTTACAACAGTTTTGAACCTGGAACGATGAACCACGCAGCATTCGGTGTGAAAATTTTATTTGAGGAGAGACTAATTCGGCGTTTTGTCGAAGAAGATAAGTGGGATGAAATTATTAAAACAGCAATTGGACATCATAGTGATTACTGCTTAAAAGGAATTACGAATGAACGAGAATTGATGCATGCTCAAATCATACGTGATGCAGATAAACTTGACAATTGCAGAGTGAAGCTCGAAACAGCAATTGATATTCTCATGGGAGTTACTGCAGAACAGGTAGGAATGTCAGAAATTACGCCAGAAGTTATGCGACAATTCAAAAATCATAAATCAATTCTATTAGAGACAAGAAAGACAAAGATGGATTATTGGATATCTTATCTTGCATATTTTTATGATATAAATTTTAAAGCGACATATGAAAGTATAAGAGATAACCATTATGTGGATAAAATTATAGGAAGGATTCCGTATACAAATCCAGATACTGGAAAACAGATGGAACAAATAAGAAACGAAATGAATCTATATATTCAAAACGCTATAAATGAGAATGAAAATTACAGATAAGTATAATTGAGATTTTGAAGGCGGTTTACAATTTTAAGCATAGCGAACAGAAGATGAAATAATATATGTAAGGTGGTAGGAAATGGCTTATTACATAACAGGAGATTGTCATGCACATTTTGAAAAGTTAATCTGGTTGGCAAGATTTAATAAAAAACTTGGAAAAGAGGATGTAATCATATTATTGGGAGATGTCGGATTAAACTATTTTGGAGCTGATAAAGATCGAGAGAACAAAAAAATACTTGCAGATTTTCCAAATTATTTCCTGTGTATTCATGGAAATCATGAGGAAAGACCTTATCATATACAATCTTACAGAACACAAATCTGGCGTGGAGGAGAGGTATATTATGAGCCGGAATATCCGAATATATTATTTGCAAAAGATGGAGAAATTTATGATTTTGATGGAAAAAAGGCGATTGCAATCGGTGGGGCATACAGTCAGGATAAAAAATACCGACTTTTAACGGGTCTTCCGTGGTTCCCGGACGAACAACCAAACGACGAAGTAAAAAGTCGAGTAGAAAATAAATTGAATGAAGTAGATTGGAAAGTGGATTATGTGTTTTCTCATACTTGTCCGTTAGTATATAGACCGAATCGGCGGAATGAAGAATGTCAAGAGAAGATAGATCTGTCGACAGAGAAATGGATGGATGAAATTGCAAAGAAACTAGATTATTCGCAATGGTATTTTGGACATTATCATGACAATATTCAATATATGGATGCTCAACTACTGTATGAAGAAATCAAAGAATTAGGCGAACCAGATTCTGTTCAGAAAGTAGGAAGACCAAGGTACAGAGTAGGAGAAACGGTGTATTTTACCTATGGAAAAGAGGACGCAAGGGAAGGCTACGGAACTGTTGAATGGGTTGATGATTATGGAACATTGGGACAAGAGAAAGAAGTTTCTTATGATATTGTGGGAATTCCATGTGAATTACCGGGAGAGAAAACGTTGTTTAAGCATATAAGAGAATCGAAAATACAGAGTATTGATGAGATGGAAATTGTTAGAATTGAGAGGGAGGAAGGATAGGTGCATTTTTATATTACAGGTGATACACATCGTAGCTTTGATCGTATTGAAGATTTTTGCTATGGATATGAAACCACAACAGAGGATGTGATGATTATCCTAGGGGATGCAGGGATTAATTATTGGCTGGATCTGTCTGACAAAGAATTAAAGGGACGGTTATCAGGAATGGATATTACATTTTTCTGTGTTCATGGGAACCACGAAGCACGACCATGGGAGGCGGCAGATTACGAAGAAAAGATATGGAATGAAGGAATTGTATATGTGGAAGAACAGTATCCGAATATTTTGTTCGCAAAAGATGGAGAAATATATAATTTTCATGGAAAAAAAGTGATGCCAATCGGTGGTGCATACAGCGTTGACAAATATTGTAGGATACGAAACAGATTGCCATGGTTTGAATCAGAACAGCCGGATGAAATGATAAAAGAATATGTGGAACAGCAGTTGGATAAAGCTAAGTGGAATGTGGATATCGTGCTCTCACATACAGTACCGATTGAAGCGGAGCCTGTGTGGGCGTTTATTCCAGGGCTTGATCAATCAGCAGTGGACAAGTCAACGGAAAAATGGCTACAGAAGATTTATGACAGGTTAGATTTCACAGAGTGGTATGCGGGACATTACCATGTGGAAAGTGTGGAGTGCGGAGTACGAATTATGTATGAAGATTATGATGAAATTTGTGCTGAAGAGTAAAGGGATGGTTTGCTGATTTGAAAAATATAAGTTTATAGATGAAGGGAGGTTTTTTAATGATATATCTCAGCAGTTTTAAATTAAGTGACAGAAGCATTAAAAATCCTAATATATATCCATATAACGTGTTTCATCGAAAAGACATAGATCCGTTCGTATTTGCACCAATCACCGTGTTATATGGGAATAATGGTTCTGGAAAATCTACTATTTTGAATATCATAGCAAATAAACTCATGCTAACAGGGAAAGAGTATGCGACCAGTAATTCTTTTGGAATTGTGGACTATTGCGGAAAATTTTCATCAGAGTGCCAGTTTAGTTATGGAGAGGATGAATTTGGCAATGTATTTAGGAGATTCCCTGAAAACAGCAGATTTATCAAGAGTGAGGATATCCTGTATGAAATTAAAAAAATACAGCAAAGACAGATTCTTTCTGATGGTATGGAATATGATTATATGAAAAATGGACCTTCAAAAAAAGAAGCAGAAGACTATTTCCAGACACAAGAAGGAAGGAATCAGATTGAGTATATAGAATTTGCACAGGAAAAATATTCCAATGGAGAAACTGCAATGCAGTTTTTTGAAGAGTATTTGCTGCCGGATGCGTTATATCTGTTGGATGAACCGGAAGTATCGTTATCACCTGCCAATCAGGTAGTACTGGCAAAAGAAATTAACAAATTGGCACGATTGCTTTCCTGTCAGTTCATTATTGCTACGCATTCCCCGTTTATGCTTGGAACACTTAATGCAAAAATCTACAATATTGATAAAGATGATTATAGCATTTGCGAATGGTATGAGCTCGAAAACGTAAGATATTTTTATGATTTTTTCAAAAAACATGAGAAGGAATTTGAATGATAACGTTCACAAGTTATTCAGTAAAAGAGCAAGAACTACTGGGGCTTACATTCTAATAAAAGGAGAAGTATATGAGCGAGAAACGAATAGAAAAATGTTATGTTGTAAGTGATTCTTATGGAGGCAAAGTTTCAGAAAAGCGTAATAGAGAAAAGAGAGCTCAGCTTCATTACTGGTATGTTGACAAGATGAGACAGAATAGTAAGGAATATGTATTGGCTCATGGCATTGTATCGGGACATAAAAGATTGACAGATACAATGTTCATCCATACTTCTGAAATCCAATCTATTACAATAAACAAAAATATAGAAGAACTTATTATTGCAACAAGGAATACAGTATATTATTGTCCTTTGGAATATTGCAAATGGGAACAGCAAGACAAGAATGCCGATTTGATTCCGGAATATAACTGGATTAAGAAACATTACAGGAATAAGTTGGATATACCGGAAATTGATGAAGATAAAGTACTTTTAACCTTATCTAATTTTGATAAATACTATTATCATAGCGCATATTGTAAGCTGTCTTCTGAACAGGAGCCAGTAAGTTTTCGTGCTTATCCACATATTGGAATGATTCAAGATAGCTTTACAATATCTGGTGATGGCTGTTTGATAAAGCTCAGTTATCTTCTGCATCCCAATAATATTGAATTTTACTGTGAATTGACTGCTAAAATGCCATTATTTGTAGAAAATATTGGAAACGAGGTTTTATATGTTGATACTCACAGCGGATTAATTAAATTAGTGCCGGGAGAAAGAAAAGAAGTAAAAGTTGAAAATGTAGAACAAGAGGAACAATCATTGCCTTCATGTGATTTATATCCAGCAGAAATCATAGAATAGTGAATTTAAAAACAGATTGACAAATCAATGATTTAAGGATTTTGGCAAATAAAATATGCTAATCGAAAAAAGGTTGAAGTTAAGGTTTTTAGATAAGAATGTGGTGTTTTCTGAAAATGGAAATCCTTTCATGATCATGAACGAAAATAGTATAATTTATTAGGCGATAGAATGGCTTATGTGAATTGAATGACTGATGCCTCAGGTGTCGAAAGTAAAAATGATACAATGACACTATGGATAAATACATTGTCTTCCATAAAATCTATTCTACGATAAAAACATACCGTCTAGACAGCTACTTTTTAAGCTCTTATTCAAAAGACATATAATATATAGGCTCAAATGGTGAAAGTGCCCATTTGAGCCTATTATTGTATGAATTCATGTGTTACAACCAGAGCAAGATCCACCCGTGTATTACAGTATTGTCATTTTGACAATTTTGTATTACTTACGAGTAGCGGACTTGATGGGGATTACGTCCCCATACCCACGTGAAAATGTAATTGCTGACAATTACATTTTAGCAGATATGCAGATATATCTGGATAAGCATCACAGACAACAAAATAAGGAGATTTTGATAAGGCATTCACATGGAATAGGTGAGTGTTTTTTTATTTTTAAGTATTCAATTAACCGAAAAAAATAAAAAAGTTTTCCTCAGGGGGCTGTAAAAATGCCTCTCAGCGTTTTGTATTAATGAAAGGGTATTTTTTGCAGGAAAAATAAAAATTTTTCATCAAGAGGCTGTATTTATGCCTTTCATCTTTTGAATATATGTAAGGACATTTTTTGAGCCGGCATAAAAATGATTTTTACAACAGTTTATGATTTTGTATGACCGGGCACGGATATCGAGAAAGAATAGCTGGATAGACAAGTATGGAAATATTTATCTGATATTTCCAGAGGAATTGTCTGTTCAAATCGGCAAATGCAAATCTTCTGTAAAAACAGCATTGAAGGAATTAGATGATGAGGGATTATTGGTTTGCAGGTCCGGCTGGATTTTCAAAACCAAATCATTTATATGTAAAAATTCCATCTGATGAGATAGGTTTACAGCCGGTTGCCAATAAGGCTGTTGAAAAGATGGCTATGACAGAGTCAGAAAAGCCCCATCATCTTGTCGTAAAAATGGCTGTGCAGGAGTCGGAAATGTGGCACCTAGTAAAGTAACTGAGAAATATAAAAGTAATAAATATCATGAAGTAAATTATTGTTATGGAGAAGGAGAGAGTTTGTGACGAGAGCAGAATGGAAGAGTGGACATTTGAGAACGCATATATGTCGGATGCAGTCATGCATAGAGCAAAAAATTATGTTGATAACTGGGAGAAAATGAAAAGAAATCATATAGGTTATTTATTCTGGGGACCGGTTGGCACCGGGAAAAGTTATATTGCCGGGTGCATTGCCAATGAACTTCTTAAGCAGGAAGTAACGGTAAAGATGACAAATTTCAATACTATTATCGATGATATATTTCCGCTGGCAGACAAAACGGAATATATCAATACATTGGCTTCATATCAGCTTTTGATTATTGATGATCTTGGAGTGGAACGAAATTCGGAACATGCGTTAGGAATTATTTTTAGCGTCATAGACCGCAGGATCCGTTCAGGAAGCCCTTTGATTATCACGACTAATCTTCCGCTGAAAGAAATACAAAGAATGATCGTGCGTATTGCGGATAGAAGTGTATGCTACGCACGTTAAACAATAAGGAAAGGATTTTATGAACAAACAATATGTTGCAATATGTGAAAAAGTGGCTCTTACAATTGAAGAGGCAGCAGAATACAGTAATATCGGACAAAACAGAATAAGTAGTCTTTTGAAAGAACCGAGATGTCCGTTTATGCTTTACGTAGGTACGAAAAAAATTGTAAAGAGAAAAGAATTTGAAAAATTCATTTCGGAAAGCGTGGAAATATAAATGAATGACAGGAGATGAGATAAAAATGAATATTCACAAAGATAAGATGCTATGGTATAATACAAGTTACTGTATTAGGGCTTCTTATGAGAGGAGCTGAAATATGGGAAAAGATTTAAAAGGCAAAGAACTTGGCAAGGGAATATCCCAGGAAAGTACGGGATTATACTACAAACCGGATTGCGAGCAGCCGAATTGGTAGGATTGAAATGGAAAGATGTCGATTTTGAATCCAAAACAATTCAGATTCGCAGAAGTATGGAATATCGTTACAGTGCAAAGGAGTGGCGTATCGGAGAACCAAAGAGTAAATCAGGTTACCGTACGATACCTTTAACAGAAGAAGCGGTTGCTATACTAAAAAACAAAAAGAAAAGAATAAGAGGATTTCAGAAATTTCAACAGAATGGGAAGAATTTGTGTTTCTGTGTCGAAAAGGAACACCAGTCAAGAACAGTACATATGATACAGCACTGTTTAAAATCTGTGATAAAGCAAAAATCCCAAGATTTTCGATGCATATCTTGAGACATACTTTTTCTACCAGATGTATTGAAGCGGGAATGAAACCAAAAACACTTCAGATGTTACTGGGCCATTCAAATATTGGAATTACAATGAACTTATATGTTCATACTACCGAAGAAGAAAAGAAAAAAGAAATGGAATTAATTGGTAGCAGAAGCACTTATGGCAATATAATGGCCCACTAAATGGCCCACTTGCAAAAGTAAGTATGCTGAAATCCCTTGAAATCAAAGGATTTATAGGAGGAAATAGAGAAAATGAAATTAGGAATCGTGGGACTTCCAAATGTAGGAAAAAGTACATTATTCAATTCACTGACAAAGGCTGGAGCTGAGTCAGCCAACTACCCATTCTGTACCATCGACCCGAACGTAGGAGTTGTTACTGTACCGGATGAACGTCTGAATGTACTTGGTGAGATGTATCATACCAAGAAGATCATTCCGGCAGCAATTGAATTTGTAGATATCGCAGGGTTGGTAAAAGGAGCTTCTAAGGGTGAAGGACTTGGCAACCAGTTTCTGGCGAATATTCGTGAAGTGGATGCGATTGTACACGTAGTACGTTGCTTTGAGGACAGCAATATTGTACATGTAGACGGAAGTATCGATCCGATGCGTGACGTAGAGACGATTAATCTGGAACTGATCTTTTCTGATATTGAAGTGTTGGATAGAAGAATTGCCAAGACAGCGAGATCAGCAAGGAATGACAAGGCAGCAGCTAAAGAGCTGAAGCTTCTGGAGAAGATCAAAGCATATCTGGAAGATGGACGTCTTGCTAAGAACTTTGATGATTTTGAAGATGAGGAAGAGGAAGAACTGTTCCAGAGTTTCAATCTGCTGACTGCAAAGCCGGTAATCTTTGCGGCTAATGTGACAGAGGATGATCTGCCGAATGACGGAGAAGACAACGAAGGCGTACAGAAACTTCGCAAATATGCAGAAGAAGAGAAGTGTGAAGTATTTGTGGTATGTGCTCAGATCGAGCAGGAGATCGCTGAGTTAGAGGATGATGAGAAGAAGATGTTCTTAGAGGATCTTGGACTTAAGGAGTCCGGACTGAGAAACTGATCCGTGCAAGCTACAGACTGCTGGGACTGATCAGTTACCTGACAGCAGGTGAGCCGGAGGTTCGTGCGTGGACAATCACCAAGGGAACTAAGGCACCGCAGGCTGCAGGCAAGATTCATACAGACTTTGAACGTGGATTCATCCGTGCAGAAGTTGTTGCATATGATGACCTGATCGCATGTGGATCTCACAATGCAGCTAAAGAGAAAGGGCTGATTCGTCTGGAAGGAAAAGACTATGTCGTACAGGATGGAGATATTATGCTGTTCCGCTTTAATGTGTAGAATGTGATCCGGAAAGAAAGAGAGTGTTGTTAATATGCATAAAACAATTGATTTTCCGAATCTCGGCATTCATTTGAAAAATGTGGGAAAGACGATCAGTGTATTCCATTTTGATATTGCATACTATGGGGTTATTATTGGGCTTGGCATATTGGCGGGTTTGCTGATGGCTATGCATGTGGCAAAGAAGACCGGACAGAATCAGGAAGATTATATAGATCTGGCTATTTGTGGGGTTATCTTTGGCATTATCGGAGCCAGAGTATACTATGTTATATTTTCCTGGGATATGTATAAAAATGATTTGTTAAGTATTTTTAATATCCGGCAAGGTGGACTGGCAATCTATGGTGGGGTGATCGCAGCAGTTATTACGGTGTTTGTATTTGCGAAAAGACGGCATTTGGCAGCGGGAATACTCCTGGATACTGCCTGTCATGGGCTGGTGCTCGGACAGGCGATCGGACGCTGGGGTAATTTTTTTAACAGAGAAGCTTTTGGTAAATATACGAACAGTCTGTTTGCAATGAGACTTCCGTTGGATGCGGTGAGGATCGGTGACGTGACACAGCAGATGCGGGATGAACTGGAAATGATAGATGGCGTAGGTTATATTCAGGTACATCCGACTTTTTTGTATGAATCCGTATGGTGTCTGTTAGTGCTGGCATTCTTGTTCTGGTATCGATGCAGACAGAAGTTTCAGGGCGAGATTTTTTTAGTATATCTGGCAGGATATGGATTGGGCAGATTCTGGATTGAAGGTCTCAGGACAGATCAGCTTCTGATTCCGGGAATAGGAATACCGGTGTCAAGAGTTCTGGCACTGATTCTGTTTGTGGGCGCGACAGCAATCATTATCGTACATCGTAAAAAGATAAAGAAAGAGTCAAAAGAATAATATAGAATGATGCGAGGGACAGATTTCAGAGGAATCTGTCCCTTTAATATACAATGTAGTATGTTGTATTGGAAAAGGAACAATATATTCGGGGGAATAACTGGACTTTTAACAGGTCAGGGGATATAATAATTACATACGTCAAAATGAAATTTTAAGACAAAATTCTAAGGAGGAACATTGAAATGGCAAGAAAAATGAAGACCATGGATGGTAACCATGCAGCGGCTCATGCTTCCTATGCATACACAGACGTTGCAGCAATTTACCCAATCACACCTTCATCTGTTATGGCAGAAGCTACAGACGAGTGGGCAACACAGGGAAGAAAGAACATCTTTGGACAGGAAGTACAGGTTACAGAGATGCAGTCAGAGGCAGGTGCAGCAGGTACAGTTCACGGATCTCTGGCAGCAGGAGCTCTGACAACTACTTATACAGCTTCACAGGGTCTGCTGCTTATGATTCCAAACCTTTACAAAATAGCTGGCGAGCAGCTTCCAGGTGTATTTAACGTATCTGCTCGTGCTATCGCAAGCCATGCATTATCAATCTTTGGAGATCACTCAGATGTTTACGCCTGTCGTCAGACCGGATGTGCTATGCTCTGTGAGTCCAGTGTACAGGAAGTAATGGACCTGACACCGGTTGCACACTGCGCAGCTATCAAAGGACGTATTCCATTTATTAACTTCTTCGATGGATTCCGTACATCACACGAGATTCAGAAGATCGAGACATGGGATTATGAAGATCTGAAAGATATGGTAGATATGGACGCAGTTGATGCTTTCAGAAAGCACGCTCTGAATCCAAATCACCCATGTCAGAGAGGTTCAGCTCAGAACCCGGATATCTTCTTCCAGGCAAGAGAAGCATGTAACCCATATTACGATGCTATGCCGGCTATCGTACAGGAGTACATGGACAAGGTTAATGAGAAGATCGGAACAAACTACAAACTGTTCAACTACTATGGAGCAGAAGATGCAGAGCATGTAATCGTTGCTATGGGTTCTGTCTGTGATACAATCGACGAGACAGTTGATTACCTGGTGGCAGAAGGCAAGAAGGTTGGTATTGTAAAGGTTCGTCTTTACAGACCATTCAGCGCAGAAGCATTGATCAGTGCTATTCCGGACAGTGTTAAGACAATTACAGTATTAGACAGAACAAAAGAGCCGGGAGCACTTGGCGAGCCATTATACCTGGACGTTGTAGCAGCTCTGAAGGGATCTAAGTTCGATGCAGTACCGGTACAGTCAGGACGTTACGGATTAGGTTCTAAAGATACAACACCTGCACAGATCGTTGCAGTATATGAGAACACAACAAAAGCTAAATTCACAATCGGTATCGTGGATGATGTTACAGGACTTTCACTGGAAGTTGGAGCACCGCTGGTTACTACACCGGAAGGAACAATCAACTGTAAGTTCTGGGGTCTGGGAGCAGATGGTACTGTAGGTGCTAACAAGAACTCTATCAAGATCATTGGTGATAATACAGATATGTATGCTCAGGCATACTTCGATTATGACTCTAAGAAGTCAGGTGGTGTTACAATGTCTCACCTTCGTTTCGGTAAGAAGCCGATCAAGTCTACTTACCTGATTCACAAGGCTAACTTTGTAGCATGTCACAATCCGTCCTATGTTAACAAGTATAACATGGTACAGGAACTGGTTGATGGCGGTACATTCCTTCTGAACTGCCCATGGGATATGGAAGGTCTTGAGAAACATCTGCCAGGACAGGTAAAAGCATTCATCGCTAACCACAACATCAAGCTTTACACAATCGACGGTATCAAGATTGGTAAAGAGATCGGACTTGGCGGTCGTATCAACACCGTACTTCAGTCAGCATTCTTCAAACTGGCAGCTATCATTCCAGAGGAAGAAGCTATTGACCTGATGAAGAAAGCAGCTAAGGCTACTTACGGAAGAAAAGGTGATAAGATCGTACAGATGAACTACGATGCAATTGATGCTGGTGCTAAGCAGGTAGTTGCAGTAGAAGTACCGGAGAGCTGGAAGTCATGCGAGGATGAAGGTCTGTTCTCACCAGAAGTTAAGGGTGGAAGAGAAGACGCTGTTAAATTCGTTAAGAATATCCAGGCTAAGGTAAATGCCCAGGAAGGTAATACACTGCCTGTATCTGCATTTACAGATTACGTAGATGGTTCTACACCGTCAGGTACTGCTGCATATGAGAAACGTGGTATTGCAGTAGATATCCCGGTATGGAAATCAGAAAACTGTATCCAGTGTAACCGTTGTGCATATGTATGTCCGCACGCAGTTATCCGTCCGGTAGCATTGACAGAAGAAGATATGGCTAAGGCTCCGGAAGGACTGAAGACAATTGATATGATCGGTATGCCAGGTATGAAGTTCACAATGACTGTATCAGCTTATGACTGTACAGGATGTGGATCATGTGCTAACGTTTGCCCAGGTAAGAAGGGCGAGAAAGCACTTGTTATGGCTAATATGGAAGAGAATGCCGGAGAGCAGACATTCTTCGATTTCGGAACAGAGATTCCGGTTAAGCCAGAAGTTGTTGCTAAGTTCAAAGAGAATACCGTTAAGGGCAGCCAGTTTAAACAGCCTCTGCTTGAGTTCTCAGGTGCTTGTGCAGGTTGTGGTGAGACACCTTACGCTAAACTTATAACACAGTTATTCGGTGACAGAATGTACATTGCTAATGCAACTGGATGTTCATCAATCTGGGGTAACTCTTCACCGTCTACACCTTATACAGTAACACCAGAAGGAAAAGGACCGGCTTGGTCTAACTCATTGTTCGAAGATAACGCTGAGTTTGGATATGGTATGCTGTTAGCTCAGAAGGCTCTGAGAGAAGGACTGAAAGCTAAAGTTGAGACAGTAGCTGCTTCAGAAAAAGCATCAGAAGAAGTTAAGGCTGCTTGTGCTGAATGGCTTGACACATACAGCTGTGGTGCTACTAACGGAACTGCTACAGATAAGCTTGTTGCTGCATTAGAAGGATGCGACTGCGAGACATGCCAGGATATCGTTAAGAATAAAGATTTCCTTGCTAAGAAATCACAGTGGATCTTCGGTGGTGACGGATGGGCTTACGATATCGGATTCGGTGGTGTTGACCACGTACTTGCAAGCGGCAAGGACATCAACGTTATGGTATTCGATACAGAGGTATATTCTAACACAGGTGGACAGTCTTCTAAGTCTACTAAGACAGGTGCTGTTGCTCAGTTCGCAGCAGGTGGTAAAGAGACTAAGAAGAAAGACCTTGCTGGTATTGCAATGAGCTATGGTTACGTATATGTTGCTCAGATCGCTATGGGTGCTGACTTCAATCAGACAGTTAAGGCAATCGCAGAGGCAGAGGCATATCCGGGACCATCACTGATCATCGCATACGCTCCATGTATCAACCATGGTATTAAGAAGGGTATGAGCAAAGCTCAGACAGAGGAACAGCTTGCAGTTGAGTGCGGATACTGGAATAACTTCAGATTCAACCCGGCAGCAGAAGGTGCTAAGTTTACTCTGGACAGCAAAGAGCCTAAGATGGAAGGATACAAAGACTTCCTGAACGGAGAAGTTCGTTACAATTCTCTTGCCAGATTCTATCCAGAGAAAGCAGAAGTTCTGTTTGCTAAGAATGAATCAGAAGCAAAAGACAGATACGAATATCTGAAGAAGCTTGTTACTCTGTACGGAGCAGAATAAATAGTAGCTTATTCGACAGAAAAATAAATCAGAAGTCCGTCGGGTCATTCCGGCGGACTTCTTTTCAAAGAGGAGACCGGATCATGATGGTAAATAAATCCGAGAACAGAAAAAAAGAAATAGAACTGTTACAGACAGCGCAGGATCTGACAGCGATTGTATGTGACAGTACCAGACTGCCGTATGTAGAATGTGATATTGAGACCTGTGACGATCAGGTGTTGGTATATGAGAACAGGGAAATGGCGGAAAAAGAAGCTAAGAAGATTGAGGACGCAGGATACAGAGTGCGTACTGCTCATCTTCCGCAGAAGCAGAGATTTGGATTTTTTGCAAATCTTTATTCATTGGGTGTTAATGCGGTTCTGATCAACAAAGGAGGGGAATCACAGGTACGTCTGGATTTGGATAAGGTAATTAACCGTCCGGATATTCCTCGTTTTACATATGAGATCAGAAAGGCGTTGGATGCAGGAGAAAAGCCAAAGTTTCGTGTGGAGAATCCGGAATTTCATCTGACAGCTATCTACTTCACACAGCTTTCGCGCGGGACAAAGGCGCAGGAACATGAAGAAGAACTAAAAGAGCTTCAAGAAGAGATGATGACTCATTACCGGGAAGGATATTACATTGTGGCAAGAACTAAGGAAGGAACAACACCCCTTCTGAAGACAAAGGATGGTGGCTCTTTGCAGCCGATGTTTAGCGACATGCAGGAATTCCTGAAGTTCCAACATGTGAATCCAACCATGAAAGTGGAGACGGCGGTTATGACAGAAGCAGAATTTCTGAAACATCTGGCAAAAGAGGCCACAGGAGTAGTAATTAATCCGCTTGGAATCAGTCTGCTTCTGCAGGTGAACCGTAAAAAATCGGATTAAAACCAGAGTATTGCTATGTCCGTATGAAGTGTTTGATAAAATAGTAACAGTTGACATTTTGATTCAGACATGATAAAACATATACTATATGAATAAGGTCTTGGATAGAGGCGCAGGTTTCATGAGTATCATATGACGATAGTGTGGCATACTGTTGTATGAGAAAGGGGAGACTGCCGAAGATGGATTTAAGCCAAAGGATTTGTCTGGGCTGCAGGAGAATATCTTGCGGACTGTCACGAAAGTGGAGCGCTATCATGATGAATATAAGTAAGATACATTTTGTAAAGTGTTGATTTAGTAATTAAAGTCATGGATAGTGTGCGTAAGCATTGTCCATGACTTTCTTTGTATAGTAACACTAATGTTATAGAGTATCTAAGAGAGAAGAGAGGTATTATATGAACAACATGAAGAGAAAGATCGCATGGACGATATCTGCCATTGCATTAATGGTAATGTGCTGTCCAGTGATCGCATTTGCAGCAGACGGAGCAGAAGAGTATGTTCCAAATATGTACGCCAGCTTTTGGGCGTTGATTCCGCCGGTAGTGGCAATCGCGCTTGCATTGATTACTAAGGAAGTATACAGTTCGCTGTTTATCGGTATTGTGATTGGTGGCGTATTTTATTCTAACTTTACATTTGAAAAAACGGTTACACATGTTGTACAGGATGGATTCGTCGGAGTGCTGGCTGACAGTTACAATATGGGTATTCTGATTTTCCTGGTAATCTTGGGAACGATCGTGTGTCTGATGAATCGTGCAGGAGGTTCGGCAGCATTTGGACGTTGGGCTGAGGTACACATTAAGACACGTGTAGGTGCACAGATTGCAACGATTATTTTGGGTATCCTGATCTTTATCGATGACTATTTTAACTGTCTGACAGTCGGAAGTGTTATGCGTCCGGTAACTGACCGTCATAATGTATCCAGAGCGAAGTTATCTTATCTGATTGATGCGACAGCGGCTCCGGTATGTATTATTGCACCAATCTCATCCTGGGCAGCAGCTGTTACAGGATTCGTAGAGGGTGAAGATGGACTGTCCATTTTTGTAAGAGCAATTCCGTATAATTTCTATGCATTACTTACCATTGTTATGATGTTTGGTCTGGTACTCCTCAAAGTAGAGTATGGTCCGATGAAAGTCCATGAAGATAATGCAGTTAAGAATGGAGATATTTATACAACTCCTGACAGACCATATGAGAATGCTTCCAAAGAAATCGTGAATCAGAAAGGAAGAGTTATTGATCTGGTCTTTCCGATCGTAGTGCTGATCATCTGCTGTATCATTGGAATGATCTGGTCCGGCGGATTCTTCGAGGGTCACGATTTTATCACTGCATTTTCTAACAGTGATGCATCCGTAGGACTTGCGGTAGGAAGCTTCTTTGCACTGATCATTTCCATTGTGTTCTATCTGGCAAGACGCGTACTGAACTTCGCAGACTGCATGTCATGTCTTCCGGAAGGATTTAAGGCGATGGTTCCGGCTATTCTGATCCTGACAATGGCATGGACATTGAAGGCAATGACAGACAGCCTTGGCGCGGCAGCATTTGTGGCTAACGCAATGCAGAATGCAGCAGGCGGATTGATGAGCCTGCTTCCGGCGATCATTTTCCTGGTAGGATGCTTCCTTGCATTTGCAACCGGTACATCATGGGGAACCTTTGGTATCCTGATCCCGATCGTAGTAGCTGTGTTCCAGGGAACAAATGAGACAATGATGATCATTTCTATTTCAGCGTGTATGGCAGGTGCAGTATGTGGAGATCACTGTTCACCGATTTCCGATACTACGATCATGGCATCTGCGGGAGCACAGTGTAATCATGTGAATCATGTATCTACACAGCTTCCATATGCTATCACTGTAGCGGCAATTTCATTTGTGACATATGTGGTCGCAGGTTTCGTGAGAACAGCATTTATCGCACTTCCGGTCGGAATCGTATTGACAATCGGAACCTTGCTGGTACTCCGTAAGATATATGGAAAAGAAGAATAATTGATATGATATGAAATGGGAATCCGAGAGGGTTCCCATTTTTCAGTATCGTGTCATTGGGGTTTGACAGACCTGCGACTCCGTGTTACATTAATTAGGTAAATGAGTGATGCAATTAAATACAGATGTGTGAGGTGTCGGTTGGATTACAAGTATGGTCTGACCGGTGAAAAGGGAAACAGGTGTGAATCCTGTACGAACTCGTCACCGTATTTCACGAGCAGAAGAGGTAACCACTGGGAGACCGGGAAGGATCGGATGCGTCAGAGTGATAAGCCGGGAGACCTGCCTTTCGCAGTACAGGAATGAGAATTCATGCCACGAGCAACTGGCAGTACGAAAGATAGATAAAAGACTATTTTGCTGATAGTTTTTTCTTTGTTTTTAGAATCTTCGTTCTTGTACGGAACGGAGTATTTTTGTGTCCAAAATTCAAGGAGGAACGGAACATGAAGAAGAAACTGGTAGCAGCGTTACTTACAGCAGCAATGGCAATGTCTCTGCTTGCAGGATGCGGAAGCAGTGACAGCAAGAGCAGTGATGCAGATAGCAAGGAGACAGCAGAAAGTACGGAGGATAGTGATCAGGAGGCAGCAGACAAGGTGGCAGACCTGATTGATGCAATCTATGTACAGGAGAGAACAGAGGACACTGACAAGCAGTGTGAAGAAGCAAAAGCAGCATGGGATAAGCTGACAGATGCGCAGAAGGAACTGGTATCCGGAGAGAATGCTGATCCGGACTATTTTGGAAGAGATACAGGAGATGCATCAAAAGATGATCCGTTAAATGAAGATGAGATTGGGGAAAATGAACTTCTGATCGTAAGCTTTGGTACATCATTTAATGATAGTCGTGCAACAGATATCGGTGGCATTGAGAAAGCACTTCAGGAAGCTAATCCAGACTGGTCTGTAAGAAGAGCATTTACCGCTCAGATCATTATCAACCATGTACAGGCCCGTGATGGTGAAAAGATTGATAATATGGATCAGGCACTGGAGCGTGCGGTCAATAATGGCGTAAAGAATCTGGTTGTACAGCCGACACATCTGATGCACGGAGCAGAATATGATGAACTGAGTGAAACAGTTGAGAAGTATAAGGACAAATTTGAGTCTGTAAAGATTGCAGAGCCTCTTCTTGGAGAAGTGGGATCTGATGCAACTGTGATCAATGCAGATAAAGAAGCTGTTGCAAAAGCAATCACCGACGAAGCAGTAAAGGCAGCAGAGTATGACAGCGTGGAAGCAGCAGAAGCAGACGGAACAGCATTTGTATTCATGGGACATGGTACTTCTCATGTGGCAAATGTAAGCTATGACCAGATGCAGACACAGATGGAACAGCTTGGATACAAGAATGTATTCATCGGTACTGTAGAAGGTGAACCAGAGGATACAGCCTGCGAAGCTGTTATCGACAAGATCAAGGAAGCAGGATACAAGAAAGTAATCCTTCGTCCTCTGATGGTAGTTGCAGGAGACCATGCAAATAATGATATGGCTGGTGATGATGACGATTCATGGAAGAGCCAGTTTGAAGCATCAGGAGCATTTGACAGTATTGAGACACAGATAGAAGGTCTGGGAAGAATCCCGGCTGTTCAGCAGATCTATGTAGAGCATACAAAGGCAGCTATTGAACAGTAGATTGTAGATTGTAGAGGCGGTAAAGTAAATATGTTAAGAAAGAAGATTGCGGTATTACTGCTGTCAGCAGCGATGGCAATGACCATGCTCAGCGGATGTGGTGATAACACTGCAAAAGAAGACAAAAAAGCAGCTACAGAAGATCAGAATAAGGATGATGCTTCAGAAGCTAAGGAAGAAGAGGCAGATGAAGCGGAAAAGGCACCGGTAGAAGATGGTGAATACTGGGTGGATTTTAATACTGACAGTGGTATGTTTCATGAAAATCCAGATTTCGATGGTGGTAAGGCAACATTGGTCGTTGAGGATGGAAAGATGACGGTGCATATTACTCTGAATTCCAAGAATATCGTGCAGTTATTCTTAGGAACGGCAAAGGATGCACAGAAAGATGGCGCAGATCTGATCGATCCTTCTGGTACAGAAACGATTGAATATACAGACGGTTCAGAACCGAATGAAGTATATACATTTGATGTGCCGGTAAAGAAACTGGATGAAGAGTTTGATCTGGCACTGATCGGAACCAAGGGCAAGTGGTATGACCATAAAGTCAGCGTAAGCAATCCTGTGGCAAAATAATAGAATAACTCAAAATATAAAACTCCGGCAGAGAACAAGAAAATGTTTTCTGCCGGAGTTTTTATATGTTTTTAGGATGATCAGGAGCCCAGATATTCAATGATCGTTCTGGAAATAATCATAAGCGGGATCCGCGAGTACACGGTCTGTCCTTTCGTATTTGTAATCAGTTCGGAATGACCGATCAATGCAATATCGGAATACTGTTCGAGATCCGTTGGTGTTTTGCAACAACAGGTGATTACCTTTGCTCCGATTTTCTTTGCGATGCGGGCAGAACGGGCAAGTTCCTTTGTGGAATTACGGATAGAGAGTATGACAACTGTATCATCGGCAGTGACAATTTTATCAGTGTGAATCATCCACATCACATCTTTTACAATGACTGCATCATAGCCAAGCAGTTGTAAATACATTTGAAATTCTTCTGCAATCAGTGCAGTAAACCCTCTTGCGTAGATAAAAATACGTTTTGAATGCTTAATATAATCAATTGCCTGCAAAATAGAAGTAATGTTGAGATTATCAATGGTTTTGGTGCATTCCCGGAAAGATTTGTCGAGAATTTCATTGACAGCATAAGGGGAGCGGAGAGTTTGCTCATCTTTCGTATCCTGAGACAGTTTGTATCTGAGTTCGGTAATTCCCTGAAAACCGCATTTCTGGATCGCGCGGGTGACAGTTGCAGGGGAAGTAAAGGTTTTGTCTGCAATACTGGTGATAGAAAGCAAAGGGATTTTGGCTTCATTCTGGTTAATAAAATCGATTACACAGCGTTCTGATTCAGATAAAGACTGATATACTGTTTTGTTGATTTGAATGATCATGACTGTATTCCTTCTTTCATTTTCAAAAGTATATTTATTTTAACATGAATCTGAAAAAACGCTATATTAAAATACAAAATGCTGAAAATATATTTTCAAAAGCAAGCTGACTTGTGCGTTTTTTTGAAAAGGTTTTCGCTGAAATCATATTTTCAACAGAATGGATTTGAGATATGATTTTATCAACAAAAAAACGTACGTACATTTTAATGTTATAATATTCGTACATATTCAACGGCCGGAATCATGTACAGACGAGAGAAGGAGTTAAGCAATGTATAGTACTTTAAAAGAAGTGTTGAAAGAAGCAAATGACCTGAATATGGCGGTTGGCGCATTCAACACCCATAACCTGGAAATGTTACCGGCGATCATTAAAGCTGCTGTAAAAGAGAAAACACCGGTTATCGTTCAGACAAGCTGCGGTACAGCGAATTATATCGGACACAAGAATCTGGTAAGTATCTGCAAGTCCATGGCTGATGAATACGGTGCAGAGGTTGTGCTTCATCTGGATCACGCCAAGGACTATGATGAGATCCGCAAGGCAATTGATGCCGGATACAGTTCAGTTATGTTTGATGGTTCTTCATTACCGTTAAAGGAAAATATCCTCGGCACCAAGCGTGTTGTTGCATATGCGAAGAAGTACGGAGTAAGCGTAGAGGCAGAGCTTGGAACAGTCGGCGGTACAGAGGACGGCATCGCTGTTGCACAGGATGAAGTAAGATATACAGATCCGGCAGATGCAGTTGAGTTTGTAAAGCAGACAGGAATTGATGCATTGGCTGTTGCAATAGGAACCAATCATGGTCAGTACAAATCCAAGACCAATATCAATTTTGAACGGTTGAAAGAGATTAAAGATGTGGTAGACATTCCACTGGTTATCCACGGAGGAACAGGAGTTAAGGAAGAAGATGTGAAGAAAGTCATCGACCTTGGAATCCGTAAGTTTAACGTAGGTACAGAGCTTCTGGTAGGCTGGAACAGAGAATCAAAAGCCTGCTATGATGAACATAAGGAAAATATTTCCAACCGTGAAAATGTAGTTCCGTGTCTGAATGTAATTGAAGAAATTGTAAGCAGAAAGATCAAACTGTTCAAAAATATAGACTAGAGGTAATGCTTATGAAAGCGGGATATTATGTAGGAGATTATACATACGAGGTAAGAGACATACCCGACCGTGAACCGGAAAAAGATGAAGTGAAGATCAAAGTTGCATGGTGCGGCTTATGCGGAACGGATGTACACAAGTTCCAGGGCAAGAATGGAGCGAGCGTCGTAATCCCTCCGATCATTCTGGGACATGAGTGTTCCGGAATTGTGACAGCAGTCGGTGATGAATGTGAACATTTCAAACCAGGGGATCGGGTGGCGTGTGATCCGAGTTGGGGCTGTGGCAAATGTGAATGGTGTAAACAGGGATTTCCGAATTTCTGTGAGAAACGTCATGGAGTTGCCAAAGGTTTCGCTGAGTATGTGTACCCACCGGAGTCGAATGTGTATCATATAGCAGATTCACTGGATCTGGAGAAGGCGGCATTTACGGAACCGTTATCCTGCGCACTCCACGGTATGGATCTGATTCATATGGAAAGCGGCAAGAGAGTGGCAATGTATGGAATGGGAGCGATCGGTTCGCTGATGTTGCAACTGATCAGGCTTACCGGACCAAGAGAATTGATCGTGATCGAACGGGAAGAGGAGAAGCGTAAGCTTGCACTGGAACTGGGGGCGACGATGGCAGTCACAGATCAGGAGATTGAAGAAATCGCAGCCAGAGAGAATATTGACTACGTGATAGAATGTATCGGACTGAAGAGCACGATGGAGCAGGCAATCGAAATTGCCGGTAAGAATGCGAGGTGCTGTTGTTTGGTCTGGGGGATCCGGAACAGAAAGTTGAATTTAATCAGTTCAAAGCATATACAAAAGAACTTAGCATTTATACATCTTACCTGAATCCGCATACAACGAGACGGGCAATATCGTTATTAGAGAGTGGAGCAATCGATACAGATAAAATTATAAGCGCAGAGCTTAATCTGGAAGAAATGGGAGAAGAATTAAAAACACTGAAGAATTCCAGAAAAGGAAAAGTTATGGTGCGTTTAAGTGGTGAACTTTAAGAGGAGGAAAAGGATATGTTTATTTCAGCAATATTAGTTGCGTTGCTGGCTACATGTGGCCAGTGGTGGTTCTTCGGACCGATTACCAAGTGTCTGGTATATCCATTGACAACAGGTACTCTGGTCGGAGTATTTATGGGTGACCCGATGACCGGTATGCTGGCAGGTGCCAATATCCAGCTTATCTATCTGGGATGGATATCTGCCGGAGGAACAATGCCGAGTAATACAATTGTAGCAGGTATCTTTGGTACAGCAATGACCATCCTGTCAGGTGCAGACCCGACAATGGCAGTAACATTTGCAATTCCATTCAGTATGTTAGGTCTGTTACAGAATCAGGTATACATGACAACCAATGCTGCATGGATCCATCAGGCAGATAAGATGCTTGAGAAAGGCAATTTGAGAGGAGTTCGTTTGATGAACTTCCTGCCGTCATTCTGTATGGCATTTCTGTTATATGGTGTTCCGGCATTTGCAATGGTTATGTTCGGAAGCGGATGGGCAGAGAGCCTGATCAACGCAGTTCCGGAAAATGTGATCAGCGCATTACAGGTAGTTGGAGGCATCATGCCTGCACTTGGTATTGCAATGCTCCTGAATTACCTTGGAAAGAAGACTTTGATTCCATGGTTCTTCGGAGGATTCTTCCTGACAGTATACTCAGGACTGGGACTGACAGCAGTATCTATCTTCTCAGCAATCATCGCACTGATCCTGTATCTGAACCAGGGTAAGAGCGCAGAGCAGACAGAGAAGAAGAAAGTAAAGAGACTGTCTCTGAACAAGACGGTAGAAGTAAAAGAAGCTGGAGTACCGGCAGAGGCTCCGGAAGAAGAGAAGAAAGAAATCGTATACAACAAGAAGCTGTCTAAGAAGACACTTATCAAGACATGGCTTTGGACAACAAGTACAGAAGCATGTTACAACTATGAAAGACTTCAGGCTCTGGGAGCTGCCAACCTGATGCTGACACCGATCAGAGAGTTATACGACACCAATGAGAGACGAGTAGAAGAGCTGAAGAAATACATGGTATTCTACAACTCAGAAGTATTTACGATTGGACCTATCATCAATGGTATTGCATGCTCTATGGAAGAAGCAAGAGCAAATGGTGAAAATGTAACAGCAAAAGATATTAACTCAGTACGTACAGGTCTGATGGGACCGGTTGCAGGTATCGGTGATACCGTAATGCAGGGAATCTTATTCCCGATCCTGTTTGGTATCGGATGCTCTATGGCACTGGAAGGAAGCTATCTTGGACCAATCCTTTCATTCGTGATCTTTGAAGCACTGATCTTTGGATGTGGATACTTCATGTTCATGACAGGTTACAAACATGGTAAAACTTCGCTGCTTCAGATTTTGAAAAATGGAACGATCGACAAGATCATTAACGCATTCAGTATCGTAGGCCTGATGGTTGTAGGTTCTATGGCAGCAACCCGAGTTGCAGTTAATACACCGCTTGCGATCCATGTGGGCGAAGGAACAACAGAATTCCAGTCTGTACTGGATTCACTGGCACCAGGACTCATTCCGCTTGGAATTACCATGCTGGTATGGTGGATGCTGAAGAAGAAAGTAAATACCCTTTGGATTATTTTGGTAATCTTTGTAGTTGGTATTCTTGGATACTTTACCGGTATTCTTGGATATGTAGGATAATAAAGGAGAAGAAAGGCAATGGTTAACATTATTCTTATCAGTCACGGAGTATTTTGTGAAGGATTACTCAGTTCATTGAAAATGATAGCAGGAGATGAATTTGGCGTTCGTGCGGTGCCGTTATTTCCGGGAGAGACGGTAGATGCGTATCGGGAAAAGCTTGGAAATGCATTGGATGAGACAGCCGGAGAAGATGGAACGCTGGTTCTTGCAGATATCATGAGCGGTACGCCGTATCAGAGTGCTGCATACCTGTCGAAAACATACAAAATAGGTCTTGTGTCAGGTATGAATATGCCAATGCTTTTGTCCCTTGCTCTGGAACTTACAGAGGAAGTTACTCTTGAGGAAGCTGTGAAAAAGGCAGCTTCCCAGGAGTCCTGGGGAATTAATGGAACTACATTTGAGAAGGGAGAGAAAAAAAGACGTGCAAAACTTAGTATTAACAAGAATTGATGACAGATTGATCCATGGACAGGTGATGACAGCCTGGATTAAAAATCGCAAAGCAAATCAGGTGGTAATTGTAGACGATGATGTAGCAAATGATGAATACATGATCGATGTATTGGAGATGGCAATCCCGGAAGAAATCGCAATTGGAATTTTCACTAAAGAAGACGGCGTATTATTCTTTTCACAGGGATTAGATGAGCCGACAATCCTTCTGGTAAAAGGACCGGAAGCATTGAATTATCTGGTAGATCACGGTATCGTTATCGATGAAGTAGACGTAGGCGGTATGGGTGCACGAAACGACAGAAGCGTATTATATAAGAATATTTCTACCAGCCCAAGTGAAAATGAAGAATTCAAACAGCTGCTGGAGAAGAATGTAAATGTGTTTATTCAGGTAATGCCACAGGATAAACCGGTAAGCATTGCTGAATATCTGAAGAAATAGAATGTGAGGCAAGACTATGAATACAGAAAAAATGACAGGAAAGACAATTGTGATTACAGGTTCAGGAAGCGGTATGGGAGCTGCTATGGCAAAAGAATTTGCATCCCGTGAGGCAAAGGTTGCACTGCTGGATTTGAACGAAGAAGGACTGAAAAAAACTGCAAAGGCAATCGAAGATAACGGTGGTCAGTGCGTTTATTATAAGACAGATGTCACAGATAAAAAGGCTGTTGAAGCAGTAGCGGATGCAGTGGAGGAGAAATTTGGACCTATCACATCATGGGTAAATTCAGCAGGTGTATCCAGAATGCAGCCATTCCTGGATTGCAGCGAAGAACTGTGGGATCTGACCATTGATGTCAATCTGAAAGCGACATTCTTATGTTGTCAGGTGGCAATCACTAAGATGCTGGAGCATGGCGGTGGAACAATCCTGAATATGTCTTCACTGTCCGGTAAGAAACCAAGCTCATGGCAGACGATTTACTGTGCAAGTAAATTTGGTGTACAGGGATTGACACAGTCAATTGCTAAAGAATTTGCAGACAAGAATATTCGTGTAAACTCTATCTGTCCAGGTATAGTACATACCGAGATGTGGGATCGACTGAAATACGAATACGCAAAGAAGCGTGATCTTGATCCGGAAGAAGTATTACCATATTTTGAAAAGAACATCCCGATGCATCGTCTTGTGGATCTGAAAGATGTAACACAGGCAGCAGTATTTCTGCTTACCGACTGTTCTTCTTATCTGACCGGACAGTCTATTAATCTGGTCGGCGGAGAATGGATGGATTAATACAGATCAATATTTTGAACTGAAACTGAAGGAGACCAGTTATGCAGGAACTCTCTCTTAATGGAAAAGAACAGCTATATTATCAGGTATACAATATTCTGTTTCAGGATATCATGAGTGGAAAATATCAGATCGGGGATAAGATACCAGCGGAAAGTGAGCTGATGGAGACCTTTCATGTCAGTCGTGCGACCGCCAGAAGAGCCATGGAAATGCTGGCTAATGAAGGATTGGTGGTTAAAAAACAAGGTCAGGGAACGACGGTAATTTCCAATCAGACAAGGAATTCACTGAAACGAGTTGTCAGGTATACAAAGAAGCAGGATCTGGATCATGCAGTGACCGTGAAAAAAATGGTCGAGCAGACTACAGTGCCGGCAGATGAGAAGATCGCAAAGAAACTTGCGCTTCCTACGGGCAGAGAACTGATCAAACTGAAGAGAGTCAGATATGCAGATGAAGAGCCGTTCTACTGTGAAGTGAATTACTTTGAAAAAGAGTATGTACCGGAAGTACTGGAGAGAGATTTTTCCGTAGAGTCGCTGAGGGTGTTTCTGGTAGAGACATATCATATCCGCTGGTCTTGTGCCAATCAGAATGTCTATGCGATCCTGGCAGATCAGGAAATGGCAGAACTGCTTCAGGTAGCGGAAAGAAGTCCGCTGATCGCGATTGAGCGAGTATCATATGATGATAAATCCGTGCCGAGAGAGTATGTAGTAACTTATTACCGGGGTGATAAATATCATCTGGAAATTGATCTGGCTATGTAAAGGAGAAAGAGATGAAACAGATGTTAATTCTGCTGGCGGGATATCCGGGAACCGGCAAATCCTATCTGGCTAATATGCTGATCGAACGTTTTCCAGAGCTTCAGATCCTGTCTCCGGATGATGTCAAGGAAGAGTACTGGGATCGTTATGGATTCCATGATCTGGAGGAAAAAGAAGAACTGATCAAACTCAGCTGGCAGGAATATTATAAGCGGATGGAAGATGCATTTGCAGAGCATAAGTCACTGATATCGGACTATCCGTTCAGCCATAAGCAAAGAGATCAGCTGGAAAGCATCAGCAGCAGACATCATTGTCAGGTGGTTACCATCCGACTGGTCGGAGATATCGGCGTGTTGTATGAGAGACAGCGTAAACGGGATCTGGATAATTCCAGACACTTGGGACACATCGTATGCTGTTATCAGAAGGGAATGCCGATTGCGCATGAGGATGCCGACAATCTGCTGACGTATGAAGAATTCTACCGCAGATGTACAGAACGCGGTTACGGAGAATTTGCACTTGGTGAGACCATTGAGCTCGATGTAACAGATTTTAGTAAAGTAGATTATGAAGCTGTATTTCAGAGAATAAGAGAAATAGGAAAATGATAGAATCCCGGCAGGTGGAACGTAGAGATATGTTCTGCCTGCTGTTTCTTTATGTGTTACATGTTCTCGATAAACATATCTTCCGGATGAAAAAAGAAATAGATTGTGTTACAATGGGAGATAATGATGAATGATTGAATAGAATTGGAGACTAGAGTATGAGTATAAGAGATTTGAATCAATACGAGATTATAAAGGATGAAGATCTGCAGGATGTCAAGTGCCACGGTTATCTGCTGAAGCATAAGAAAAGCGGTGCCAAACTGGTGCTAATGGAGGCAGATGATGACAATAAGGTGTTTTCAGTAGGGTTCCGTACACCGCCGGAGGACAGCACAGGACTTCCGCATATTCTGGAGCATTCGGTACTGTGCGGATCTGATCATTTCCCAGTCAAGGATCCGTTTGTAGAGCTGGTCAAAGGATCACTGAATACATTTTTGAATGCGATGACTTATCCGGACAAGACGATGTATCCGGTGGCAAGCTGCAATGATAAGGATTTTCAGAATCTGATGCATGTATATATGGATGCAGTATTCTATCCGAATATCTATAAGCATGAGGAGATTTTCCGTCAGGAGGGATGGAGTTATAAGCTGGATTCAGAGGATGCGGATCTGGAATACAACGGCGTTGTATATAATGAGATGAAAGGAGCATTTTCTTCACCGGAGGGCGTGCTTGACCGGGTGGTATTGAATGAACTGTTCCCGGATACAGCTTATGCTAATGAATCAGGCGGAGATCCGGATGTGATCCCGAATCTCAGCTATGAGCAGTTTCTTGCATTTCACAAGAAATATTATCATCCGTCCAACAGCTATATCTATCTGTATGGTGATATGGATATGGAAGAGAAGCTTGTATGGTTGGATCAGAAATATCTGAGTAAATTTGATGTGGCAGAGATTGATTCGCGGATTGCTTATCAGGAGCCATTTACGAAGATGAAAGAAGTGGAGATGCCATATTCGGTTACCAGTGAGGAACCATTGGAGGATAATACATTCCTTTCTTATAATAAGGTAATCGGAACCAGTCTGGATAAAGAATTGTATGTGGCGTTTGAGATTCTGGATTATGCGTTGTTATCAGCACCGGGAGCACCGCTTAAGAAGGCACTGTTAGAGGCTGGAATTGGTAAGGATATTCTGGGCTCTTATGACAATGGCATATATCAGCCAATTTTTTCTGTAGTTGCTAAGAATGCGAATCCGGAGCAGAAGGAAGAATTTGTGACACTGATCGAGAAGCTTCTTACAGATATGACAGAGCATGGCATTGACAGAAAAGCACTGGAGGCAGGTATTAATTATCATGAGTTCCAGTACCGAGAAGCGGATTACGGACGTTACCCGAAGGGTCTGATGTACGGTCTGCAGATCATGGACAGCTGGCTCTATGATGAAAATGAACCGTTTATTCATATCCAGGCATTGGACACATTCGCATTTCTTAAGAAACAGATGAATACCGGATATTTTGAGAATCTGATCCGTGAGTATCTGCTGGACAATGAGCACGGTGTGATCGTAACGCTGAAACCGGAGCGCGGACGTACAGCGCGTATGGACAAGGAACTTCACGATAAGCTGCAGGCATATAAGGCAGGTCTCAGCAAAGAAGAGATTGCAGAATTAGTAGAGCGTACGAAGGCGTTGGAAATATATCAGTCAGAGCCATCCGATGCGGAAGCGCTGGCTACGATCCTGTATTGAAGCGTGAGGATATCAGCAGAGAGATTGCACCGATCTATAATGAAGAAATGAAACTCGCAGGTATTCCGATGGTATTCCACGAGATTGATACCAATGGTATAGGCTATATAGATATTATGTTCGATATGTCAGAGGTTCCGGAGGAACTGCTTCCGTATGCGGGAATCCTGCAGGGTGTGCTGGGAATCATTGATACAGAGAATTATGAATATGGTGAACTCTTTAATGAGATCAATGTGCATACCGGCGGTATCGGTACATCGTTGGAACTTTACACAGATGTGACCAAGGCAAAAGAAAAAGAATTCCGGGCAACATTCGAGATCAAGGCCAAAGCATTATATGACAAGCTTCCAATTGCATTTAACATGATGCAGGAGATTCTGGTAAGATCGAAGCTGGATGATGAGAAACGTCTGAAAGAGATCATTGCCATGACAGCATCCAGATTGCTGATGCGGTTCCAGTCATCCGGACATACGACAGCAGCGCTCCGGGCAATGTCTTATGCGTCACCGTCAGCCAAGCTAAAAGATATGACTAGCGGTATTGAGTACTACCAGAATGTGGCAAGAATTGAGAAAGCATTTGATACAGAAAAGGATGAGCTGATCACCAATCTCATCAAGCTTACCAGAATGCTGTTCCGTGCTGACAATATGATGATCAGCTATACGGCAGAACGTGTGGGACTGGAAGGAATGAAGCAGCAGATCAGCGCATTTGCGGAAGGCTTATATCTGCAGGAGAAAGCGAACGGAGAGCATTGCAAGCTTCATTGTGAGAAGAAGAATGAAGGATTCAAGACAGCATCCAAAGTACAATATGTGGCACGTTGTGGTAATTTCATTGATCAGGGTGCAGAATATACCGGAGCACTGCAGGTACTGAAAGTAATCATGGGTTATGAATATCTGTGGCAGAATATCCGTGTAAAAGGTGGAGCATATGGATGTATGAGTAACTTTAACCGGATTGGAGAAGGGTATTTTGTATCTTATCGTGATCCGAATCTGGAACGCACGATGGAGATTTATGAAGGCGTGGCAGATTATCTGCGGACATTTACCGTCAGTGATTTTGATATGAATAAATATATCATCGGTACGATCAGTAATCTGGATCAGCCGATGACACCGGCATTGAAAGGTGACCGTTCCATGAACCTGTATATGAATCATGTGACAGAAGATATGATCAAAGAAGAACGTGCACAGGTACTGGAGGCAACACAGGAAGATATCAGAGGACTTGCAGGAATCGTGGAAGCGATGATGAAAGCAGAGCAGATCTGTGTCATCGGAAGTGAGGACAAGATCGAAGAAGCGAAGGATATGTTTGATACCGTGACCGGATTTTAGCCGGATTATGAGTATCTGAAAGATAAGGAGAACCAGATGAAAAAAGATTATAAATCAGGATTTGTAACACTGATCGGCCGTCCGAATGTGGGCAAATCTACATTGATGAATTACCTGATCGGACAGAAGATTGCAATTACATCGAATAAGCCACAGACGACTAGAAACCGGATTCAGACGGTGCTGACAACGGAGGAAGGGCAGATTATTTTTGTGGACACACCGGGTATCCACAAGGCAAAGAACAAGCTGGGCGAGTACATGGTTAATGTGGCTGAACGCACATTGAACGAAGTAGATGCGGTGCTGTGGTTAGTTGAGCCGACAACGTTTATCGGAGCCGGTGAAAAGCATATTGCAGATCAGCTGAAAAAAGTAACAACACCTGTCATTCTTGTTATTAATAAGGTAGATTCTGTGAAGAAAGAGGAAGTGCTGGCTTCTATTGCAGCATATCAGGACATTTATGATTTCGCGGCAATCGTGCCGGTATCGGCCAGAAGTGGGGAGAATACCAAAGAACTTCTGAAGGTAGTATATCAGTATCTGCCGTATGGACCTCAGTTTTACGATGAGGATACGATTACTGATCAGCCGGAGCGTCAGATCGTGGCAGAGCTGATCCGTGAGAAGGCATTACACTGCCTGAATGAAGAGATCCCTCATGGTATCGCAGTTGTGATCGACAGCATGAAGAAAAAAGGTAAAGTGATGCATATTGATGCCACGATCATCTGTGAACGTGATTCACATAAGGGTATCATTATTGGAAAACAAGGAAGTATGTTGAAAAAGATCGGAAGTACTGCGCGGTATGAGATTGAGAAAATGCTGGATATGCAGGCAAATCTGAAGCTTTGGGTCAAGGTAAAGAAGGACTGGAGAGACAGTGATTTCCTTGTGAAAAATTTTGGATACCGGGAAGATGAATAAAACGCCCCTTCCATAGGAGAACCTAATCCTATAACACAGGATGAGGTGATTGCATGGAAGAAACATACTGGAATAAATTTATGGCATCGGGTAAGGTTGATGATTATCTGGAATATAAGGGAATCCAAATCTGTCATTCGGTCATGGAGCATTATGGCAGATCATCAGATGCCGGGACAGAGGTAAGGCGAAGTGAATCAGATAACGGTTATGGGAATGGTGCTATCTGCTGTTCCGATCGGCGAGTATGATAAGCGGGTTGTCATACTCACCAGAGAAAGAGGCAAGATCAGCGCGTTTGCCAGAGGGGCGAGGAAGCCTGGCAATGCACTGAGTGGAGTGATCAACCCGTTTTCATTTGGTGAATTTACAGTCTATGAGGGGCGGACATCATATACACTGGTGTCGGCCTCTATTTCCAATTATTTTGCAGAGTTACGAGAAGATATCGAGGGTGCTTATTATGGCTTTTATTTTGTAGAGATTGCATCCTATTACTGCCGAGAAGCTAATGATGAGAGAGAAATGTTAAAGCTTCTGTATCAGACAATGCGGGCACTTATCAATGAGAAGATTCCAAAACGTCTGATCCGGTATATCTACGAGTTGAAGGCAATCTGCATTAACGGCGAGGCACCGCAGGTATTCCAATGTGTGGTGTGCGGAGATAAAGAGCGTCCAGGGAAGTTCAGTACGCTGAAGGGCGGCAAAGTATGTACCCACTGCATCCGGGATGTTTATGACGGTCTGGAACTTGACCCATCTACCTGGTATACGCTGCAGTACATAGAGAGTGCAAAGGTAGAACATCTGTATAATTTTACTGTATCGGATCTGGTGCTCAGAGAACTTGCGATGGTCATGGGAAGATACATGGATGTGTATGTAGACCATCAGTTTAAATCACTGGAAATATTAAAGCTGATGACTTGAAAACTCTGTATACAGACGGTATAATATGCGATAAGGGTGCATTTTGGCATCGAATAACAAAAGGAAAGAGGATTAATAATGGCAGAGAAGACAATGGATAAGATTGTGGCACTGGCGAAGTCAAGAGGATTCGTATATCCGGGTTCTGAGATCTACGGCGGCCTTGCCAATACATGGGACTATGGTAATCTTGGAGTAGAGCTTAAGAATAATGTAAAGAAAGCCTGGTGGCAGAAGTTTGTACAGGAGTCTCCATATAATGTAGGCGTAGATTGTGCGATTCTGATGAACCCGCAGACATGGATTGCCAGCGGACATCTGGGGGGATTCAGTGACCCATTGATGGACTGTAAAGAATGTCACGAGCGTTTCCGTGCAGATAAAATCATCGAGGATTATGCGCATGAGAACGGCATCGACATTGGAGACAGTATTGATGGATGGAGCCATGAGAAGATGCAGGAGTTCATCGCAGAGAACAATATTCCATGTCCGACCTGCGGTAAGCATAATTTTACAGAAATCCGTGAGTTTAACCTGATGTTCAAGACATTCCAGGGTGTAACAGAGGATGCTAAAAACGTGGTATACCTTCGTCCGGAGACCGCACAGGGCATTTTCGTTAACTTTAAGAATGTACAGCGTACATCCAGAAAGAAGATTCCGTTTGGTATCTGCCAGATCGGTAAGTCTTTCCGTAACGAGATCACACCGGGTAACTTTACATTCCGTACCAGAGAGTTCGAACAGATGGAGATGGAATTCTTCTGTGAGCCGGATACGGATCTGGAATGGTTTGCATACTGGAAGCAGTATTGTCTGGACTGGCTGAGCAAGCTGGGACTTAAGGATGACGAAGTACGTTACCGTGACCATGATCAGGAAGAGCTGTCATTCTACAGTAAGGCAACTACCGATATCGAGTTCCTGTTCCCATTTGGATGGGGCGAGCTGTGGGGTATTGCTGACCGTACAGATTATGACCTTTCCCGTCATATGGAGGTATCTAAGCAGGATCTGACATACTTCGATGACGAGAAGAAAGAAAAATATATTCCATACGTTATCGAGCCGTCGCTGGGAGCTGACCGTATGGTACTTGCATTCCTGTGCAGTGCATACGATGAGGAGAACATTGGTACAGAGGAAAAACCGGATGTCAGAACTGTGCTTCATTTCCATCCGGCACTTGCACCGGTTAAGATCGGTGTCCTTCCACTGTCTAAGAAGTTGTCTGAGGGTGCACAGAAGGTGTATGCTCAGTTAGCTAAGAAGTATAACTGTGAGTACGATGAGCGTGGTAACATTGGTAAGAGATACCGCCGTCAGGATGAGATCGGTACACCATTCTGCGTAACATACGATTTCGATTCTGAGGAAGACGGAGCAGTAACTGTAAGAGACAGAGATACCATGGAGCAGGAAAGAGTGAAGATCGAAGATCTGATTGCATATTTCGAGAAGAAGTTTGAGTGGTAAGTCGAGCTGGGCGTTCGACGTACGTCTGCAAGCATGTAAGTGATTCAGGAGAGTATATGAATCAAATTTATTTTGACAATGGCAGTACGTCATGGCCAAAGGCACCTGGTGTGCCGGAAGCCATGGCGGATTTGTTAGCTCACGGTGCATTTAATATTAACCGTGGCAATTATGAAGGCGCATACGAGATCGAAGGCGTCGTGCTGGATACAAGAGAACAGCTGACGCGTCTTTTTCATGTGAAGAATTCTAAGGGAGTAGTGTTTACACCGAGTGTGACCTATTCCCTCAATCTGTTTATAAAAGGCTTTTTGAAGCCCGGAGATCATGTGATCGTGACGGGGCTGGAGCATAATGCAGTGATGCGCCCGCTGGAACAGATGAAGGCTGTGGGTGTGGACTATGACATTGCACAGACGGACAGAGACGGCAATCTGGATCTTGAACATTTAAAATCACTGATTGGAGACAGCACCAGAGCGGTATTGGTAACCCATGCGTCCAATGTGTGTGGAACCGTAGTTCCGATTGAAGAAATTGGTAAGATCTGTCAGGAACATGATCTGATCTTTGCAGTGGATACTGCACAGACTGCAGGAACGCTGGATATCGATATGGAGAATTGCGGGATTGATTTCCTGGCGTTTACCGGTCACAAGGGACTGCTTGGGCCACAGGGAATCGGTGGATTTCTGATATCAGAGAGACTGGATCGAGATATGAAGCCGTTGATTGCAGGAGGTACCGGAAGCCAGTCAGATTCTCTGCTGATGCCGGAGAATCTGCCGGATAAGTATGAGAGCGGTACGATGAACCTTCCGGGGATCATAGGATTGCATACGGCGCTGTCTTATTTAGAAGAACAGGGAATCGAACGCATACATGACCGTAAGATGTCGCTAACCGGATATTTTCTCGAGCGAGTGTCGGAGAATTCTAAGATACGGATTGTAGGTCGAAAAGATCTGGAACACAGAGTGGCAGTAGTGTCATTGGATTTTCAGACGGTGGATAATGCAGTAGCTGCCTTTGAACTGGAGCAGGCAGCAGGGATTATGACCAGAGTAGGACTGCACTGTGCGCCTGTGGCACACCGGTCGCTTGGCACTTTTCCGCAGGGAACCGTACGGTTTGCATTCAGTGCATCGAATACAGAAGAAGAGATAGATATTTGTATAGAAGAAATAAATAAAATTGCCTACATATAGATGAAAACTATAACAAAAAGCCTTGTTATTATTGTGAATAATTGATAAAAATGTTACGATAAAAACAGATTAATTGTTCAAATGCGATAACAAGGAGGAAAAGAATTATGGCAGATAATCAGAAAATGTGGGAAGAACTGGGGATGAATCTGGAGCTGCATGATCAGTTGTGTCAGGTGCTTCCACAGGCGGTTGGAGATGTATTTCTCTCTCAGGAGAACCGTCCGGACGGAATGGACTATTATGATATGGTAGTTGCAGATATTCACGGTATCCGCCCATCAGAGCTGATTGAACATCAGAAAAAAGGCGGCAAGGTATTTGGCACATTCTGTGTATACGTACCGGATGAAGTGATCTTCGCAGCAGATGCAATTGCGACCGGACTCTGCGGCGGCTCTCAGTTCTGGGTACCGGGAGGCGAGAAGGTGCTTCCGAATAATACCTGTCCGCTGATCAAAGCATCTGTAGGAGCAAGACTTGACCGTACCTGTCCATTTTTCCGGATCGCGGATATGTATATCGGAGAGACTACCTGTGATGGTAAAAAGAAGGCATGGGAGATTTTGTCTGAGGACGTACCGGTACATGTAATGGATCTTCCGCAGATGAAACGTGCCAAGGATGTAAAGGCATGGGCAGAAGAGATTAAAGAGCTGATGCATGTGGTAGAAGAATTTACCGGTAACAAAGTGACAGCAGAGAAGTTAGCAGAAAGTATCAAACTGATTAATAATAAGAGAAAAGCGTTGGACAGACTGTATGCCTGTCGTAAGAATGAGAAGCTTCCAATCAGCGGTACGGATGCATTGGTTATTTCTCAGATTGCATTTTATGATGATCCGGCAAGATTTGCACAGATGACGAATAAACTGTGTGATGAGTTGGAGCAGCGAATCAAAGACGGTGTCAGTGTAGTGCCGGAAGGAACCAAGAGAATCATGCTGACAGGAACACCGCTTGCAATTCCGAACTGGAAGCTTCATAATATTGTTGAGACCAGCGGAGCAGTGGTTGTCTGTGAAGAGATGTGCACAGGTACCCGTTACTTTGAGCGTTTTGTAGACGAGAGTGGTACTACGATCGACGAGCAGATCAATGCAATTGCAGAGCGGTATATGGGCATTAACTGTGCATGCTTTACACCAAATCATGGAAGAATTGATGATATCCTCCGTCTGGCAAAAGAATACAAAGTAGACGGAATCATTGATGTGAATCTGAAGTTCTGTAACCTTTACGACACCGAAGGATATTTCGTAGAGCGTGCGATGAAGGAAGCAGGTATTCCGGTACTGGGAATCGAGACCGATTACACGGACAGCGATGCTCAGCAGCTTCGTACCAGAATCAGTGCATTTGTGGAGATGCTTAATAACTAAGGAGATATGGGATAGATGTCAGAGATTCAGCATTATATTCTGTTTCCTAATCATGACAATGCAATGCGGTTATACCGCGAATTAAAAAAGCTGGGGGTTCGGGCAGTGATTGCTCCTACCCCCAGAAGTGCGAGTAAATGCTGCGGCGTGTCGTTGATGGTGGAAAAGGACGATCTGGATACGATATGGGAGACTGCAGAACAGAAGGAGATTGAGATTCTGAAAGTGGCAGAGGTGAAAAAGGACTTTAATCCACACCGCGACCGTTACTGTTAAAGATCGTAAAACGAAATAAAAGAAATCAGAGGGAAGACAAGATGTATTATGTAGGAATTGATATTGGATCTACTGCGTCCAAGACAGCAGTACGAGGAGATAAGGAATTAATGTTTGTGCTGCCGACAGGATGGAGCAGTAAGGAGACAACCGGAGTGATCCGTGAGAGGCTTCTGGAGGAAGGAATCGATGTGGAATCTGACGATGTGAAAGTTGTGGCAACAGGATATGGAAGAGTTGCAGTAGACTTTGCAGATTATGTGATCACAGAGATTACCTGTCATGCCAGAGGCGGCAGAGAGATGGCAGGAGATGACTGCTCGATCATCGATGTCGGTGGACAGGATACAAAGGTGATACTGGTATCAGGCGGCATGGTACAGGATTTTCTGATGAATGATAAATGCTCGGCAGGAACCGGTAAATTCCTGGAGATTATGGCGAATCGCCTGGGTGTAACTCTGCAGGAGTTGTTTGATATGGCAGATACTGGAGATGTGTTATCGATCAGTTCACTCTGCACTGTATTTGCAGAATCAGAAGTGATCAATTATATCGGTGAAGGTAAGAAACGGGAAGATATCGCAGCCGGTGTGGTAGATTCTGTAGCAGCGAAGGTATCACAGCTTGCAGGCAGAAAGAATCTGGCAGATAAGGTGATCCTTACCGGAGGTTTGAGCAACAGCGAATACTTTACCAGGATCTTATCAGAGAAGCTTGGTAAGAAAGTAGAGATGACCGAGAACGGACGGTATGCCGGAGCAATCGGAGCAGCGTTGCTGGCAGAAGAGAAAAGTAAGAGAAGAAGATAGCAATATAAAAAGGCGGTCGAAGATTCGAGGGTACTCGAACTTCGACCGCCTTTTTATATATGAGTTTAGGCAATGTACTTGGTATCTATTGCGTAAGCTAACAGTTTTGAGATATCTTCGCGATTATGGAGGGCTAACTGAAGCTCTGAGAAATGGCCATCAATAGAAAGGATATTTTGTGTGAGTTTGGATTTTAAGTCAATACGTGAGCCATCTTTCTTTACTAATTCTACTTTGTCTTTGCATTCATTTACTACGTTAAAAAATTCTTCTGAGTTATCGATATTAAAAAGTTTCATACTTTTCAAACTCCTTCCTTTGTTAAACATTTATCATCTTTTCTTTTGCTGATTTTATTTTAACTGAAATACAGAAAATATCAATGCATTTAATGTATGAATTATACAAAACCAAATGAAAAAAATTGTGCAATATTACAAATACGATTAAGGATGTCAAAGCTATAGATAAAAAAGACGATTCTTTGTGTAAAAAATAACAATAGAATAGCATTTCTGCCTTTCAAAAAAAGTACTTGCCAAATCTTTTTTATTATGATATTGTTTGAAGGTCAAAATATTTTAAAACAAAATAATATGAAAACAAAGGTAAATAAAGAGGCGGATATGATGATAGGAAAGATATGTGGCACAGGATCCGGTATTCCAGTAAAAATCATGGATAATGATGATCTGTCGAATATGGTGGATACGAATGATGCGTGGATCCGTGAGCGTACCGGCGTAGAGAAACGCCATATCGCAGAGTCAGAATCCACAGTGTCTATGGCAGTGGAAGCAGGCAGACAGGCGCTTGCACAGACAGGAATACGACCGGAAGAGTTGGATATGATAGTGGTGTCAACGATGTCACCGGATGCAGTGCTTCCTTGTACAGCCTGCGAAGTGCAAAAGGCTATCGGCGCAGAGGGTGCGGTCTGTTTTGATTTGCAGGCAGCATGTACAGGATTTATATTTGCGTATAATACAGCGCAGGCGTACATTCAGAGTAATATGTGCAGAACAGTATTATTGATCGGGAGTGAGAGATTGTCCAGGCTGGTAGACTGGACCGACAGAGGAACCTGTATTTTATTTGGTGACGGTGCCGGAGCAGCAGTTTTGAAGGCAGCAGAAGGAAGAGCTTATCTTCCGGTTTCTCATTCTGATGGAAAAAAGGGAGAGGCTCTGACATGTGACAGATACATTCATATGGATGGAAGAGCAGTGTTTCAGTTTGCGGTAACCAGAGTGCCGGAGGTGATTCGTGAAGTACTCACAAAAAATGAGCTGCTCATGGATGATATTGATTATTTTGTTCTGCATCAGGCAAATCGGAGAATTGTGGAAGCAGTGGCAAAAAGATTGAGGCAGCCAATTGAGAAATTTCCGATGAATCTTCAAGAATATGGAAATACATCTTCTGCAAGTATTCCGATTCTTCTGGATGAAATGAATCGGTCAGGAAAGCTGAAAAAAGGTCAGAAGCTTGTAGTGGCAGGATTTGGGGCAGGTCTTTCATGGGGCGCATCCATTGTAGAATGGTAAAAATGATTGAAAGGTAATTACCGGTAAGGAGCCGGATTACATAGATACAGAAAACTTAGAAATGAACAAATATGAAGGAGAATAAGAATTATGTTAGAAAGAGTAAAAGAAATCGTAGCAGATACACTGGGAACAGAAGCAGAGAAGTTGACTGAGGCGACTTCATTCAAGGCTGATCTGGATGCAGATTCACTGGATTTATTTGAAATGGTAATGGCACTGGAAGAGGAATTTGGTAAGGAAATCCCAACGGAGGATCTGGAGAAGATTGCAACGATTGGAGATGTAGTTGCTTATCTTGAGAAATAGGAGCTGGGTGATATGAAGACAGAGATTACAGAACTTTTAGGAATTCGTTATCCGATTATCCAGGGAGGCATGGCCTGGGTGGCAGATTATCATCTGGCGGCTGCCGTGTCTAATGCAGGAGGTCTTGGATTGATCGGAAGCGGAGGCGCACCGGCAGAATGGGTCAGAGAGCAGGTGCGAGAAGCAAAGAAACTGACAGATCAGCCATTTGGTGTCAATCTGATGCTGATGAATCCGGAAGCCGATCAGATCGCGAAAGTACTGGTAGAAGAAGGCGTGGCAGTTGTAACGACAGGTGCCGGAAGTCCGGAAAAATATATGAGCATGTGGAAAGAAGCCGGTATGAAGGTAATTCCGGTAGTGGCAAGCGTGGCGTTGGCAAAGAGAATGGAACGCTGTGGTGCGGATGCTCTTGTAGCAGAAGGAACGGAAGCCGGGGGACATATTGGAGAACTGACTACGATGGTACTGGTTCCGCAAATTGTTGATGCAGTATCTGTACCGGTAATCGCAGCTGGTGGAATTGCGGATGGCAGAGGAATTGCAGCAGCCTTTATGCTGGGAGCAAGAGGAGTGCAGATGGGCACACAGTTTGTGGTAACAAAAGAATGTAATGTTCATGAGAATTATAAACAGGCATTGATTAAGGCAAGAGATATTGATTCTCGTGTGACGGGGAGAACCACCGGGCATCCGGTCCGTGTCCTTCGCAATGCAATGGTAAAAGAGTACCTGAAGAAGGAACAGGCTGGAGTTCCATTTGAAGAACTGGAACAGCTGACACTCGGCGCACTGCGCAAGGCAGTAGTGGATGGAGATGTAACTAATGGAAGTGTTATGGCAGGTCAGTGTGCGTCGATGGCTCATGAGATAATGACTTGTAAAGAATTGATCACAAAGCTGACTTGCGAGACAGATAAGTTGATCGGAGGCTCAGGGTTCTATGAGTAAGATTGCATTTATCTATCCGGGACAGGGAGCGCAGAAAGCTGGCATGGGAAAGGATTTCTATGAAAACAGTCCGCTTGCCAGAGATGTCTATGACCGGGCATCGGAATGTCTCAAACTGGATATGAGGGCATTATGTTTTGAGGAAAATGACTTGCTGGATCAGACGGAATATACGCAGGCAGCTATGGTGACAACCTGTCTTGCAATGACTGCGGTATTGAATGAACAGGGAGCAGAAGCGGACGTGACAGCAGGATTGAGTCTGGGAGAATACTGTGCCATTGCAGAGGCAGGTGCAATGGATCTGTTGGATGCGATCCGCCTGGTCCGAGTACGCGGACAACTGATGCAGCATACAGTTCCGACAGGAGAAGGCGCGATGGCAGCAGTGCTTGGAATGGATGCAGATCAGATTGATGCCGTGATTGAACCAATTGCGAATGTAACGGTAGCTAATTATAATTGCCCGGGGCAGATTGTAATCACAGGAGGAACAGCAGGCATCGAACAGGCATCCAAGGCATTGAAAGAGGCCGGTGCAAAGCGGGTAGTTCCACTGAATGTCAGTGGACCGTTTCATTCACCGATGCTTCGGAGTGCAGGGGAAAAGCTTGGCAAAGAGCTGTTGACAGTACAGCTTGGTGAGTTGAAGATCCCATATGTAACGAATGTGACGGCAGAGTATGTGACAGACAGCAGCAAGATCCGGGAGCTTCTTACCAGACAGGTATATTCGCCGGTGCGCTGGGAGCAGAGCATCCGGAAAATGATCGCACAGGGCGTGGATACGTTTGTGGAAATCGGACCAGGCAGAACCTTAACCGGATTTTTACGTAAAATCGATCGGAATGTGACGGTATATCAGGTAAATACCTGGGAAGATTCAAAGCAAATTATGGAGGAGTTATGGAAGAAAAAGTAGCGGTGGTAACAGGTGCATCCAGAGGAATCGGAAGAGCAATTGCAATGGAACTTGCAGAAAAAGGATACAAGGTGATTTTAAATTACTGTGGCTCTAAGGTTCGTGCAGAGCAGGCGGCAGAAGAAATCTGTGCAGCAGGCGGACAGGCAAAAGCCGTACAGTGTGATGTATCAGATTACATAGCATGCGAGACATTTATCAGCAATATTATCAAAGAAGAAGGACGGATAGATGTATTGGTTAATAATGCCGGAATCACCAGAGATGGACTTCTTATGAAGATGTCGGAGGAAGATTTCGATGCGGTGATCAATACGAATCTGAAGGGATGCTTTCACTGTATGCGATTTGTTTCCAGACAGATGTTAAAGCAGAGAAGCGGGAGAATCATTAATTTGTCTTCTGTATCCGGAGTGGCAGGTAATGCAGGGCAGGCAAATTATGCAGCATCTAAAGCCGGTGTGATCGGGCTTACCAAAACCGCTGCAAAAGAGCTGGCAAGCCGTGGAATCACAGTGAATGCGATCGCACCGGGATTCATCAATACAGAGATGACAGAGGTATTATCAGATGCAGTAAAAGAAGGAGCCAGAGGGCAGATTCCATTGGGACATTTTGGAAGACCGGAAGATGTGGCAAAGGCAGCAGCATTTCTGGCATCGGAAGATGCGGCCTATATCACAGGCCAGGTGATTCATGTTGATGGCGGCATGGTCATGTAGAGAAGGAGAAGAGTATGAAAAGACGGGTAGTTGTAACAGGACTGGGGGCAGTCACCCCGATCGGAAATACAGTGGATGAATTCTGGACAGGAGTTCGTACTGGTAAGACAGGAATCGGTCCAATTACCAGATTTGATGCGGAAGGATATAAAGCACAGCTTGCAGCAGAAGTAAAAGATTTTAATGCCAGGGAGCGTATGGATGTAAAAGCAGCCAGAAGAATGGAATTGTTTTCGCAGTATGCAGTGGCAGCTGCATTAGAAGCAAAAGAAGATGCAGCAATTGATATGGAACAGGAAGATGTGTTCCGTGTAGGTGTGATGATCGGATCAGGAGTTGGCAGTCTTGCAACAGTGGAACTGGCCCATGAGAAAATTGTGGAAAAAGGTCCGGGAAGAGTCTCTCCAATGATGATTCCATTGATGATATCCAATATGGCAGCAGGAAATGTATCCATTCAGCTTGGTGCCAGAGGAAAATGTACGAATGTAGTAACAGCCTGCGCATCAGGTACACATTGTATCGGAGACGCTTTTCGGGCAATTCAGTATGGAGATGCGGATGTGATATTTGCAGGCGGTACGGAAAGCGCAATCTGTCCGACCGGAGTGGCTGGATTCTCAGCATTGACGGCGCTCAGCACCAGTACAGATCCTATGCGCGCATCGATTCCGTTTGATAAAGACAGGGATGGATTTGTGCTTGGAGAAGGTGCTGGAGTGGTAGTTTTGGAAGAATTGGAGCACGCGAAAAAGCGTGGCGCAAGAATCTATGCAGAGCTTGGCGGATATGGAGCGACTGGGGATGCCTATCATATCACTTCTCCGATTCCGGATGGAGCGGCGCAGCAAAGGCTATGCTTCTGGCAATGGAAGAAGCAGGTGTGACACCGGAACAGGTGGATTATATCAATGCACATGGCACCAGTACCCATCACAATGATCTGTTTGAGACAAAGGCGATTCATGAGGCGTTTGGAAGTGCGGCTGCGCATGTGGCTGTGAACTCAACGAAATCAATGATCGGTCATCTGTTAGGTGCAGCCGGCGGTGTAGAGTTTATTGTCTGTGTGAAATCAATTCAGGAAGGATTTATCCATCAGACGGTAGGAACAAAAGAGACAGATGAGGAATGTGATCTGAATTATGTACTGGGTTCACCGTTGGAGCAGGAAGTTAATGTTGCAATGTCCAATTCTCTTGGATTTGGAGGACATAATGCAACTGTACTGGTAAGAAAATACAAGGGATAGAGGTGACAGTAATGGAACTGAAACAGATACTACAGCTGATCGATGCAGTATCCGGATCCAGCCTGGACAAATTTGAATATGAAGAAAACGGTTCGAAGTTGTCTTTGGAAAAAGGAAAAGAGCCGGTCATTATGACGCAGGTGGCAGAAAATGAGGAAATGTCACAGGTGTTGAAACCGTCGGCTGAAATACAGAAAGAAGAGAAAGAGTCAACCGGACAGATTGTGAAATCACCACTGGTAGGAACCTTTTATGCAGCACCGGCAGAAGATGCAGATCCGTTTGTGAAAACCGGGGATAAGATAAAACAGGGACAGGTACTTGCTATTGTAGAAGCTATGAAATTGATGAATGACATCGAAAGTGAGTACGAAGGTGAAATTGCAGAGATCTATGTTGAAAATGGACAGAGCGTAGAGTATGGTCAGCCATTATTTCGGATTATATAGATACAGGAGGACTGAGATGAGACATCTGGGAATCAAGGAAATTGAAAAAATTATTCCACACAGACATCCATTTCTGTTGGTGGATTATATTGAAGATTATGAGCCGGGAGAATATGCGGTTGGATATAAATGTGTATCCTTCAGAGAAGAATTCTTTCAGGGACATTTTCCACAGGAACCGGTAATGCCGGGCGTGCTGACCGTGGAGGCATTAGCGCAGACCGGAGCAGTAGCTATTCTTTCAAAAGAGGAAAATAAAGGAAAAATTGCCTATTTTGGCGGGATTCAGAAATGTCGCTTTAAAGGAAAAGTCGTACCGGGGGATAAAGTGCGTCTGGAGACCAGGATTATCAGACAGAAAGGACCATTGGGAGTCGGTGAAGCGGTGGCAAGTGTAGACGGCAAAGTTGTTGTCAGTGCAGAACTTACTTTTGTGGTTGGCCAGAATAATGATTAAGAAGGTATTGATTGCCAATCGCGGCGAAATTGCGGTACGGATTATTCGCGCATGCAGAGAGATGGGAATTGAAACCGTAGCGGTGTATTCAGAAGCAGATCGGGAAGCGTTACATACACAGCTTGCGGATGAGGCAGTCTGTATCGGTCCGGCATCATCCGCAGAGAGTTATCTGAATATGGAGCGGATTATCAGCGCAACAATCATTTCCGGGGCAGATGCAGTGCATCCCGGTTTTGGATTTCTGTCAGAGAACAGTCAGTTTGCCAGGTTATGTGAGCAGTGTCAGATCACATTTATCGGTCCTGACGCAGATACAATCGAGAGGCTGGGCAATAAATCACAGGCAAGAAATACGATGATCCAGGCAGGTGTTCCGGTTATTCCAGGAAGTAAAGAAGCACTATATGAACCGGAAGAAGCGGTTCCTGTTGCTGCAGAGGTAGGATATCCGGTGATCGTGAAGGCGGCTCTTGGCGGCGGTGGAAAAGGTATGCGTGTGGCGGCAGATGAAACAGAGCTTCGACATGCATTTTGTACAGCGCAGAAAGAAGCAGTAGCTGCATTTGGAGATGGAACGATGTACCTGGAACATTTTGTACAGCGGCCTAGACATATCGAATTCCAGATACTGGCGGATAAATACGGTCATGTCATACATCTTGGAGAACGGGACTGTTCGCTTCAGAGAAACCATCAAAAGCTGGTGGAGGAATCCCCGTCGCCGGCTCTCTCAGAAGCCCTTCGTGAGCAGATGGGAAAGGCTGCGGTGACAGCAGCCAGAGTTTCCGGGTATGAAAATGCAGGAACCATTGAATTTCTGCTGGAGCCGGATGGAAAATTTTATTTTATGGAAATGAATACGAGAATTCAGGTAGAACATCCGGTAACAGAGTGGGTAACGGGTATTGACCTTGTGAAAGAGCAGATTCGGATTGCGTCAGGTGAGCAGCTTGGTTATACACAGGAAGAAATTCATCTGAGCGGACATGCAATTGAATGTCGGATCAATGCAGAGAATCCAAAGAAAAACTTTCGGCCATCACCAGGAAAAATACATGATATCTATCTGCCTGGTGGAAAAGGAGTCCGCATTGATTCTGCCATCTACAGCGGATACGAAGTGCCTCCGTATTATGATTCCATGATCGCTAAGATTATTGTACATGCCCGGAATCGTCAGGAGGCCGTGGCGAAAATGCAGAGTGCACTAGGTGAGATTATCATTGAGGGGATTGATACCAATGTAGATTATCAGTATGAACTGATTGGACATCCCAGGTTTGCGTCAGGCGATACCGATATTGAATTTATAGACAGGCTCAGTGAGGAAGAATCATGAAACTGAAAAATATGTTTAAGAAGACCAGAAGAAATGATACGGCGCTGCGTGGGTATGACAGGCAACCGGAAGTCCCGGACGGACTGCTTCGTAAGTGTAACGTCTGCAAGGAGGCTATTTTTACGGATGAAGTACAGAATAATGACTGTATCTGTCCAAAGTGCGGTAATTATTTCCGGATACCGGCGTATCAGCGTGTCGAGATGATTGCTGATGAGGGGAGTTTCGAAGAATGGGGTGAAGATCTTGTGGGAAATAATCCTCTGCATTATGCCGGATATACAGAAAAGCAGAAGATGCTGCAGGAAAAAACTGGATTGAAAGAGGCGGTAATTACAGGTAAAGCACAGATTGGTGGAATAGAAACAGTACTCGGTGTCTGTGATGGACGTTTTATGATGGCCAGTATGGGACAGGCTGTAGGTGAAAAAATTACCCGTGCGTTTGAACGGGCAGAAGAAGAACAGCTTCCGGTGATTCTCTTTACATGTTCCGGTGGTGCCAGAATGCAAGAGGGGATTCTTTCGCTTATGCAGATGGCAAAGACGTCAGCAGCAATTAAAAAGCACAGTGATGCAGGACTATTATATGTTGCAGTTCTGACCAATCCAACTACAGGAGGTGTGACAGCAAGCTTTGCTATGGAAGGTGATATTACGCTTGCAGAGCCGGGAGCATTGGTTGGATTTGCAGGTCCGAGGGTGATTGAACAGACAATCCATCAGAAATTACCGGAGGGATTTCAAAGGTCAGAATTTCTGCAGACGCATGGATTTGTAGATGCGGTTGTAGAAAGAAAAGATATAAAAAAATATCTATATAACGTATTAAGATTACATGTTAATAGGAAATGTGAAAAAGTAGTCATAGATAGTAACTTAGACACAGTACACCAGAAGAATGTGGACAGAGAGAAAACAGCTTGGGAACGTGTGCAGATTTCCAGGGCAAAAGACCGCCCTTCCGGAAGTGATTATATTCATGCACTTTTTACGGATTTTACAGAACAACGGGGTGACCGTTGCTATGGAGATGACAGAGCCATCATTGGAGGTGTTGCCAGATTCCATGGAATTCCGGTAACTGTGATCGCACAGGAAAAGGGTCGTACAACGAAAGAAAACATTGAACATAATTTTGGAATGCCATCACCGGAAGGATATCGCAAGGCACTTCGCCTGATGAAACAGGCAGAAAAGTTTCAACGGCCAGTAATCTGTTTTGTGGATACACCGGGAGCATTTTGTGGTTTGGAAGCGGAAGAGAGAGGACAGGGGGAAGCTATTGCACGCAATTTGTATGAGATGTCTGCGCTCAAAGTACCAATCCTGTCAATTGTTATTGGTGAAGGAGGAAGCGGTGGCGCACTGGCATTAGCTGTAGCAGATGAAGTGTGGATGTTAGAGAATTCTATATATTCCATCCTGTCTCCGGAAGGATTTGCGTCGATTCTCTGGAAGGATAGTAAACGTGCTGAAGAAGCGGCGGGAGTGATGAAACTTACAGCGGCAGATTTAATGAATCTGGGTGTGGTTGAACAGATCATAGAGGAACCGGAAATGTTAAATATAAATACATTTTCCGAGGTGACGAATGTGATGGAACAAAAAATATATAGATTTCTGGAAGAAAAACAGAAGAAAACAGGCATTAAATTAGTGGAAGAGCGGTATGAACGTTTTCGCAGAATGTAGGATTTTTGCACTGGCATATTTACATATTTCGTGCTAAAATAGTCATAGAAAAAAAGGAAGAGGAGTACGGATTTGGATACATACAAGGCAATTAACGATATTCTGGTTCATCTGTTTAATGAAATATGGGAACTGGAAGAGAAGGCGATTATTACAGAAGAGTACAAAGATATCACTAATAATGATATGCACATTATCGAAGCAATTGGGTTGGGTGAAGGTAATAATATGTCTACAATTGCAAAAAAGCTCAATATTACCGTTGGTTCGCTGACAACTTCTATGAATAGCCTTGTGAAGAAGAAGTATACAGAGCGTATTCGGAGTGAGGAAGATCGGAGAGTGGTGTATATCCGTCTGACGGAAAAGGGGATAAAAGCATACCATCATCACGAAGAATTTCATAAAAAGATGACAGACGCAGTGGTAGAGGCACTGGATCAGGAAGAAGTACCTGTGTTGGTGAAGACATTGAACAGTCTGGCAGAGTTTTTCAGAAGTTACAGATGATAAATAGGCCCTCATGTTTTGCAAAAGTGGCATAGCATGAGGGCTTTACTATATCTTTATGATTTACAATCAATGCATCGAGGATTGTCAGATATAGTGCAGTATGATAAGATAATAATGAGAGTAAATTTTATTGATTTTCAAATCTAAAGGAGAAGCAATATGGAAGAGAATAAAGACTATCAAAGCAGCATGGAGTATAGCTATGGAGGGGGGAATGCAACTGTCCAGGCTCCAGTAAAGGAAAATGTCTTTCTGGGTGCAGTGGGTGCCCTGGCAGGAACATTGATCGGAGTTATTTGTATTGTGATCACAGGACAGCTTGGTTACGTTTCGGCACTGTGCGGTGTGGTTATGGGAGTATGTGCCTTGCGCGGCTATCAGATGCTTGGAAAAACAGTGAGTAAAAAGGGAATTATTATTACTCTTATCATTATGATTGTCATGATATATGTCAGCAATTGGATTACTTATGCAATTGCGGTTGCAGATGTATATGACGTGGATTTTTTCACTGCATTTCAGGCAACACCAGAAATTATCAGAGTTGGAGATGTCGCATCAGCATATTATAAAGATCTTGCGATGTTGTATCTGTTTACAGCTTTAGGAGCATTTTCGACAATTAAAAAATGTTTCAAGTAAGCATGAAATATTGAAGTTTGTTTAGGATCGAGCAGGTGTCAGCCTGCTCGATTTTATGTTATACTGTGTTGGAAAATATTTATCTATGGAGATGATTGCTGATGCTTCGGATCTTAAGTTTTACAAAAACAGGAATAGAATTAAATGAAAAGTTATGTAAGAAACTAAATAATGACTCTTGTGCAGGTTATGCGCCAAAACGCATATTGGATAGAAAGGAAGAATTGACTTATCTGCCGGAGAATATACCGGAATGGATTCAGGAGTATTGGGGTGTGGATGATTTCTTGTTCATCGGAGCAGCCGGTATTGCGGTTCGAATGATTGCGCCGAGTGTGAAGGATAAATATACAGATTCTGCGGTACTTGTGATGGATGAGAAAGCACAGCATATTATTCCATTATTGTCCGGACATATGGGCGGAGCCATTCCTCTGGCAGAGCAGATTGCAGACATTACGGGAGCCATTCCGGTGATCACGACAGCTACTGATGTACAGCGGAAGTTCGCCGTAGATGCCTTTGCGAGAGACCACTATCTGAAGATTGCAGACAGGGAGAAAGCGAGGCTGATTTCTGTTGCCGTATTGGAAGGCGAATCTGTAGGAATTTATGTTGAAGATGGTTATCCTCTTCTAAAGCAGAAAGCCATAAAAGAAACGGAGCAGTATACTGAATTAAAATGGTGTGATAGTAAAGACATGCTGAATGAATATGAGTATGGAGTATGTATATCCACAGATACTAAGGATAGTTCAAAGAGAATTCTGGTATTACAGATCGGTAATGTTGTAGCAGGTGTGGGATGCAGAAAAGGAACTGCCATGCAGATCCTGGAACAGGGCATATCTGAGACGATTGCACGGCATGGAATTGATCAGAGGCAGCTGGAAGCCATTGTAAGCATTGACCTGAAAGCAGAAGAAAGAGGGTTGAATGAACTTTCTGAGAAGTGGAAGGTTCCGTTTATCACGTACACTTCAGAGCAGCTTAAGAGTACCGGAGAGGCAAGCAGCAGCTCAGAATTTGTGCAGCAGGTTACCGGAGTGGATAATGTATGCGAACGGGCAGTAAAGTACTATCTGAAGGATGAAAAAGATGGAAAGATTATCCAGGAGAAACTGCGCTTAGATAGGATGACAGTTTCTCTTGGAATGCGGTATTAACTTGTTCATGAGGCTTATATCTCAGTTGATAAGTACAGTGATTGTTGAACTTGTTGAAAAATCAAATGAAAATTACAGGACGTTTACAGTCTGAGTTTTGTCTATGCGCTGGATCGCGTTAGTTATGATTTCTTCTGCGCGTTCACTGTTGCCAGTTTGTAACAGGGCGCGAATGGATTCCAGAAGAATACAAAGTTCCTGATTAGTCAAATTATCACTCACTTTCCATACCACCTTTCTTATAATGTATACAATACGAATCTATAACTATTTGTAATTACATCATAGCAAAAGGAAAAATAAATGTAAAGATATAAGCCTTAGGAAATAGTTAATGAAAATATAAATTACATAAATGATATACTTTTGAAATACATATGTCAATATGCTTTTTGTGAGAGTTGCGCATTTTTAATGGAAATGATAAAATCGTGACAGAATATACATAGACATACAGATGATATAACAGGGTGGAGTGTACATGAAGATTTTAGTATTTGCGGGTACAACGGAAGGAAGAAGAATTGCGGAGTACCTGAATGATACCGTAGCGGACAGCTATGTCAGCGTGGCAACTGAATATGGCGGCAGATTGTTGGAGGAGTATCAGCATCTTCATCTGCTTACCGGACGGATGGATGAGGATGAGATCACAGCATTTCTGAGTGAGAAAAAGATTGATCTGGTGATAGATGCAACGCATCCATTTGCTGTTCTTGTAACCGGTAACATTAAGCGAGCGTGTGAGCGGGCGGAGGTACGGTATCTTCGTTGTCTGAGGGAAGAGGAACATTTGGCAGAGGAGATAGACCCAATCGGTGATACAGGCTGCACTGTGGTCTGGGTGGACTCTGTAAAACAAGCGACAGAGTATCTTAATAACACCAAAGGAAATATATTTATTTCTACTGGAAGCAAAGAACTGGGATTATATACGGAACTGGATGATTATAAAGAGCGTTGTTATGTGAGAGTATTATCAGTCTGGGAATCGGTGAAGAAGAGTATGGAACTTGGATTTGACGGAAAGCATCTGATTGCTATGCAGGGACCGTTTTCCAAAGAATTGAATGTCGCAATGCTCAGGCAGACAGAAGCAGATTATTTTGTAACAAAAGAATCTGGCAAGACCGGAGGATTTGAAGAAAAATATGAAGCGGCTATGGAGACAGGGACTGTACTTGTTGTTGTGGGAAGGCCGGAAGAAGAAGGCTTCGGTGTGGAAGAGGTGTGTCAGAAGATTGCAGGACAGCTTGCGGATGAGCAGGAGGGATAGAGATGGCTAATACATCAATAGTCTGGAAGAATCAGACAAAACTTCGAACCGGATACACAACGGGGAGTTGTGCTGCAGCAGCAGCAAAGGCAGCTACTCATATGCTGGTGTCTGGAGAAGTGGTTGGAGAAGTATCGTTAGTGACGCCTGCTGGTATCCGCCTATATCTGGAAGTGGAAGATATTGTGAAAGAAAATAATTATGTCAGTTGCGCTATCCGTAAAGACAGCGGAGATGATCCGGATGTGACGAACGGTATACTGGTGTATGCCAGGGTGACATTTGCACAAGACGATGTAGTAAAAAGTAAAGTGATATTAGAAGCCGGTGAAGGTATCGGTCGTGTGACGCAGAAAGGGCTGGAGCAGAGTATTGGAGATCCTGCGATTAATCTGGTGCCACGCAGGATGATCCGTGAGGCAGTAGAAGAAGAACTTCAGAAAGCCGGGATTGACCGTGGAGTCCGGGTGATGATATGGGTGCCGGACGGCGCGGAGATTGCGAAGAAGACATTTAATCCGAAGCTTGGTATTGAGGGTGGTATTTCAATTCTGGGGACAACCGGAATCGTGGAACCTATGAGCGAGAAAGCTCTGACGGATACGATTTTTGTAGAAATGAAGGTGCGCAGAGAGAATGGCATGGATTATTGTTATGTAGTGCCGGGCAATTATGGATCAGATTTTCTGCATGATACGTTGGGGTATCAGGAAGATGCTGCAGTAAAATGCAGTAATTATGTAGGAGAAGTGATTGATGATGCGGTACGGCTTCAGATGAAAGGAATTCTGCTGGTAGGCCATATTGGCAAATTCATCAAGTTGGCTGCCGGGATCATGAATACACATTCCAGACAGGCAGATGGGCGTATGGAGATTCTTGCAGCGCATGCTGCAATGGCAGGAGGCTCCAGAGAACTGATCCGTCAGTTGATGGAATGTATTACCACCACGGCGGCATTGGAATTGTTGGAAAAAGAAGGTATACTAAAAGAAGTCATGTCTACAGTGATGATTAAGATAGAGGAACATCTGAAGCACCGGGCAGGAGACGGACTGGAGATTGGTGCAGTCATGTTTTCCAAAGAAATGGGAATTCTTGGCAAGACTTCTGATGCAGACAGACTTGCGCAGAAGATTCAGAGCAGAAAGAAGAATGTATAATGGATAAAGGTATATTATACGGCGTAGGAGTCGGACCGGGGGATCCGGAACTGCTGACCATAAAAGCTTTAAAGGTGATAAAGGAGTGTGATGCAATTGCACTTCCAGTGTCTGGTACAGAAGATAAAACACAGATTACAGCATATCAGATTGTGTGGGAAATATATCCAGAGATTAACAAGAAAAGAATTATATTTCTTTCTATGCCGATGACAAAAGATAAGAAAGCATTACAGCAGGTGCATGCAGAAGGTGCAGAGCAGGTGTGCAGGAAATTAGACAAAGGAGAGAATGTTGCATTTCTTACATTGGGAGATGTAAGTATTTATTCAACGTTCCTGTACATACAGAAACTGGTGGAAGCATCTGGTTATGAGACGCGTGTGATACCGGGAGTACCGTCATTTTGCGCAGCGGCGGCAGTGCTTAAGACGGGGCTTGGAGAAATGGGTGATTCAATTCATATCTTGCCGGGTTCTTATGATATCAGCGAAGGAATGGAACTTTCAGGTACAAAGATTCTGATGAAGTCGGGAAGTAAGATTGGTCAGGTGAAAGAAGAATTGAAGAAGTATGACGGTCAGATACAGATGGTTACAAACTGTGGAATGAAAGAGGAACAGATATATCATTCGCTGGAAGAGATCCCGGAACAGGCGGGATATTATTCATTGATTATTGCAAAAGAAGGAGAAAAACGATGATTTGGTTTGTAGGGGCAGGACCTGGAGCAGAAGATCTGATTACCGTCCGGGGACAGAGATTATTAATGGAAGCAGACCTGGTGATCTATGCAGGATCGCTGGTGAATCCAGAATTATTAAAGTGCTGCAAAGAAAGCTGTGAAATCCGCAACAGTGCATTTATGACATTGGAGCAGGTGATTGATGCAATGGTACAGGCTGAGGAAGATGGTAAAAAAGTCGTACGTCTGCATACAGGAGATCCTTCTTTATATGGAGCGATTCGCGAACAGATGGATCTGTTGGATGAAAAACAGATTACGTATCAGGTGTGTCCGGGAGTCAGTTCCTTTAGCGGAGCGGCAGCAGCATTACAGGCAGAATATACCCTGCCAGACGTATCCCAGTCGGTGGTTATCACCAGAATGGCGGGACGTACACCGGTTCCGGAGAAGGAATCTGTGAGAAGCTTTGCAGAACATGGAGCAACCATGGTGCTGTTTTTAAGTACCGGATTGATCGGAAAGCTTACGGAAGAATTACTTGCCGGAGGATATACGGAAGACACCCCGGCAGCGATCGTATATAAAGCGACCTGGCCGGAAGAGAAAGTGTTCCGCTGTACGGTCGGGACGCTGAAGCAGACTGCGGATAAGAATCAGATTACCAGAACGGCATTGATCGTGGTGGGGAATGTATTGGATTGTGAATATCGGAGAAGTGATCTGTATCATCCGGAGTTTTCTACAGGATATCGGAGTGCACATGCGAAAAAAGAGGTATCAGGACATAAGCGGATCTATGTGATCGGTATGGGACCGGGGAATCGGAACAGCATGACCTATGAGGCAGCAGAGGTGATCGAGCGGTGTCAGGTGATTGCGGGCTATACAGTCTATGCAGACTTGTTAAAAAAAGAGTATCCGGGCAAAGAATATCTGACAACGCCGATGCGTCAGGAGACACAGAGATGTCAGCTTGCATTTGAAGAGGCTGCAAAAGGAAAAGACGTGGCAATGGTATGCAGTGGGGATGCCGGGGTATATGGCATGGCTGGTCTGATGTATCAGATCGGTCAGGAATACCCGAATGTCGAGATAGAGGTGGTTCCTGGCGTGACAGCGGCATTGTCCGGTGGTGCAGTACTTGGTGCGCCATTGATGCATGACTTTGCTGTGATCAGTCTGAGTGATCTGCTGACTCCTTGGGAGAAGATTGAGAAGCGTCTGCTTATGGCATCGAAGGCGGATCTTGTAATCTGTCTCTATAATCCGTCTAGCAGAAAGCGTGCGGATTATCTGCAGAAAGCATGTGATCTGATGATGCAGTATAAAGTACCGGAGACTGTGTGTGGAATTGTACGCAATATCGGACGTGACGGAGAGTCTGCTGAGATTATGAGTTTGGCAGAACTTAGAAATAAAAAAGTTGACATGTTCACGACTGTATATATTGGAAACCAGGAAACAATAGAATTAAATGGGAAAATGGTAACACCAAGAGGATATCGCAATGTGTGATAAAATATGCGAAAGCGGATGTAGTGCAGTACTTATCGGCGCCGGGATGGGAAATGAAAATATGCTGACTCTGGACGCAAGAACCCAGATCGAGCAGGCAGATGCCTGTATCGGAGCGGTGCGTCTTCTGGAAGTATGCCCGAAAGAGAAACCGAAGTTTGCAGAGTATCGATCTGTGGAAATTATAAAGATTATAAAAGGACACCCGGAATATAGCAGATGGGCGATTGTCTTGTCTGGTGATGTGGGATTCTACAGTGGTGCGAAGGCATTGACGCAGGCATGTAAGGAGGCTGAGATTCCGGTCGATATCGTACCAGGGATCGCATCAGTTGTCTATCTGGCAGCGAAGCTTGGTGTATCCTGGGAAGATGCAGCTCTTCGCAGTATCCATGGCAGGAATCAGAATATTATCTATGCCATCGATCATCATACGAAGACATTTCTTCTGCTGGACAGGAAAAGCGGAACGGAGTTTTGTGAACAGATCCGGGAATATGGTATAGAAGATCTGATCTGTCATATAGGTGTCCGTCTGTCATATGGGGATGAAACGATACGAACGATATCTGCCGGAGAACTGACGCCGGAAGATCTGGGAGAGCTTTCTACCATGTTGATTGAGAATCCGCATCCTGCGGAATCCGTATCGGCTCACTTGCCGGATGATGCATTTATCCGCAGTCAGGAAGGACATGTGGTGCCGATGACAAAGGCAGAAGTCCGGGCAGTCAGTATGGCCAAGCTTGGACTTACCAGAGAGGCAGTTTTTTATGATATTGGCGCCGGCACAGGTTCTGTATCAATTGAGGCGGCACTTCATGGGGAGCAGGTGCAGGTGTATGCGATTGAACAGCGAGAAGATGCGTGTGATCTAATCCGGGCAAACAGACGAAAGTTTCGGGCGGCACAGGTTCAGGTAATCCATGGAAGTGCGCCGGAGGCAATGGAAGGACTTCCGGCACCTACACATGCATTTATTGGTGGAAGCACAGGACATCTCCATGACATTATCCGTATGTTGAAGGAGAAGAATCCGGAAGTAACCTTAGTGATCAATGCGATATCTTTAGAAACAGTAGAAGAAGTGATGTGTGCAGTCAGATCAGGATTGCTGACAGATCCGGAGATTGTTCAGATGAACGTGGCTGCGTCCAGAGTATTGGGAAGATATCATATGATGACCGGACAGAATCCGGTGTATATTATTACGGAGAGAAAACAATGACAAAGCGACCGGGAATCCTGCTGGCAGCTCCATCCAGTGGCAGCGGCAAGACAATTGCTGCCTGTGGACTGATGGCTGCATTCAGGCAGATGGGGAAAAATATCCGGGCATGCAAATGCGGACCGGATTATATCGATCCGATGTTTCATCGGACAGTGCTTGGGATAGAATCTGAAAATCTGGATCTGTTTTTCAGCAGTAAAGAAGAGCTGCGGGAGATCTACCAGAATCATGGAAATGGTGCTGATCTGGTTGTGACGGAAGGCGTTATGGGGTATTATGATGGTATTTCATTTGGAAGTATGAATGGCAGTGCATGGGATATTGCCGGGGTACTGGAGCTTCCGGTCATATTGGTTGTTCCATGCCGTGGGATGGCATCTTCTGTACTGGCACTGTTGAAAGGATTTCTGGAATATCAGAAGGACAGCCATATCAGAGGCATTATCCTGAACCGTATTTCGCCGATGCTTTATCCGCGGATGAAAGAGATGCTGGATCATGGACTTGTGGATATGGGACATCCGGAGGTGAAGATCCTTGGGTATCTTCCAGAGAAAGAATGCTTTCGATTGGAGAGCAGACATCTGGGACTTGTAACACCGCAGGAGCTGACTGGATTAAAAAGTCAGCTTCAGGAAGCGGGAATGACAATCGCAGAGACAGTCGATTTGCCAGAGATTCTGAAAATTGCAGAACAGGCAGAGTGCCTGGAAGAAGAGAATCTGATAAAAAAAGAAGTGAATGGAAAGCAGAAGGTGCGCGTGGCTGTTGCCAGAGACGAAGCATTTTGCTTTTACTATAAAGAGAATATGAAATTACTGGAACAGGCAGGATGTGAACTGGTGCCGTTCAGTCCTTTGAAGGATATGACACTGCCGGAAGGCTGTTGTGGATTGATTCTCGGGGGCGGTTATCCTGAACTATACGGTGGCAGACTGGAGGAAAATGAAGGCTTGCGCAGGGAAATACGGGAGAAGATCGCAGACGGCATGCCATGTCTTGCAGAATGTGGTGGGTTTCAGTATTTGCAGGATGGACTGACGGATGCGGAAGGATACAGTTATCGTATGGCAGGAGTTATTCCGTCAGAGAGCAGTAATCAGGGGAGGCTTGTGCGTTTCGGATATGCAACTATTGAGGCAGAACAGGATGGCGCATTTTTAAAGAAAGGTGAACAGATACGGGTGCATGAATTTCATCACTGGGACAGTACAGATAATGGAGATAGCTGTCTGGCAGTGAAGCCGGATGGGAAGAGAAGATGGCAGTGTATACACATGAAAGGGAATCTGATGGCAGGCTATCCACACCTCTATTACCGTTCGCACCCAGAACTGGTGGAACGATATGTGAAAGCCTGCGCAGAATATTCCGAAAAAGGAACCAGACGATAAAGGAAGTTAACTATGACATTAGAAGAATTACAAGAAGAGATACAGCCGGCTGATCAGAATGTGATCAGACTGTCGAAGGAACGATGGATGAAGGTTGGGAAACCACTGTTCAGCCTGGGTAAGCTGGAACAGCAGATTACCCGGATTGCCGGGATAAAACGGATTGCATGCTATGAAATTAAGAAGAAAGCATTGGTTGTCATGTGCGCCGATAATGGTGTGGTGGCAGAAGGCGTGACACAGACCGGGCAGGAGGTTACGGCAATTGTGGCAGAGAATTTCAGCCGTCATGAGACCAGTGCCTGTCTGATGGCAGAGGTGGCTGGCGTGGACATTTATCCGGTAGATATCGGTATGATCACGGATGTAAAGAATGTAACCAGAAAAAATGAAAAGACTGCATATGGAACGAAGAACTTTGTAAAAGAGCCTGCTATGACACGAGAACAGCTCTGGCAGGCAATCGAGACCGGCATTCGTATCGCCGGAGAGAAGAAGCAGGAGGGATATGATATTCTGCTGACAGGCGAGATGGGGATTGGCAATACAACGACTAGCAGTGCAGTGGCATCAGTACTTCTGAACCGTGATCCGGCAGTGATGACCGGGAAGGGAGCTGGCCTGGATGATGATGGTCTTAAGCGTAAGATTCATGTAATCGAGGATGCAATCGGACGATATAATCTCCGGCAATCGGATGTGCTTACGGTGATGGCATCGGTTGGCGGATATGATATCGCAGGACTCTGCGGACTTTGTATTGGTGGAGCACTTTATCATATACCGGTCGTGCTGGATGGATTTATATCCGGTGTGGCAGCTCTTTGTGCAGTCCGTTTGATTCCAGCTGTGGCGGATTATCTGATTCCATCGCATGTATCCAAAGAGCCGGCAGCTCATTATGTACTAGATGAACTCGGACTGTCACCGCTCATCACCTGTGATATGTGTCTTGGAGAAGGAAGCGGTGCAGTTGCTGTGATTCCCCTGTTGGAGATGGGATTGAAAGTCTACGGAGATATGGGGACATTTGAGGATATAAAGGTAGAGCAGTATAAGGTATTGTAATTCAGGAGAAATATATGAGTATTATAAATTCATTTTTTATCGCATTATCGATGTATTCTAGAATACCGGTTCCGAGAGTGGACTGGGAAAAAGAAAATATGCGATATGCCATGTGCTTTTTTCCCATGATTGGAGTTGTCATCGGAGCAGTTATGTATCTGGCAGGATGGCTGCTGGATAAGGCGACTGTGGGTGGTCTGTTCCGCGGTGTGGTATTTACCTTGATTCCGATTATAATCACCGGAGGCATTCATATGGATGGTTTCATGGATACCATGGATGCGCTCGGATCCTGGGGAGACCGGAAAAAGAAGCTGGAGATTCTGAAGGATTCTCATGCGGGTGCATTTGCTATATTGGGCATGGGCTGTTATCTGATGTGGAGTGTGGCAGTATGGAGTGAACTTCCGGCAGAAGTGCTGGGAGTGTGCGGTGTGAGTTTTGTCCTTTCCAGAGCGCTCAGTGGGTTCAGCGTAGTTACATTTCCGGCGGCGAGAAATAGTGGGCTGTTGAAGACGTTTCAGGACAGAGCGCAGAAAAAAGTTGTCAGGATTACGATGTGTCTGTATGTGGCGGCAGCAGTGATCATGATGGCAGTGATGGACGCACGGGCAATGACAGGAGCTGTCACTGGCGCAATGATCGCATTTCTATATTATGCAATGGTGAGCCGGAAGCAGTTTGGCGGTGTGACAGGAGATCTTGCAGGATTTTTTCTGGAGACGGCAGAGCTTGCAATGTTTACCGGAATTTTAGTGACCTGCATTGGGAGGTAACAGATGGAGATTATATGGGTACGGCATTTTATGACGCCAGGCAACCGTAAGAAACAATATATAGGAAGTACGGATGAACCACTGGATGAGGAAATGATTCCGCAGGATCTGAAAGACTATCCGCAGATTGATGCACTGACCGTCAGCCCGATGCTCCGATGCAGGCAGACAGCAGAAAGGATCTGGCCGAGTATGCCTTTTGAGATAGAACCGCTGATGCGAGAATTGGATTTTGGCGAATATGAGCGAAAGACATATGAAGAACTGAAGAACGAGCCAGTATATCAGGCTTGGCTTGATTCCGGTGGCGCAGGTGCATTTCCTGGTGGAGAAGACCGGACAGATTTTCAGAAGCGCTGTGTACAGGGAGCAGAGAATATGATCAGCAGACTGATCGCGGAAGACTGTAAACGTGCAGGTGTGGTAGTGCACGGTGGGACAATTATGGCAGTGTTGTCTGCATTTGATCCTGAGAAAAGACCGTTTTACCACTGGCAGGTATTTAACGGCAATGGATATATAACTGATATTGATCCGGAAGAGTGGAAAAAGGGCGTACATCGTTTTTATAATGTCCGGATCCTACATGAGACAGATATAACAGATGGAGAAAAATTACGATGAAGATATTATGTGTCTGCCTGATCGGCATGATACTGGACTGGATATTTGGAGATCCGGTATGGCTGTATCATCCGGTGCGGATTATTGGCAAATGGATATCATTTCTGGAAAAGATACTTCGGAAGTTTGCCGGAGATCAGGAGGGGAATGAGAAGAAACTGTTGATCGCAGGAGGAATATTGTGGATACTTGTGATCCTGGCATCAGCAGCAGTGCCGATGGGGATTTTATATCTGGCAGAGAAGATCAGCCCATGTGCAGCATTTGTGCTGGAGTGCTTCTGGTGCTATCAGCTACTGGCAGCAAGATCACTCGGAAAAGAAAGTAAAAAAGTATATAAGAAATTAATGCAGGATGATTTATCAGGAGCAAGGTTGGCAGTATCGATGATCGTCGGCAGAGATACGGAGCAGCTGACAGTGGAAGGCGTGACGAAGGCGGCGGTGGAAACGGTGGCTGAGAATACCAATGATGGGGTGATCGCACCATTAATCTATATGCTGATCGGCGGTCCGATACTTGGATTTGTATATAAGGCAGTCAATACCATGGATTCTATGTTAGGATATAAGAATGAAAAATATTTGTATTTTGGCAGAGTGGCGGCGAAAATGGATGATGTGGCGGGATTTATTCCGGCAAGAATTTCAGCACTTCTTATGATTCTGGCATCCTGTCTGCTTGGGATGGATGGAAAGAATGCATTGTGGATCTGGAAGAGGGATCGAAGAAAACACGCAAGTCCGAATGCAGCGCAGACGGAAGCTGTATGTGCAGGTGCGTTGCAGGTGCAGCTTGCAGGGGATGCCTGGTATTTTGGGAAAAAACATGAGAAAGATACAATCGGGGATCCAATCCGGAACATTGAGCCAAAGGATATCCTGCGGTCGGAGAAATTAATGATTGGAACAGAAGTGCTGACATTTCTGCTCTTCGGTGGCATCCGGCTGTTTTTCTAAAGAGTATTTTGACAATAGAGGTATGACATGAAATATACACACGGAGGAGACATCTACACAACTGAATACCGGCTGGATTTTTCAGCAAATATCTGTCCGTTCGGAGCCAATGAAGCAGTTCGTCAGGCGGCAATTCGTGGGATGGAAAAGGTGACCGCTTATCCAGACAGTCAGTGTAGGAGGTTGCGGCAGAAGCTGGCAGAGACACTGAAGATTCCGGTTGAGTGGATAATTGCGGGAAATGGTGCAGCAGATGTGTTATTTTCTCTGGTGCTGGCAGAAAAGCCGGAAAAGGGAATGATCCTTGCACCGGCATTTCAGGAATATGAACAGTCGCTTCGCAGTGCAGGCAGTCAGGTGATTGTGTGGGAACGGAATCCGGAACAGGAATTCAGGCTGGATGAAGAGTTTTTGGTGTGTCTGGAGAAGGAATTAAAAGAAGGGCTTGGAATAGTTTTCTTCTGTATGCCGGATAATCCGTCCGGTGTACTAATTTCAAAAGATATTCTGCTGCAATCGCTGGAACTGTGTGAGAAGTATTATGCGCGTATGGTTGTGGATGAAAGCTTCTGGGAATTTGCGTTTGACCAGGAAGCGGAGACGATGCTGCCATATATCGGGCAGTTTCAATCACTCTTTTTACTTCGTTCGTTTACAAAAATGTATGGCATTCCGGGACTCAGGCTTGGTTATGGACTATGTTCGGATACAGATCTCCTGGAACGCATGGAAGAAGTCAGACAGCCGTGGGGCGTATCGATCCCGGCGCAGGAAGCAGGAATCGCAGCACTGGATGAAACGGACTGGTGCAGACAGGTAAGAAGTTATGTGACAGAACAGAGAATGTGGCTTGCCGGAGAACTGGAAAGCATGGGATGTAAGGTATATCCGTCGTCAGCCAACTATCTGTTATTCTATCTGGATCAGGAGCTGATGGAACCATTGAAAAGAAAGGGTATCCTGATCCGGAATTGCAGTAATTACCGGGGACTTACAAAAGGTTATTATCGGATCGCAGTAAAGACAGAGGAAGAGAACAGACAGCTGATCGATGCGATACGTGATGTGATAGATAACACGGATTTGAGATAGGAGGATGACAGATGGCAAAGCCGATTATGATACAGGGAACCATGTCAAATGCCGGGAAAAGTGTGCTGACGGGAGGACTTCTGCGGGTGCTTGCGCAGGACGGTGTAAAGGCAGCTCCGTTCAAATCCCAGAATATGGCATTGAATTCATACATTACAGAAGACGGTCTGGAAATGGGAAGGGCGCAGGTAATGCAGGCAGAGGCGGCAGGTATTGAACCAATTGCGGCAATGAATCCAATCCTGTTGAAGCCGACCAATGATACAGGCTCTCAGGTGATCATCAATGGAAAAGTGGAAGGAACTATGTCGGCCATGGAATATTACCGGAGAAAGACAGAGTATATTCCAGTGATCATGGAAGCATATGAAAAGCTGTCGAAGCAGTATGATATAATCGTAGTGGAAGGTGCAGGAAGCCCGGCGGAGATTAATCTGAAGACCAATGATATTGTGAATATGGGGTTGGCGAAAATGATCGACGCACCGGTGCTTTTGACCGGAGATATCGACAGAGGAGGTGTGTTTGCGCAGATTGTTGGAACCATTGTGCTGTTAGAGGAGGAAGAAAGGCGACGCATCAAGGGAACTATTATCAATAAATTCCGTGGAGATAAGGAAATCTTACGACCGGGACTGGATATGCTGGTAGAGCGAACTCATGTGCCGGTCTGTGGGGTAGTGCCGTACTTCTATCTGGATATTGACGATGAGGACAGCTTGTCTGAGCGTTTTGCAGGAAAGCAGGGAAATGGACCGATTGATATTGCGGTTATCCGTTTTCCGAGGATTTCGAATTTTACAGATCTGGCCGCGCTTGAATGCAGAGAAGAAGTATCGCTTCGTTATATCAGTCAGTCATCAGATTTTGGCGAACCGGATCTGGTGATCCTTCCGGGAACTAAGAATACGATCGCAGATCTTCTGTGGATGCGACAGAATGGATTAGAAGGAAAGATACTCCGCCATGCATCGGCAGGTGGTCTGGTATTTGGCATCTGTGGTGGATATCAGATGCTGGGAGCTGAAGTGTGTGATCCTGACGGAGTAGAGGCTGGTGCTGGCAAATGTGTGCGAGGTATGGAACTTCTGCCTGCAAGAACAGTCTTTGAACCGGAAAAGCATCGGACACAGATAACCGGTCATTTTGGTATTGTACAAGGAATATTTGCGGAACTTACGGATGTGCCGTTTACCGGATATGAGATTCATATGGGTCAAACAGAAAAACTGGGAGACACGAGAGATCTTTTGCATCTGGACAATGGAACTGTGGACGGTATGCAGCATGGTAATGTGTATGGATGTTATATTCATGGTATTTTTGATCAGGCTGAGGTGGTAACAGCAGTTCTTAAGACGATTCTTCGGCGGAAAGGTCTAGATGCAGATCAGGTGAAGAATATTGATCGAAAACAGTATAAAGAAGAACAGTACGATAAGTTGGCAGATATTATCCGGGAGAATCTGGATATGAAGATGGTCTATGAGATCATAGAACGTGGAGGAAAGTAATGCTGCATGTAGTAACCGGAGGCAGCGGAAGCGGGAAATCCGCTTATGCGGAAACAGAACTCCTACGCCTTGCGAAACAAAATAATTGCAAAAAATATTATATTGCTACTATGGAGCCCTTTGGGAACGAGACGCTTAAGAAGATTGCACGTCATCGGGAAATGCGCAAGGATAAAGGTTTTGATACGTTGGAACGTTATGTGGATCTGAAAGGAACGGCAGAAATGTTGACAGACCGTCCGGCGGTTCTGCTGGAGTGCATGTCGAATCTGACGGCAAATGAGATTTATCGCCCGGATGGAGCAGGAGAGCAGACCGCGGACAGCATCGTGGACGGTGTGGAGGAACTCTGTAGCAGATGTGAACATGTGGTGATTGTTACCAATGAAGTGTGTTCGGAGTGTACCAGAGATTCAGCGGATATGATCCGGTATAAGAAGATTCTCTCGGAAGTGAACCGCAGGCTTGCGCAGAAAGCAGATTGGGTAACGGAAGTGGTCTATGGAATACCAGTGGAGGTAAAACGATGAAGATGATAATCGGTGGAGCTTATCAGGGGCAGCTTGCATGGGCGAAAGCACATTTTCCAGAGATTGTAGATGAAGATTGGATCGATGGAAAAGAATGTAAAGAAACAGATATATTTACATGCAAAGGTATCTGTAACTTCCACGAATATATACGAAATGTAAAAGAAGAACAGAGAGCAACACTTGCAGACAAGCTGATTCATCAGAATCCGGGGATTGTTCTGGTCAGTGATGAGATTGGATATGGGTTGGTGCCGATTGATGCAGCCGATCGCTGTTACAGAGAACAGGTAGGGAGGATCTGTACGGAGCTGGCTGCCTTTTCAGATGAAGTGGTGCGTGTGGTCATGGGAATTGGTACAAAGATTAAGGGGTAACGAAGATGAAGATGATGAAAGAGATTGAACTGGAACAGGTGCTTCCGCAGGAGATTGAGAAGAGGAGTTTCGAAATTATCACAGAAGAACTGGGAGACGTGAAGCTGGTGCCGGGAACCGAACCTGTGGTAAAGCGCTGCATTCATACCAGTGCAGATTTTGATTATGCGAAGAATCTTGTATTTTCAGATGGCGTGATTGAGCATGCATTGAAGGTATTAGGAAGTGGGGCAACGATTGTTACAGATACACAGATGGCAATGGCAGGTGTTAATAAAAAAAAGCTTGCAACACTTGGCTGTCAGATCCGATGCTTTATGTCGGATCCGGATGTGGCAGAAGAGGCAAAGAGGAGGGGTGTAACCCGCGCGGTAGTCAGCATGGAGCATGCGGCAAAGCTTCCGGGACCATTGATTTTTGCGATCGGTAATGCGCCGACAGCTCTGGTACATCTGTATGAACTTGTGAAGTCCGGGGCAGTGAAGCCGGAACTTATCATCGGTGTGCCGGTAGGATTTGTGAACGTTGTTCCGTCTAAGGAACTGATACTGACATTAGAAGATGTGCCGTATATCGTGGCAAGAGGAAGAAAAGGCGGAAGTAATATCGCAGCCTGTATCTGTAATGCATTGCTGTATATGATGCCGGGAGGACGATAGGTTTGAAGCAGGATGCAAAACATAACACATTAGAACAAATTCATATAGCGGCAAAAAAGGAATTTCTGGAAAAAGGATTTAAGACAGCTTCGCTTCGGAATATTGTGAAAATGGCCGGAGTTACGACCGGTGCATTTTATGGATATTACAAGAGTAAGGAAGAATTGTTTGGAGCGCTGGTAGATGAGCAATATCATTATGTGATGGAACATTTCTGTCAGGCGCAGGATGAATTTGCGGAGCTTCCGGCAGAGGAACAGCCGGATCATGTGGGAGAGATATCCGTGGACTGTATGCTTGACGTGTTGCTCTATGCACAGAATTATCCGGAGGAATTTCAGCTTCTTTTGTGCTGCGCGGAAGGAACAAGATATGCGGGAATGATTGATGAAATGGTGGAAATTGAGGTAGAAGCGACACATCGCTATCAGGAGAGCCTTGACAGTGTGGGCAGACCGTCGCCGGAGATTGATTCTATGCTGGAACATATGCTGGCAACTGGAATGTTTAACACCTATTTTGAAATGTTTATTCATCAGATGCCACTTGATCAGGCGAAGATATATCTGAAAACTATGCACGAATTTTATACAGCTGGCTGGATAAAAATACTAAAACAGTAAGTTAAAACTAACAAAAATGCTTGACAAAAAAGGAATTTCTGGAGTATCTTTATAACAGTGTTATATATGACGACTGCGCCGCATGCAGTCTTTTCTTAAAATCGATAGTTAGTTGCAACTAATTATTGATAAGGAGAAAAATAGCATAGTTTAAAGAAGAGGAAAAGAGGTTTTAAGATGAAGAAACAAAGTTCCTTAGCAAGGCTCTTTGCGTATGCAGGCAATTACAAATACCTGACAATTCTGTCATGGATACTGTCTGTGATCAGTGCATGGATTGCGCTCGTACCATTCTATTACATTTGGAAAATCATCAGAGAAGTGCTGAATGCAGCACCGGAGTACAGCCAGGTAGAGCATTTATCCAGCTATGGGTGGTCTGCTGTGCTTTCAGCATTATTATCTATGGTAATCTATATTGGTGCTTTGATGTGCTCTCATATTGCAGCGTTTCGCGTGCAGACAAATATGGGATCAGAAATGATGCATCATATTGTGACATTGCCATTAGGCTTTATGGATAGTGAAGGAAGCGGAAAAATCCGTAAAACGGTAAATGAATGCAGTGCAGCAACGGAAGCATATCTGGCTCATCAGCTTCCGGATCAGGCAGGGGCCTATGCTACACCGGTGGGACTGCTGGTGTTGCTGCTGGTATTTGACTGGCGGCTTGGATTGTTAAGTCTTATTCCTGTAGGTCTTGCATTTCTTATCATGGGAAGCATGATGGGGAAGAAGATGGAACAGAAGATGAAGGAGTATCAGAATGCACTGGAGGAAATGTCCAGCGAAGCTGTGGAATACGTGCGTGGTATTCCTGTCGTTAAGACGTTTGGGCAGTCTGTGTTTTCGTTTAAACGCTTCCGTACATCCATTGAAAAATATGAAAAATGGACGATTGCATATACAGAGGATCTGAGGATACCGATGGTTGCCTATACAACAATCATCAATGCGGTATTTACCATATTGATCGCGGCTGCATTTTTCTTTACAGCAAGTAATACATTTCTTTTAAATCTATTGTTTTACATTATTATCACACCGATCATTACAGTGACACTGAATAAGATCATGTTCTCCAGTGAGAATAAAATGATCGTGGCAGATGCACTGGCACGTGTGGATGGAATCATGGATCGTAGACCGCTGGAAGAGAGTGGACGGGAAGAGCAGCCAAAAGATCATTCGATTATCTTTGAACGTGTATCTTTCCGATATGAAGACGCTGCGAAAGATGCATTGCATCAGATCAATCTCAAAATCGGAGAGGGAGAACATGTGGCATTTATAGGACCGTCCGGCGGAGGGAAGACTACGCTGGCAAGCCTGATCGCAAGGTTCTTTGATGTGACGGAAGGCGCAGTGAAGATCGGCGGTGTGGATGTCAGAGATATTCCGTCAAAGGAGCTGCTGGAGCAGGTTTCATTTGTGTTTCAGGATAGTAAACTGTTGAAAATGTCTATTTATGATAATGTGCGTATGGGTAAGAAAGATGCTTCCAGAGAAGAAGTGATGGAAGCATTAAAGAATGCCCAGTGTGAAGATATTATAGAAAAACTTCCGGATGGTATGGATACGATTATTGGAACAAAAGGTATCTATGTATCCGGTGGTGAGGCACAGCGTCTGTCCATTGCACGGGCAATGCTTAAGAATGCACCGATTCTGATCCTCGATGAGGCGACAGCATTTGCAGATCCTGATAATGAGACAAAAGTACAGGAAGCGTTCAGCAGACTTTCTAAGGGCAAGACGGTTGTCATGATTGCCCACAGATTGTCTTCTGTAACCAATGCCGATCGTATCTTTGTATTAAAAGATGGTGAGATCGAAGAATCAGGTACTCATGAAAGTCTGGAAAAAGCAAATGGATTATATGCTCACATGTGGGAAAAATATAATCAGTCTGTATGCTGGAAGGTAGGTGTGTAATATGACATTAAAAGAGAAATTACAACACAGATATGCGCTTTCAGAAAAAGGTGCGCAGGATATGATCCGTGCATTTATTTCTGTAACGATCTCAGATATTGTTCTGATGTTGCCGGTAGGAATGTTATATATGCTGGTGAAATACTATATGGCAGATGATCTGAACGGCAGAGAAGGTTTCTTTGCAATTGGATGTATTGCGTGTCTGATCCTGATTGCTGTGACAACTTATATTCAGTATAATGCAACATTCTTAAATACTTACATAGAAAGTGGAGTGCGAAGAACTACATTGGCAGAAAAGCTTAGAAAGATACCATTATCTTTTTTTGGAAAGAAAGATCTGTCAGACCTTACCAGTGCGATTATGGCAGACTGTGCCACCATGGAGACAGCATCTTCACATTGGATTCCGGAACTGATCGGTGCGTGTATTTCTACAGTATTAGTGGCTGTGAGCCTTTTCTTTTTGAACTGGAGAATGGCAATCGCAGCTCTTTGGGTACTTCCGGTTTCATTTCTGATCGTGCTCTGTTCCGGTAGAGTACAGAAGAATATGGCAGCCAAACAGATGACTCTGAAGATGGCGTGTGCAGACGGGATTCAGGAGTGTCTGGAAACCGTACGTGATCTGCGCGCCAATAATTCAGAAGACGAGTATCTGAAAGGACTTGATGATAAAATCCATGCAGTGGAAAAGCATGCGATTTTTTCAGAATTAACTACAGCGGTATTTGTGGCAGGTGCACAGATGATCCTGAAGTTTGGTATTGCAACAACTGCTTTGTTGGGGGGTATGCTTCTGGCAAAAGGTGATATTGATGTGCTGACTTTCTTTATGTTTCTGCTGCTGGTATCCAGATTGTATGATCCGATGCAGATCTCATTACAGAATCTGGCAGCGATTATTGCAACTGATGTCCAGTGTGAACGTCTGGATGAGATATTGTCTCATAAAGTACAGAAAGGAAAAACCGAACTTACGAATAAAGGCTATGATATTGAATTTTCGCATGTGGGATTTGCTTATGACAGCGGAGAAACGGTGTTAAAAGATGTTTCATTTACAGCGAAACAGGGTGAGGTTACAGCTTTGATCGGCCTTCCGGTGGTGGAAAGACAACGGTATCCAGACTGGCATCCAGATTCTGGGACGCACAGAAAGGACGGATTACAGTTGGAGGTATGGATATACAGAATGTGGATCCGGAGACGCTGATGTCTCTGTATTCCATTGTCTTTCAGAATGTAACATTATTTAATAATTCGATTATGGAAAATATCCGAATCGGCAGACAGGATGCAACCGATGAAGAAGTTATTGCAGCTGCAAAGCTGGCACATTGTGATGAGTTCGCAGAAAAAATGCCGAATGGCTGGAATACGATGATCGGTGAAAACGGCTCCGAATTGTCTGGCGGTGAGCGGCAGAGAATTTCGATCGCCAGAGCATTCCTGAAGGATGCACCGATCATTCTGCTGGATGAAGCAACAGCATCACTGGATGTGGATAATGAGACGGTTATTCAGGAATCACTTTCAAAACTGATCAGGAATAAGACCGTTATGATTATTGCGCATCGCATGCGTACGGTAGCCGAGGCGGATAAGATTGTTGTATTAAAAGATGGCGTAGTGGCAGAGCTTGGTATGCCGAAAGAACTGGAAGAGAAAGGCGGCATCTATCAGCATATGGCAGCAGCACAGATGCAGGCGGCAGGCTGGCAGCTGTAAACGAAATAGTGACTTAATAATGAGTTGTTAAGACAGAGCGTGGCTTAAGACAGAGTCATGGTCTGTCTTTTTATATAGCGTTGACAAGCAAAAATATATGGCTGTAACAGGCAGAAATACGTGGCTGCAACTGTCAGTTGACAAATTGTATGGTATACTTTATGGTAAGCAAAAGAGGAAAGTGCTATGCTGTGTTTACAATAAATGAAACGTATGTTTCGGTCAGGAGGATGGGTATGATCTTAGCAGATAAAATCATATTATTACGAAAAAGAAAAGGATGGTCACAGGAGGAACTTGCAGAACAGCTCGGTGTGACGAGACAGTCTGTATCAAAATGGGAAGGAGCACAGTCAGTACCGGATATTCAGAAAATTATACAAATGAGTGAGATATTTGGAGTTACGACAGACTATCTGTTAAAAGATGAGATAGAAGATACAAAGACAGAAGATAAAGAGGTCATTAATAGAAAAGAATCAGAAGATAATCCGGAAGAACTGCGGGTACTTACAATGAATGAGGCATCAGAATATCTCAGACTCCGCAGGGAAGCGGCACCGAAGATGGCCGGTGCCACATTGTTATGCGTACTGTCTCCGATAGCACTTCTTATGCTCAGTGCACTCAGTGAACGCCCTGAGTTCTCTTTGTCGGAAAATATGGCTGCCGGAATCGGACTGTGCGTGCTGTTGCTTCTGGTTACGATTGCGGTGGTAGAGTTTATGTCCTGTTATCATAAAGTGAAACAGTATGATTATCTGGAAAATGAAGCAATTCAATTGGAAATTGGAGTGTCAGAGATGATAAAGAAACAGAAAGAAGAGTTTCGGCTGGCGTACAATCGTATGAATATCACAGGGGTGGTGCTGTGCATCTTGTCAGTATTGCCGTTATTCATGTCAGTTTGCGTGGAGGGACCGGATATCCTATATGTTGGCATGGTAAGTCTGCTATTGATCATTGTCGGCTTAGGATGCTATGCATTTGTTTATGCAGGTACGATACAGAATGCCATGGATAAACTGCTGGAAGAGGGAGATTATTCACGAAAAAGTAAGGAAGAGAAAAGCGTGCGCGGAACGGTCAGCGTTGTATACTGGCTGATAGTAACAGCAATTTTTCTTTATTATACATTTGAACCGCAGGGAAATGGCCAGCCACAGTATAGCTGGTTTATTTGGGCAGTCGCAGGTGTACTCTACGGTGCTTTGATGACGGTGTGGACCCTCGTGGAGAAACGAAATAATATAGAAAACTCCAGTAGAGGAATTCTGTGATTTTATCTCAGTCGAGAAGACTCCCACCTCTTCAGGTAATGAGTAATAGCAAATTTGTCTCAGTGGGAGTCCAATCTCCGACTGAGATAAACGCTCCGCGAGGATGCGCAGTGATTCTGATAGGAATATGTCAGCTTCGCTGACCAGAATCACGCGCCAAGTCTCATGGACGTTCGACTTGAATGTCAGAATAACAGGGAAATGATATGGCATCTAAGATAGGGATGTGTTATACTAAGAATTACGCAGAAAGGACAGACTATATAAGCAAATGTCTGATCCAATAGTATAATTTAGGAGGTAGTGAAAAATGGAGAGAGCAAATGTATGGTCCTCATATAATCAGGATCAGATTGCTGAGTTAGAAGCTACAAATGCATTGTATAAACATTGCCTGGACGAAGGTAAGACAGAGCGTGAATGTGTGAAAGTCGCAGTTCGTATGGCAAAGGAAAAAGGATATCAGGATATCCGTGATCTGATTAAGAACCAGACACCTGTAAAGGCAGGAGATAAGATCTATGCAGTATGCATGGACAAGAGTGTATCTCTGTTCCAGATTGGTAAGAAGCCACTGGAAGAAGGTATGAATATTCTGGGAGCACACATCGATTCACCACGTATTGATGTAAAGCAGAATCCATTATATGAAAGTGAAGAATTTGCATATCTGGATACGCACTATTATGGTGGAATTAAGAAATATCAGTGGTTGACAATGCCGCTCGCAATTCATGGTGTGGTTGCTAAGACGAACGGAGAAGTCGTAGACGTATGCATCGGTGAGAGCGAGGAAGATCCGGTATTTGCAGTAACAGACCTGTTGCCACATCTGGCTGCCAAGCAGATGGAGCAGAAAGCCAATGCGATCATCGAAGGCGAGAAACTTGACGTGATCATTGGTAATCGTCCGCTCGAAGGAGTATCGGAAGATGAGAAAGAAGCAGTAAAGAAGAATATGCTTGCTATTCTGGAAGAGCGTTATGGAATGACAGAAGAAGATTTTGTTTCAGCAGAGTTAGAGATCGTTCCGGCTGGAAAGTCCAGAGACATGGGATTTGACAGAAGTATGGTAATGGGATACGGACAGGACGACAGAGTATGTGGATTTACATCTCTCTTTGCTATGCTGGATGTTGAAGCAGGAGACAGAACAACATGTTGTATCTTAGTAGATAAAGAAGAAATCGGAAGCGTTGGTGCAACAGGTATGCATTCAAGATTCTTCGAAAATGCAGTAGCAGAGATTCTTGCATTAATGGGTGAGACTGCTGATATTAAAGTAAGAAGAGCACTGCAGAACTCTAAGATGCTTTCTTCAGATGTAAGCGCAGCTTACGATCCGATGTTTGCAGAAGCCTTTGAGAAGAGAAGTTCAGCATTTTTCGGAAAAGGACTTGTATTCAATAAGTTCACAGGAAGCCGCGGAAAGAGCGGATCCAACGATGCCAATGCAGAATATCTTGCACAGATCCGCAAGGCATTAGATACGGATGGAGTAGCATACCAGTTTGCAGAGCTTGGTAAAGTTGATGTCGGTGGCGGTGGAACCATCGCATACATCATGGCAAACTACGGAATGGAAGTCATCGACAGCGGTGTAGCTATTCTGTGCATGCATGCTCCATGGGAAATCGCAAGCAAAGCCGATATCTACGAAGCATATAAAGGATATAAGGCATTTTTGAAAAATATGTAATACCAGGGTATAAAAGACAAGCCGTTCATGCTCGCATGAAACGGCTTGTCCTTTATACCCGCCAAAACATGAGGAAGAAGCCCGACAGGGCGGAATCCGAATGTTTTGAGGATTGAGAGAGCGCGAAGCGCGGAGCAATCCGAGGTGTTACATAGAAGAGGAGTACATATGATAAAAGCTGTAATTTTTGATATTGATAATACGTTATATAGCTACGAACACAGTCATGAATACGGCATGAGATCATTAGCGGCTTATTGCAATCGCGTGTTTGGAGTATCGGAAGAAGAAACAGAAGAATGTTATAAAAGAGCTAACAAGATCATGATGGGCAGAATTGGCAGTGAGACAGCAGCCATGCACAATCGTCTGATGCGGATGCAGTGTATGTTGGAATTGTGGGACAAGCCATTATTTCCGCATACGGTGAATATGTATGACAGGTACTGGAATGCATCAATCGAGCATTCATTGATTTCGCCAGGAATCACCTGGTTTATGCAGAAATTGAAAGAACGTGGTATTCGTATTGGGATTGGAACGGATATGACTGCACATATTCAATACCGACGACTGGAATTTTTAAATCTTTCGCCATATATTGATTTTATTGTTACCAGTGAAGAAGCAGGAGTGGAGAAACCAACACCGCATCTGTTTGAATTATGTGTTGAAAAAGCAGGAGTACCTGTAGGTGAATGTGCATTTATCGGAGATAATCTTACAAAAGATGTAAAGGGCGCCTGGGATAACGGATTAAAAGGAATTTGGTATACGAAATGGATAGAACAGCAGGAAGAAACAGAATACCCGGTGATTCAGTCATTTGATGAGGTAGATGTAGAAGAGTTTTTGAAATAGAAAGAATGGTATATGTGATATGAAGTTCCTTTTGCGGTAATTAATAACTACAAAAAGGGACTTTTTTAAATGGGTTTATGTGACTTTTGTGGTAGGGCTAGGACATATAAAAAGGGTAAATGATACACAGTGGATATATACAAAAATGATAAATTTAAATAAACATAAAAACATATTGAAAAAGTTATGTTGATATGGTATGGTGGATAAACAAGAAAAAAGATTGAGAGAATATTCCGGAAGACAACTTGAAAAGAATCTTATTTGATGATAACATGGAGGCGAATGAGGATGACACAGGGAACAGCAGGAAGACTAGAAGAAAGACATGATAGGTATATTGAATTGATTAAACAATTCACGATTATGAACGATATATTTATGAGGAATGTCCTGAAAGAAAAAGCGTGCACAGAGTTTATCCTTCAGATTATTACAGAGAATATAGGATTACGCATTGTAGAGCAAGTGTTGCAGATGGATTATGCCAATCTACATGGAAGAGCTGCGAGACTGGACTGTGTGGCGTTAGATACTGCGAATAAGGTTTATAATCTGGAGATCCAACAGGAGAATGAAGGTGCTTTACCAAAGCGTCCGAGGTATCATGCAAGTCTTCTGGATGTAAATATTTTAGAACCGGGGACAGAGTTTCAGAATCTCCCATGTACTACTGTAATATTTATTACAAAGAATGATGTGCTTGGTGGGGGCTTGCCGATTTATCACATTAGTAGGACAGTACGGGAAGTGGAAGCGGATTTTGGTGATGAGTTAGATATTATCTATGTCAATGGATCCAATCATGACGATACGGAACTTGGAAGACTGATACATGATCTGAATTGCAGAGAAGCAATGGATATGTACAGCAAGGTTCTTGCGGCACGGGTACATATGTTGAAAGAGACGAAAGAAGGGGTGGAGATTATGTGTGAAGAATTACAGGAATTATACGATGAAGGAGTAAAAGAAGGTGAAGTTCTTAAGGCTAAGCGTTCAGCATTGCTGCTGTCTCAAAAAGGGACAGCTCTTTCGGATATTGCGGAAGTATTGGAAGTAGGCATAGATATAGTACAAGAGTGGTTGTCTGAAGTCGTATACGAATAAAACAGGATCAAATGCATGAAAGGATAGTACTTAATAAGAAAAGAAATGAGTCTGGAAGACGGCTGGTGAGTTGTTGACTTGCCGATCGTCAGATGCTATATTAACTAGGTAATTTTATAAAACGTTCGGTGCTGTTTAGCATGGCTGCGGAATATGCTTCTTTAAGCAGACTATGCCGGAACAGATAAAAGGGAAACAGGTGAGATGCCTGTACGAACTCGTCACTGTGAGTAAATGGCTATGGCTGGAATGCCACTGGGTAACTGGGAAGGCAGACATAGAGATACTTTACAAGTCAGGAAACCTGCCGGTCGTTGGTGCGGGGAATGCAGATTCCAGATCACGAGTAATTGATTGTACCGAAATGATCATGAATTCAAGGCTTCCTGTATTTCAGGTCAGGAAGGTTTGATTTTTGTAGAATTCTTTATTCTGATTATTTCCCCAGATAACAAAGACAACATGATATTGCAGAAGGAATGAGGAGAAAAATGAAGAGATATCATAAGCGTTTTCTTGCTCTTTGCTTGAGTGCGTCTATGCTTGTATCGCCGCTCAGCTATACGAGAGCTTATGCGTCGGAAGAAACAAGTATTACGGAAAACAGCAGTCAGAATGAAACTGTAGCAGAGTCAGAAAACAAATCAGAGAGTCAGAGTCCAGCAGCAGAAGAAGCTGGCAACGCGTCGAGTCAGGAAAAGGAAAATGCGTCAAACAATAATAGCAACACAGCAGGCGCAGAAAAATCCGGCAGTGTAGCTGTTCAGCAGGAAAGTCAGCAAACAGCAGAGACAGGACAGGTGCAGAGTGAAGCATCAGATGGAGAGAATGTTGTAGTACAGACAGCAAATGCACCAACTGTAACGAGTAATACTGTTCAGGTAGTAAAAGAAGATGGAAATGTATTTGCAATGTTCAAAATTACCACTTCAACGGTTAAGAAAAATGGAGAACTGTATGATGTGTCATTTACTACAAGCAGCAACAGTTATGATAAGATTTATCTGGGCTCCAAAAACGATGAAGCAAAAGAACCTGTAATTAGTAGAAGTGCAGATGGAACCAATACATTTACATTTAAAGTAGATGCATCTAAAGTTGGAAAAGTGCAGTCTGTAGTACTGGGAAAGCCAGATGGAAGCTGGTATACCAAGGCTGATCTGTGGATTTATATTCCGGAGGAAACAGTGACGGAACCGGGAACGAATCCAACACCGGAGCCAGAACCGACTCCGAGACCAGAACCAACTCCGACTACCCCGGAAGATGGAAGCTATAACAACATAGGCGTAACATCCAGTGCGTCCATGTTTAAAGTTGTAGATTGTAAGCTAGTGGTAAAAGATGGAAAACTGACAGCGGTACTTACTTTAAGTGGAACTGGGTATGGATATTTATATAAGGGAACAAAAGAAGAAGCAGCAGCTGCAGATAAGAGCACATGGATTCCATTCGTGGAAGATGTAAATGGAAAGTATACTTATAGCCTGCCATTAAATTCTCTTGCAGAAAACAAAGTAAAGGTAGCAGCTTATTCTACAAAATATGCAAGATGGTATGACCGTGAATTAACATTTGATTTTTCTGACATGGACAGAATATATCCGACAGCAGCGGATGGCACATACTCTATTGAAGTGGAAACTGGCGCGGCTATGTTTAAAGTAGTTGATTGTAAGCTGACAGTTAAGAATGGCTTGATGTCAGCGGTAATTACTTTGAGTGGTACAGGATATGATTATCTTTATATGGGAACGGGAGCAGATGCTGAGAAAGCAGATCGTAAATCATGGGTTCCATATGTGGTAGATGCAAATGGCAAGTATACCTATACCATTCCGGTAGAGGCGTTGGATAAGGAAATTGCAGTAGCCTCTCATTCTATTAAAAAGAATCAGTGGTATGCTCGTACTCTTACATTTAAATATGACACGTTACAGAAGATAAGTGATGACAGCAATACAAATCCATCCAACCCATCTACTCCGTCTAAGCCGTCGGATAATAATGGTAATTCTGGTGCATCAAAGCCAAATGACGGCAAAGCGGACAATGAATCCAAGTGGGAGGCAGATACCAGTGGATCTACATCTGCTGTCAACAGTTCTACTACATTAGTTGATGGCGTATATACGCCAGACAGATTTAGCTGGTCAGGTGGAACCGGTAAGGTAAAGATCAGCTGTAATAAGGTTACGATTACGAATGGGCAGGCATTTGCAACGCTGGTATTTGACAGCGATCATTACCAGTATGTAAAGACAAATGGAAAGACTTACTATACAACCAAAGGCGGTGGAATGGCAACGGTTGTAATTCCGGTAGCTCTGAACGAGAATAATACGATTCTGGCTATGACAGATAAAATGTCCGTGGCACATGAGATTGCTTATACGATTTTTATATATCTGGCGGCTGCTGGCAATGGAAAAGGTACAGGGACTCTTCAAAATAAGACGTTGGATGACAAAGCACCTGAGATTATGGGACTGAATTATGAGTCTGAGACGAAACTGGAGCATGCAGAGTATTTTAAAATTTATCATTATGATAAGGGTATTACACTCCTGGAAGTAGATGTGACAAAAGACACCATCCGAGATCCGAAAAAGAAAGACTCTGATAATAAAGATACTGATACAAACAAAGCTACAGATACGAACGAAGATTCGAATAAGTCAGAAGAGACTTCGAAGGATCAGACATCGGAAGCGGCGGATTCTGCGGAAGGCGGCGAGGCTGTAGTCGGTGAAGCGGAACAGGCAGCAGAACTTTATAAAGGAAATGTCATCAAATATCTTCTTGTACCGGAGAATACTGTGATTCCTGTAGGACTCAGTGAGGATATGATCGTAGTACAGATGCCAACAGACCAAGCGTATGTATCCGATAATGAGATACTTAAGCAGATGGAAGAGATGGACCTGCTAGATCAGGTGGCAGCAGTCGGTATGAAAAAAAAGAACTGTGAAGTCTCTGATATTGCGGATAAGATGTCAAAGAAAAAAGACGAAAAACAGGCAGAAGTTATCTACGGTGGTAAAGAGAGAGACCCGAAGTATCGAGACCTGGTAAAACAGGAAGTAAATCTCGCTCTGGTATCCAGTGATCTGCTTCCGGCAGAGGATAAGACCACGAAGAAGGGCAAGACCATTACGGAAGAAGACCAGATTGAGCAGTGGGAGAAGATTACTGAAAAGTATGCACTTCTTGGAATCCCGATGATCGTGGATCGTTCGGAAGATGAAAAGGATGATCTGGCAAAAGCAGAATGGATCAAGGTGTATGGTGTGATCTTCGGATGCGAGGATCAGGCAAATGCTCTGTATAACAAAGCCGTACAGCAGGCAGGAGAAAAGTAAATGAAGAAAAAGTTATTATATCAGGTGTTTGCGGTAATAATGATGGCGACATTTTTGGTAACAGGATGTGGTCAGAGCGGAAATGACAGTAAAGCTAGTAAAAGCAGTCAGCGAAGCGAGGCAAAAGCTTCTGATAAAGAGAAAGTGGATGCTCCGGAGATTCCGGAGCTGACTTTCGAAAGGGCAATGGATCTGACTTATGCAAAAGAATTTGATGTGTATTATTATAAGGATGGATATAAGCTGATTGATGTACATGAGGACAGACAGTATCTTATTGTTCCAGAGGGCAAGGAAGCACCGGAAGGATTGGATGAGGATATTGTGGTGATCAAACAGCCGGTACAGAACATCTACATGGCAGCAACGGCAACCATGTCGCTTTTTGACAGACTGGATGCATTGGATACTATCAGTTTTTCCGGACTGGAAGCTTCGGGCTGGTATGTGGAGAATGCTAAAGAAGCAATGGAGTCAGGAGATATTACCTATGCTGGTAAATATAGCGAGCCGGATTATGAGAAGATCGTAGACGGAGATTGTAATCTGGCAATTGAGTCTACCATGATCCTGCATACACCAAAGGTACAGGAGATGATCGAAGAACTTGGGATTCCGGTATTTGTGGACTATTCCAGTTATGAAGCACATCCGCTTGGCAGAACAGAGTGGATCAAGCTGTATGGCGCAATGCTGAATAAAGAAGATCTGGCAGAATCATTTTTTGAAGATCAGGCGAAAGTAATCGAAGAACTGAAAGATTTCAAAAATACAGAGAAGACAGTTGCATACTTCTATATGAATTCTGATGGTTCTGTCGTGGTACGTAAGTCAGATGACTACATTCCGTCAATGATCGAGATTGCAGGCGGCAGATACATTTTCACAGACCTGAAGAATGCAGACAGCAATGCACCTTCTGTAAAGCTGACGATGGAAGAATTCTATGCGACAGCAGTAGATACGGATTATCTGATCTATAATGGAACCATTGACGGGCAGGTCAGCAGTATTGCGGATCTGGAGTCCAAGAGTGATCTCTTTGCGGAGTTCAAGGCTGTCAAAGACGGAAATGTATGGTATACTGGAAAAAATCTGTATCAGGCAACAGATACAGTTGGAGAACTGATCGGAGACATTCATCATATGCTGACGGATGGAGATGCGAGTCAGATGACATTTCTTGAGAAAATGAATTAGGTGAGGTACTATGCAGAAAGAACAGAAGCAGACAGAGAGCGTAAGCTTTCACAGTGAGAATTTCAAAAGGCGTTCCAGATATACAGTGGTATTTCTGGGGCTTCTGGCAGCATTTTTCGCGATTATTGTGTTGAATATTAACACGGGAAATGTACATATTTCTGTACCGAAGATATTGAGAATATTATTCATGAGAGATGGGGATGCCGTAGAGTACAGTATTATCTGGAAAATACGGTTGCCTCGCATTCTTATGGCAGCGATACTGGGCGGAGCATTGTCTCTGTCCGGTTTCTTATTACAGACCTTTTTCTCGAATCCTATAGCGGGACCGTTTGTGCTGGGTATTTCTTCAGGAGCCAAGATGGTAGTTGCGTTGGCAATGATTATATTTCTGAAACATATCGGACATTTTTCGTCAGGGGTGCTTGTGCTGGCGGCATTTATCGGATCTTTGTTATCGACCGGATTTATTTTACTGATGTCGCGAAAGATCCAGTATATGGCATCACTTTTGGTAGGTGGTATCATGATCGGATATATCTGCTCGGCGATTACTGATTTTGTAGTGACATTTGCAGACGATTCCGATATTATCAATCTTCACGGCTGGTCATTGGGAAGCTTTTCGGGTTCCAGCTGGAGCAATATCAGGGTGGCAGCAGTCATTGTAGCTGTGGCGGCTGTATGGACATTTTTACTTTCCAAGCCTATTGGAGCTTACCAGCTGGGAGAGCATTATGCACAGAGTATGGGTGTTAATATTCAATTGTTCCGTATATTGATTATTTTGTTGTCCAGTATATTGTCTGCATGCGTGACAGCATTTGCGGGGCCGATTTCATTTGTAGGAATCGCGGTTCCATTCCTGACCAGAAAGGCATTTGGGACATCGAAACCTATTGTAATCATACCGGGTACATTTTTTGCGGGAGCTGTATTCTGCATGAGCTGTGACCTGATCGCGAGAATGGCACTGGCACCGGTGGAACTGAATATCAGTACGGTGACATCCATTGTGGGTGCGCCGATTGTCATCTATATGATGGTGAAACGTGAGAAAGGACGATAGAGATATGGCTGAGTATTATTTGCAGACCAAAGACCTGGCCGTGGGTTATCAGGGAAAGGCACTGATCCATGATATTAATTTTGGCATCTGTAAGGGCGAGATCGTAACATTGATAGGACCAAATGGTTCCGGGAAGTCTACAATCCTTAAAAGTATTACCAGGCAGCTCAGACTGGTAGGCGGTAAGGTGTTTTTTGATGATACGTCTCTGATGAACATTTCTTATAAAGAGTTGTCGTCCAGGATGGCAGTGGTATTAACAGAACGAATCCGGACAGAGCTTATGACCTGTCACGATATTGTGGCAACAGGACGGTATCCGTATACCGGAAGACTCGGTATCCTGAGCGCAGAGGATGAACGGATCGTAGATGAAGCAATGGCAGCAGTTCACGCACAGGAGATCGGCAATCGGGATTTTAATGCGATCAGCGATGGGCAGAAGCAGCGAATTATGCTGGCGAGGGCCATCTGTCAGGAGCCGGAGATCATTGTGCTGGACGAACCGACTTCATATCTGGATATCCGGTATAAGCTGGAACTTCTTGATATTCTGAAACGTATGGCAAAGGAAAAGGGAATTACGGTGCTCATGTCTCTGCACGAGATTGATCTGGCTCAGAAATGTGCGGACAGGATCGTCTGTGTGCGCGGGGAAGAGATTATGGCGTATGGAACGCCGGAAGAGGTGTTTTACGAAGAGACCATAGAAAAACTATATGATCTGGACAATGGTTCCTATAATCCATTGTCCGGCAGTCTGGAACTTAAGAAGACAGAAGGAGAGCCGGAAGTCTTTGTCATTTCTTCCGGTGGCAATGGAACACCGATCTATCGGAAGCTTCAGCGGGAAGGCAGACCATTTGCAGCAGGTATATTGTATACCAATGATGTGGATTATCAGGCGGCAAGAGTACTGGCATCGAAAATTATTACAGAAGAACCATTTGAAGAGATCAGCGACAATACATATAAAAATGCAGAAAATATGATTGATCAATGCCAAATTGTCGTGGATGCCGGAGTACATATAGGAAGCTGTAACCACAGAATGAGAAATCTATTGCAGTATGCACAAGAAAAAGGAAAACTAAAACGGGATTATTTATAAAAAACTGCCAATTTATGACATTCAAATACTTGACGTATATGGTCAAAACCATTAAAATTATAAGAGCGACTTGACATGCAAATTATTATTTAGGAGGTCATTTAAAAATGGCAAGAAAATGGGTTTATTTGTTTAGTGAAGGTAACGCAAGCATGCGTGAGCTGCTTGGTGGTAAGGGAGCTAACCTGGCTGAGATGACAAGCCTCGGACTTCCGGTACCGCAGGGATTTACTATCACTACTGAAGCTTGTACTCAGTACTACGAAGATGGCAGAGAGATCAATGAAGAGATCCAGGCACAGATCAATGAGTACATTGTTAAAATGGAAGAGATTACAGGTAAGAAGTTTGGCGACAGCGAGAATCCGCTTCTCGTATCTGTTCGTTCAGGAGCAAGAGCTTCTATGCCTGGTATGATGGATACAATCCTGAACCTTGGATTGAATGAGACAGTTGTTGAGACAATTGCAAAACAGTCTGGTAATCCGCGTTGGGCTTGGGACTGCTACAGAAGATTTATTCAGATGTATTCTGACGTAGTTATGGAAGTAGGCAAGAAGTACTTCGAAGAGCTGATCGACAAGATGAAAGCTGACAGAGGAGTTAAGCAGGATGTAGATCTGACTGCTGACGATCTGAAAGAGCTGGCTAATCAGTTCAAAGATGAATACAAAGAGAAGATTGGTGCTGACTTCCCGGATGAGCCGAAGGAACAGCTGATGGGAGCTATCAAAGCTGTATTCCGTTCATGGGACAATCCGCGTGCGAATGTATACCGTCGTGACAACGATATCCCATATTCTTGGGGAACAGCTGTTAACGTACAGTCTATGGCATTCGGTAACATGGGTGATGACTGTGGTACAGGTGTTGCATTTACACGTGACCCTGCTACAGGAGAGAACGGACTGTTCGGTGAGTTCCTGACCAATGCACAGGGCGAGGACGTAGTTGCCGGTGTTCGTACACCAATGCACATTTCTGAGATGGAAGACAAGTTCCCGGAAGCATTCGTAGAATTCAAGAAAGTATGCGAGACTCTGGAGAACCACTATAGAGACATGCAGGATATGGAGTTTACTGTAGAGCACGGTAAGCTGTACATGCTTCAGACACGTAACGGTAAGAGAACTGCTCAGGCAGCTCTGAAGATCGCTTGTGATCTGGTAGATGAAGGCATGAGAACAGAAGAAGAAGCAGTTGCTATGATCGATCCACGTAACCTGGATACACTGCTTCATCCACAGTTTGATGCTGCAGCACTGAAAGCTGCTACACCGATGGGTAAAGGTCTTGGAGCTTCTCCGGGAGCAGCCTGCGGTAAGATCGTATTCACAGCTGATGATGCTGTAGAATGGGCAGCTAAGGGAGAAAAGGTTGTTCTGGTTCGTCTGGAGACATCTCCGGAAGATATCACAGGTATGAAGTCTGCGCAGGGTATCCTGACAGTTCGTGGTGGTATGACATCTCACGCAGCCGTAGTTGCCCGTGGTATGGGTACATGCTGTGTATCTGGTTGTGGCGACATCGCAATGGATGAAGAGAATAAGAAGTTTACATTAGCAGGAAAAGAATTCCACGAAGGAGATGCAATCTCTATTGATGGTACTACAGGTAACATCTATGACGGAATCATTCCTACTGTTGATGCTCAGATTGCCGGTGAGTTCGGAAGAATCATGGCTTGGGCTGACAAATACAGAACTATGAAAGTTCGTACTAACGCAGATACACCTGCAGATGCTAAGAAAGCACGTGAGCTTGGTGCAGAAGGTATCGGACTTTGCCGTACAGAGCATATGTTCTTCGAGGAAGACAGAATTGCTGCATTCCGTGAGATGATCTGTGCTGATACTGTAGAAGAAAGAGAAGCTGCACTGGAGAAGATCCTGCCATACCAGCAGGGAGACTTCGAGGCTCTGTATGAAGCACTGGAAGGTAATCCGGTAACTATCCGTTTCCTGGATCCACCGCTTCATGAGTTCGTTCCTACAGAGGAAGAAGATATTAAGAAACTGGCAGAAGCGCAGGGCAAGACTGTAGAAGAGATCAAGACTATTATCGACAGTCTGCATGAGTTCAACCCAATGATGGGACATCGTGGATGCCGTCTTGCAGTTACTTATCCAGAGATTGCCAAGATGCAGACAAAGGCTGTTATCCGTGCAGCTATCAATGTTAAGAAGGCTCATCCGGATTGGGATCTTGTACCAGAGATTATGATTCCGTTGATCGGTGATGTAAAAGAGCTGAAATATGTTAAGAAGTTTGTAGTAGAGACAGCAGATGCTGAGATCGCAGCAGCAGGCGCAGATCTTAAGTACGAAGTTGGTACTATGATCGAGATCCCAAGAGCTGCTCTGACAGCTGATGAGATCGCTGAGGAAGCTGACTTCTTCTGCTTCGGTACGAATGACCTTACACAGATGGCATTCGGCTTCTCTCGTGATGATGCCGGTAAGTTCCTTGATGCTTACTATGATGCTAAGATCTACGAGAACGATCCATTCGCTAAGCTCGACCAGAATGGTGTCGGCAAGCTGATGGAGACTGCTATTAAGTTAGGTAAGCCGGTTAATCCAAAGCTTCACATCGGTATCTGTGGAGAGCACGGTGGAGATCCAAGTTCAGTAGAATTCTGCAACAAGATCGGACTGGACTATGTATCTTGCTCACCATTCCGTGTACCGATTGCTCGACTGGCAGCAGCTCAGGCAGCTATTGCTCAGAAGAATGCATAATTTGTGTGGCAGCAAATGTAAATTCACGTAAGTTTGCGTGAATTGTCCAAACATAAATTAAGACTCCTGGAACTTTGGAGAGTAAACTCTGAAGTTCCAAGAGTCTTTTTTTGGGTATATCAGCAGCCTGCAAGGATAAAGTAATCCGCGATATCTGCGGGGAAGCTTACGGTGAACTTGACCCGATGAACCATGTCGACTTAAAGTATTTTCTACCGAAGGTTCACATTGACTAACTTGCATGACAACTGGTAAAATAATTATTAGATTACTGCATCTGATTCATGCATCTGCAGAGCATTTGGTGAAGAAGATAGGGCAGCAATTAATGAGAATGATTTAAGACAAACGAATAAGACAACTCTGACGGCAAGGATGATCCGAGCAGGAATAGTTACGAGATAAGAATTTACAGAACCATTTTTCTGACAGATTGCCGGAAAGATGGTTCTTTTTCTGTTTGTTAATTATATGCCGATTTCAGGAGGAAAGTATGTTAAAGGTAGCAATTTACGGAAAGGGCGGTATCGGAAAGTCCACAGTGACTTCTAATCTGGCAGCCGCTTTTGCAAACATGGGAAAACGTGTCATTCAGATCGGATGTGATCCGAAGGCGGATTCTACGATCAATCTGCTTGGCGGCGAGCCGCTTCGTCCGGTGATGAATTATATGAGAGAGGAAGATGAGGAACCGGATGAGCTGGCACAGATTTCAAAGGAAGGTTATGGAGGAATCCTCTGTATCGAGACCGGCGGACCGACACCGGGACTTGGCTGTGCAGGCCGAGGCATTATTGCGACATTCCAGCTTCTGGAAGATATGGAATTGTTCGAACACTATAAGCCGGATGTGGTGTTGTATGACGTATTGGGCGATGTGGTCTGTGGTGGTTTTGCGGCACCGATCCGTGAGGGATATGCAGAGAAGGTTCTGATCGTTACGTCCGGAGAAAAAATGGCGCTGTACGCTGCCAATAATATTTCCAGTGCAGTGCGCAATTTTGAGGATCGCAGCTATGCCCGTGTATTCGGTATCGTGCTGAATCATCGAAATGTGGAAAATGAGACGGAAAAGGTGCAGGCATTTTCTGAAAAAATCGGTGTGCCGATCGTAGGAGAAGTGCCGCGGAGTGATGAAATCATCCGTTGGGAAGATCAGGGGAAAACAGTGGTCGAGGGTGATCCGGATTCTGAGATCAGCAGATGTTTCTTTGATCTGGCGGAATTATTACTGAAAGAAGAGGATAATGCATGAGACAGGAAGCATATTTTTGTACAGTAGAAGAACTGAACAGTCGTGGAAAGGATAATATTCCGCAGCAGCTTATTTCCCATACGCATTTGATCTACAGTTCGCCGGCGACGCTGGCATTTAACTCACCGGGCGCGGAAGGATTCGGTGTCAAGCGTGCGGGACTGGCGGTTCCGGATTCCATCATGCTGATCGTGGCGCCGGGATGCTGCGGACGTAATACATCGGTTTTGAGCTCCATGCGGGCTTATCACGATCGGTTTTATTATCTGCTGATGGACGAGACAGATATCGTTACAGGACGTCATTTGAAAAAAATTCCAAAGGCAGTGGCAGAAATCTGTGAGGGACTGGAGAAAAAACCGTCCGTTGTAATGATCTGCATTACCTGTGTGGATGCGTTGCTTGGAACGGATATGGAGCGTGTCTGCCGCAAGGCGGAGGAAGCCGCTGGACTTCCGGTAAAACCGTGTTATATGTATGCGCTGACGAGAGAAGGACGGAAGCCTCCGATGGTGCACGTGCGCCAGTCTATTTATTCTTTGCTTGAGCCGAGAAAGAAAAAAGGAAATGTGGTGAATTTATTAGGATATTTTTCTCCGCTGGTGGATGACTGTGAGCTGTACGATCTGCTTCATGGTGCTGGCGTAAAGACAATTCATGAGATTTCCAGATGCAGGGATTATGAAGAATATCAGACGATGTCTGAGGCGAATTTTAATCTGGTGCTTCATCCGGAAGCAAGATTTGCGGCAGAGGATTTTCATGATCGGTTGAAGATTCCATATATTGAGCTGCGAAGACTGTATCAGATTGATAAAATTGCCAGTCAGTATCGTGCATTTGGCGCAGCGCTGGGTGTGGAATTTGATGATGAGGAATCACGGAAAGCGGCAGAAGCCGCGGTGGCAAAATTTAAAGAACTTCATCCGGGTGCATCTTTTGCAGTTGGTGAGTGGATGAACGGAGATTCTTTTGAGCTGGCGCTTGCTCTTGTGCGTTACGGTTTCCGAGTGCCGGAGATTTACGGAACGTTATCCGGTGAGAATTTTATCTATATAAAACAGCTGGCGGTACTGAGCCCGGAGACGAAAGTATTTTCCAATCTGGAACCGACGATGCTGTATTATGACGGGACGGATTCCGGGGTAAATCTGACCATCGGAAAAGATGCCGGTTATTATCATAAAAACTGTCCAAACGTGCTCTGGAACGGGGAACGGCAGCCGTACGGTTATGCCGGCGTCCGCAGACTGTTTGAGGCACTGGCGGAGGTATAGAGCAATGAGAGGACTGAGAAAATATCTGACACCTTTTGCACCGGATCAGTCCGGCGCGGTGTCTGTGTTATATGAATTTGGCGGGATCATCGTAATCTGTGATGCCGGTGGCTGTACCGGAAATATCTGTGGATTTGATGAGCCGCGCTGGTTTGAGAGCAAAAGTGCACTGTTCAGTGCAGGGCTTCGCGATATGGATGCAATCCTCGGACGGGATGACCGTCTGGTGGCAAAACTTGCGGATGCGGTGACAAAACTGGATGCAAAATTTGCGGCGATCATTGGAACACCGGTTCCGGCTGTCATCGGAACGGATTACCATGCGTTGAAGCGTATGACGGAGAAAAAAGTGGATCTGCCGATCTTGACAGTAGACACCGATGGAATGGAGTTGTATGACAAAGGCGAGGAAAAAACCTGGCGAGAGTTATTCCGCGTGTTTGCCGGTGAAAAAGAAGACGTGATTCCGGGAAATATCGGAATCCTTGGCATGACACCGCAGGATATCAGTGATCTGCGGGCGGCAGACCGAATCCGGGAGCATTTTGCGGCAGAAGGGAAACATGCTATCTGCTATGGCATGGGAAACGGATTGGATGATGTGAAATCTGTATCTAACGTGGAAAAACATATCGTAGTGGCACCGGCAGCACTGGAAGCTGCAAAATATCTGGAGAGAACTTTCGGAACGCCGTATGAGATTGCTTATCCGCTGGTGGATGAACTGGTTTCCGACATGGATTACAGCGGGAAAAAAGTGCTGGTTGTGCAGCAGCAGGTGATCGGAAATGCAATTCGGGAGGAAATTTTGAAAAAAGCGCCGGATGCGCAGGTGAAGGTGGCAAGCTGGTTTATGATGAAGCCGGAGCTTCGGCAGGATGGAGATCTGCATCTGCGTGATGAGGATGATTATATGGAGCTTGTGGAAAGCGGTGATTTTGATGTGATCTATGCGGATCACTGCATGGAACGGATGACACCGAAATTTGCCGGGATATTCGTGGATACCGTGCATTTTGCGGTGTCGGGACGATTGAAATAAGATCAGGAGAAAATGGAGTATGAGCGAGGTTACGAAGCGGATCAGGGTATACGGTATCGTTCAGGGTGTCGGCTTTCGACCGACGGTGAGCCGCCATGCTGTTTTAAATGGGATTCGTGGAAATGTCTGTAATAAGGGACCATATGTAGAGATTTACGCACAGGGTTCCGAGGCGCAGGTCGATGGATTTCTCAAAGACCTTGAGGAATGTCCACCGAAGCGTGCGGCTATTTTGAAAATAAATACAGAAGATATTCCTGCAGGGAATGCGCCGCAGTTTGGGACATTTGATATTATCGAGAGTGAGAAAACGAAGGGTGAGATATTTGTTTCTCCGGATATTGCGATCTGTGACGAGTGCAAAGAGGAAATGTACAATCCAAAGGATCGGCGGTATCTGCATCCGTTTATTAACTGTACCTGCTGCGGACCGCGGATGACGATTCTGGATTCGCTGCCGTATGACAGGGAGCGCACCAGTATGAAAGAGTTTCCGATGTGTCCGGATTGTGCGGAGGAATATAACGATCCGGAGACAAGGCGTTACGATGCGCAGCCGGTGTGTTGCAATGCGTGCGGACCAGAAGTGTATCTGATCGGAAGAGCCGAACGGGGCAGAGATGCTGTCACGTATACAAGGCAGGTGATCCATGATGGCGGAATTGTGGCGATCAAAGGTATCGGCGGCTTTCATCTGTGCTGTGATGCGACAAATGAAGAGGCGGTGAGCCGTCTGCGGATGTTAAAGCATCGACCGGCAAAACCATTTGCGGTTATGGCGAAAGATGAAACTGTAGTGAAACGGGAATGCATCGTGACACCGGAGCAGGAGCAGATTCTGACCGGGCATCAGAAACCGATCCTGTTATTAGACAGACGGTCTACCGGAAAACAGACAGAGAAACTGGCCCCATCTGTGGCACCGGGAAATCCCAAAATTGGCGTGATGCTTCCGTATGCACCGGTTCAGTTATTGTTGTTTCAGTATGATGATGGAATTGAAATGCCGGATCTGCTGGTGATGACAAGCGGCAATACTTCCGGTGCGCCGATCTGCCGGGATGATGAGGAAGCGACCACAGAGTTATCACATTTGTGTGATGCCATTCTTTCTCATAATCGAAAAATACGAATCCGAGCTGATGATACAGTGATGGATTTTTATAAAAAGGAGCCGTATATGATCCGCAGATCCAGAGGTTATGCCCCGCTGCCATTTATGACATCAACAGACTGGAAAGGGCAGGTACTTGCAGTTGGCGGGGAGCTGAAAAATACATTTTGCATCGGTGTGGACAGCCGTTTTTATCCGTCACCATATGTGGGAGATCTGGAAGACCTGCGGACGGTAAAAGCCTTGCAGGAGACGATTCATCGGTTTCAAACACTGTTGGAAGTAGAACCGCAGGTGGTCGTCTGTGATCTGCATCCGAAGTATAACTCCACGGTTGTAGCAGAAAGTCTTAGCTATCCGGTGATTCAGGTGCAACATCATTATGCGCATGTGCTATCCTGTATGACGGAAAATGACTGTCATGAGCCGGTCATCGGAGTGTCATTTGACGGAACCGGATACGGAACAGACGGAACCATCTGGGGCGGCGAGATTCTGCTGGCAGATTATCAGGATTTTACGAGATTTGGAAGTATTACACCGTTTTTACAGATTGGCGGAGATGCATCTGCAAAAGAAGGATGGCGTATTGCCGTGTCGATGATCTACGGATATACAAAAAACCGGGAAAAAGCATGGGAGATCATTGAAAAACTGGGACTTTGCAGTGAACAGGAAAGCAAGGTGCAGTTTACCATGGCAGACCGGAAGATCAATGCGGTGATGTCGACCAGCGCAGGACGGCTGTTTGATGCGGTCAGCGCGATTCTTGGAATCCGGCGGCAGTCAAGCTTTGAGGGCGAAGCGTCTACAGCATTGCAATTCGCGGCGGAAGCATTTGAACAGAAAAATGAATCGGTGAAAAATGAAACTTGGAGTAAGATGCAGTCTGTGATATTAGAATCAGAGGGACGGTGTATATTAAATACAGAAGGACTGGTGCAATTGATAGTAGAAACAAAACTGCAAGGTGCTGGCAGCGGAGCATTGGCGTATCTGTTTCACCAGACACTGGCGGAACAGATTGTGGCAGTCTGCATGGAAGCCCGTAAGAGTTCTGGCAGGAATAAAGTTGCTTTGAGTGGCGGCGTATTCCAGAACCGATTACTGCTTCGTTTGACAGAAGAACGATTGGGGCAGGAAGGATTTGAAGTGTTGCGTCATCATATGATCCCTCCGAATGACGGGGGAATTGCAATCGGACAGGCGGCTTATGGAATGAACCGATTACAAAAAGAGATTTAGCATTTGACATAGATTAAGCATTTTTAGGAGGAAAGATAAATGTGTGTAGGTTTATCAGCGAAAGTAGTAAAGATCAGTAATGGCACAGCGGTGATTGATGCCGGTGGTGCCAAAAGAGAGGTTTCGTCTCAGTTGCTGGAAGATCTGGAACCGGGAGATTACGTTATGGTTCACGCCGGTGTGGCAATTGCAAAGATTACGGATGATGATGACAGCGAGACAGATCAGCTTATGGAGGAATTTCTGTAATGGGGGATACAAACAGCGAAGATAAAAAGAAAACCGCAAGAGAAATTATTGAAAATTATAATGGACCGAAGGTGCGGATCATGGAAGTATGTGGCACCCATACCCATGAGATATTCCGTCTGGGAATCCGTAAATTGCTGCCGGGGCAGGTGGAATTGATCTCGGGTCCTGGATGTCCGGTCTGTGTAACACCAGTCAGTTTTATTGATGAGGCGATTTATCTGGCTCTGGAAAAAGGTGTGACCATCTGTACGTTTGGAGATCTGGTGCGCGTGCCGGGGACAAAAATGAGCCTTGCGGGAGCCAGAGAACAGGGCGCAAAAATCCGCATCGTATATTCTCCGGCAGATGCTGAAAAATATGCGAAGGAGCATCCAGACGAGCAGGTGACATTTTTGTCGGTTGGATTTGAGACAACGACACCGGCGGGGTGTCTGTCTGTGAAAGCGGCAAAAGAAGATGGACTGGATAATTATTCTTTATTAGTTGCGAATAAAACCATGCCACAGGCTTACGAGGCATTAAAGGGCAGCGCGGATGTATTTTTATATCCGGGACATGTCAATGCCATCACAGGAACACGTTTGTGCGAAGCACTGACAGAGGAAGGTGTCAGCGGTGTTGTGGCAGGATTTACCGCAAGGGAACTGATGACAGCACTGGCAGTTGCACTGGTGAAATTCCAGGAAGGGAAGCCGTTTTTTGTAAACTGTTATCCGCGTGTGGTAACACAGGATGGAAGCAAAGAAGCGCAGGAACTGGTAGATGCGATGATGGAAGCATGTGATTCTGAATGGCGCGGTTTGGGTATGATCCCTGCGTCCGGTCTGCAGTTGAGACCAGAGTGGAAGAACTTTGATGCCCGTATCAAATATCAGATGCCGAAGATGGAAGGAAAGCCGAATCCGGCCTGTCGGTGTGGCGATGTATTGCAAGGCAAATGCAAACCGTCCGATTGCAAAGTATTCGGAAAAGGCTGTACACCGCAGCATCCGATCGGAGCCTGTATGGTATCCGGTGAGGGAGCATGTTCTGCATATTATCAGTATTCATAAGAAAGAAGGAAAACAGCATGGAAAATAAAACAGTAACGATGGCACATGGTGCCGGGGGAAAACAGACTTCCGAATTGATTGATCAGGTATTTAAGGCACATTTTGCAAACGCAGATCTGACAGCTGATGATGCGGCAGTATTGACTCCGCCGGCCGGAAGAATGGCAGTGTCCACAGATGGATTTATCGTGTCACCTGCATTTTTCCCTGGAGGAAATATCGGCAAATTGTCAATCTGCGGAACTGTAAATGACCTTGCCTGCATGGGTGCAAAACCGTTGTATCTGACCTGCGCATTTGTCATCGAAGAAGGATTCCCGATGGAAAAGTTGGAAGAGATTGCATCGGCTATGGAGAAAACGGCAAAAGAGGCTGGTGTACATATTGTATCCGGAGATACCAAGGTTGCCGGAAAAGGACAGGTGGACGGTGTATTTATTACTACCACGGGAATCGGCGAGATCCAGGATGGGGTAACGGTTGGCGGAGAGCTTGCAAAACCGGGCGATGCAATCATTGTGACTGGTGATATCGGACGTCACGGATGCACTATTTTATTAGAAAGAGAAGATTTTGGAATTGAAGCGGATGTAACCAGTGACTGTGCACCGCTGTGGGGAACCGTAAAAGCGGTGATGGATACCACACACAATCTGCATGTGATCCGTGATGCGACAAGAGGCGGTGTCGGAACGGTTTTATATGAGATTGCAGGGCAGAGCAACGTGGGAATCCGTCTGAATGCTGCAGCAGTTCCGGTACAACCAGAGGTAAAGGGAGTCTGTGGTATGCTCGGACTGGAACCGTTATATCTGGCATGCGAAGGAAGACTTGTGATCATGGCTCCGAAGGAAGAGGCGGAAGATATTGTAGAAGCATTACGCAAATGTCCGTATTCCGCAGACGCAGCTATTATTGGAGAAGTCATTGCAGACGAACCGGGCAGAGTCGTAATGGAGACAGAGATTGGCACACAGGCACTGCTTCCACAGCCGGGCGGAGAACTGCTGCCAAGGATCTGCTAATGTATGAGTGGAGCTGAATCAATATATCAGCTGGGAGTCAATCCCTCAGCTGATATAGCCTCCGGCAGGATTGCAGAGGCGCGCAGTAGAAGTATGTCATGCAATTGCATGACGCGCACCTCGCAGCAAGAATGCGAGGTATTCTTGAAATGAAAAAGGAGACCGAATATGGATAACAGAGTGGCAGTTATTTCAATCATTGTAGAACGGGAAGACGCCATTGAAGAACTGAACAACCTGCTTCACGAAGCGCGTCAGTACATTATCGGAAGAATGGGTATCCCATATCGCTTAAAGGGAATCAGCATTATCAGCATTGCTATTGATGCACCGCAGGATAAGATCAGTGCGCTTTCTGGAAAAATCGGACATTTGAAAGGAATATCAGCGAAGACGGCATATTCCAATGTTATAACTCCGGCAGAAGGGGGAACAGACGATTGATCAGGATAGCAGTATATGGAAAAGGTGGAATCGGTAAATCTACGACCGTTTCCAATGTGGCAGCAGCTTTGGCAGAGACAGGGCTTAAGGTGATGCAGATTGGCTGTGATCCGAAAGCAGATTCTACGATATTGCTCCGTCATGGGGAAGCAGTTCCGGCAGTGCTTGATCTGTATAATGAGAAAAAACAGGCGTTGCAGCTGGAGGATATGATCCGCATCGGATATAACGGTGTCATTTGCGTGGAGGCCGGCGGACCGACACCGGGACTTGGCTGTGCCGGCCGCGGGATCATCACGGCACTGGAAAAGTTAAAAGAACTGGGCGCATATAATGTGTATAAGCCGGATGTGGTTATATATGACGTACTCGGTGATGTGGTTTGCGGTGGCTTTTCCATGCCGATGCGGAATGGTTACGCTGATAAAGTATTTATCATTACGTCCGGAGAAAATATGGCAATTCACGCAGCTGCAAATATCGCAATGGCAGTGGATAATTTTAAAAACCGTGGATATGCGGAGCTTGGCGGATTCATTTTAAACCGCAGAGATGTTCCGAGAGAAGAAGAGAAAGTGGAAGAACTGGCAGAAGATTTCCGTACATCTGTCATTGGCACGTTGTCCCACAGTGAGCAGGTGCCAATGTCTGAGGAACAGAAAAAGACATTAATGGAATGCTATCCGGACAGTGATATGGCGGAGGAGTACCGTACTCTTGCAAAACAGATGTATGCCATTTGCAAGGAGGATGTATAGATGTTGCAGCGAGCAGGGAAAAAAATAGATTCAAAAGAGGCTGTGTTAAAAATCAAAGACGCATCATATCCGGCGCCATTTGCTTCGGAACTGGAATATAATTCTCCGGTGCATGGTAACTGGAACATCGTACACACCGGAATGCAGATACCGGAATCTATTCAGATCTATGTCTGTGCAGACAATTGTATGCGTGGTGTTGTGCTGACAGCGGCGGAGATGAATGCGGCAGATCGTTTTTCATTTGTTATTCTGGAAGAGCAGGATCTGTTGAACAGTAATCTGGAGGATATTACCGTTGAGGGTGTGACGGATGTGTTGAACAAACGTGGAGATCATCCAAAAGCGGTGCTGCTGTTTACGGTATGTCTGCATCATTTTGTGGGAAGCAATCTGGATTATATCTACAGTGAATTGGAGCATCGTTTCCCGGATATCTGCTTTATTCGCTGTTATATGGATCCGATCATGCAAAAGCATGGGCTAACGCCGGATCAGAAGCTACGGAAAGCCATGTATGATCCATTGCCGGAGGGGGAGCCGGATGAAAGGGCAGTATCCGTATTGGGTAGTGACTTTGCATTGAATGAGAGCAGTGATATCAAGCGTTTATTAAAACGATATGGCTATACTGTGCGGGAACTTCCGACGTGCGACACGTGGCAGGATCTATTGGATATGAACAAAGGCAAGGTATTTCTCAACATTTATCCGGCTGGCAAATACGGAATGGAGACACAGGCGCGCAGGCTGAATCGGGAGCATCTGTATCTGCCGGGAAGTTTCGATTATGAAGAGATCGGGCAGCAGTTAAAGCAGCTTACGGATGCATTGGGACTTCCGGAACTGACAGAAGCGGAACTGACACGCGAGCAGAAATCCTGTGAATCTGCGCTGGCAGCAGCAAAGGATCTGCTCGGAGATATGCCGGTTGCACTGGATTATCTGTATCATCCGAGACCTCTTGGGCTGGCAAAACTGCTTCTGACACATGGATTTAACGTCAAAGCGGTGTATCTGGACGGTATCAGCCCGGAGGAAAAAGACGCATTTGACTGGCTGCAGGAGTGCGCACCGGAACTGGAACTGATCGCAACGATCCAGGTGAAAATGCGGATGTTGTCAAGAGGCGGAGAAAAGGAAGTGCTTGCCATCGGACAGAAGGCAGCGTATTTTAGCAGAAGCCGTCATTTTGTTAATCTGGTGCAGGGAGAAGGTCTGTATGGATTTGATGGTATCCGCAGGACAGCAGAACTGATGATGGAAGCATACCGTGAAGAAAAAGATACGGAACAACTTGTAGTACAAAAGGGATGGGGGTGCGAGTGCTGCCTATGAGACAATCATATCGAATTATACCGATTTATACAGCAGATGTGTCCGGCGTGTGTTCCGCACTGTATGAACTGGGCGGAATGATCGTGATGCACGATCCGTCCGGATGTAACTCTACTTATAATACTCATGACGAGATCCGCTGGTACGATCAGGACAGCCTGATCTTTATTTCGGGATTGACAGAAATCGATGCGATCCTGGGAAATGACCGGAAATTCATTGATGATATCGAACATGCAGCCAGGGAACTGCATCCCAAATTCATCGCACTGGCAGGTTCACCGATCCCATTTATGAACGGTACGGATTTTCCGGCAATTGCAAGAGTCATTGAGGCGGAAACCGGGATTCCGGCATTTTCTGTGCCGACGAATGGCATGCATGACTATGTGTATGGTGCAGGCATTGCACTGGAAGAAATTGCAAAGCGGTTTGTTGGAATGCCCGATAGCAAGAAAGACGGTTCTTCCCGCAGTGTTAACCTGTTAGGCGTGACACCACTGGATTTTGGACCGCAGGAAAATGTTGAATTATTAAAAGCTAATCTGGAGCAGTACGGATGGAAGGTTATCTCGACGTGGGCAATGGGAGATGAACTTGAGACGCTGCAGCAATCTGCGGAAGCGGATGTGAACCTGGTGGTATCAGCCGTGGGACTGCGCGCAGCGAAAGTGCTTCGGGAAAAATTCGGAATGCCATATGTAATCGGAACACCGAATCAATGGATGGTAGAAGAAATCTCAAATGCACTGGACAAGGCAGTTGTCAGACAGCCAGAGCAGCCGACGGTATATTTGCAGAACCGCATGCAGCAGGATGCAGACATTACACTGATCGGTGAACCTGTTACGATGGGATCTTTAGCAGCGGGTATCGAGAAAAAGTATGGATGTGCAGTTCGCGTCTTGTGTCCATTAAAAGAATGTGAAGCATTACTTGGTGGAAAAGACAAAGTATTGCTTGGAGAAGAAGCAATGGAAGAGGCATTGAAAGATGCAAAGATTATTGTGGCAGATCCGCTGTATCGCCCGATCTGTCCAAAGAACAGCAGCTTTTATGAACTTCCGCATGTGGCATTTTCCGGAAGGATATATATCAGATGAGAGATTAACGAACCTCTTGATTGCAGTGCTGTTCGTAATTGGAATTTATTTCTTCCGCAAAGCGGCAGTATTAGAATAGAAAATAAATAGTTATAAGTATTCTTAAATTGTGTTTTAAAAACTTTGATGCTATACTGACTGCATTGAATATAAGGTGTTAGCGAATCTCCTGCTATCGGCATACCGGGAAAGCCGAGCTTTGGAAAAAGTGTAAGGAAGATTCGTTAACGCCTTTTCTGTTGTTCTGAACAGTTATATCAACAGGGCAGCAGTTCATTTGGCCAGATGAAATAGTAACAAATAATTGTATAAAATGAATGGAGATTGCTATGGAAAAGAAAAAAGCATCCCTTGCTCTTTCGTCCCTGGCAATCGTATTGATTGTCGCATTTATTGCGGTAGGGATTGGCGTATTTAATGTAAATATTGCGATACTGTTGTTTTTATGCTGGATGATTATGTGGCCATTTGCAGCGCATCTGGGTTACAGCTTCTCAGAAATGGAAGGCTTTGCATATGAGATGGCACAGAAATGTATTGCTCCGGCAGCGATCATCCTTGCGGTTGGCATGATGATCGCGTCATTTATGGCTGCCGGAACGGTTCCGACCATCTTAGTAGCCGGATTGAAACTGATTACTCCTAAATTCTTCCTTGCACTTACATTCGTCATGTGCTGTATCATGTCAGTAATCATGGGAACCTCATGGGGAACCCTTGGAACGGTAGGTATTGCGATGATGGGTGTTGGCGCTGGACTTGGCGTGAATCCTGCAATTACAGCAGGTGCGGTAGTCAGCGGCGCATGGTTTGGTGATAAGATGTCACCGATGTCAGACAGCACAATCATGTGTTCTACGATTACAGAGACTTACATTATGGATCATATCAAAGCCATGATGCAGACTACAATTCCTGCAGCAGTTGTATCGTTAGTTATTTATCTGGGAATCGGTATCGGTATTTCCGGAAATAGCTATGATGCAAGTACTGTCGACAGCATTATGAATGGATTAAAGGGAATGTTTCACATCAATTTGATTCCGGTTATTCCTATTGTAGTTGTAATTGTGATGATTCTGATGAAAAAGGGAACCATCGTGTCTATGATGTCAGGAACCGTGGTTGCGATTCTGATCGCAGTGTTCTATCAGGGCTATTCTGTAGCTGATATGGGAACATTTTTATATAGCGGATTTACCTGTGATACTAAGAATGAAATCCTTATCAGCCTGCTGAACCGTGGCGGAATGACCAGTATGCTGAGTCTGCTTGCAGTATTCGTAGGAGGACTTGGACTTGGTGGAATCCTGGATAAGACAGGAATGCTGGAACCTATTTTCCATTACATTACGGAGAAATACAAATCACCAAGAGGTATTATGCTGATGGCATGGTGTGCAACACTGCTGTGTATTCTGGTTATTGCGGATAATAACTTTGCTTTTGTCATGGTTGCAACCTTATTTGGAAGTGCATTCCAGAAATACAATCTGAAGAGCCAGAACTTATCCAGAATCCTGGAGGATGTAGGTACGCTTGGTAGTGCATTGGTACCATGGAATGTAGGCGCACAGTTTGCAGCAGGAGTATTAGGCGTATCGACACTGGCTTATATGCCGTATGCATTCCTGAACTGGATGACACCGATTCTTTCACTGGCATTTATCATTTTGCAGGTAAAGATAAAGAAGATTGAGGAATAAGAATGAAATATAATTTTGATGAAACAGGGGATCACAGGCAGGATGGATCGATCCGATGGGAACAGCCGGAAGGCAGAGACGATATCATTGGAATGGGAACCGCAGATATGGATTTTACCTGTGCACCGTGTATACGGAAAGTACTGCAGCCAATCTGCGAGGAGAATACATATAATTACCGATTCAAGCCGGAGAGTTATTTTCAGTCTGTGATACGATGGTTTCGAGAAAACTATCAGTTAGATGTGAAGAAAGACTGGATGAGCAATGTGCCGGGAACGATCGGAGCGGTTCGTCTGGTTATGGAGAAATTCAGTGAAAAAGGCGATTATGTATTGATGCATACGCCTTACTTCACTCCGCTCAGAAGCGCGATAGAGGCATCCGGAAGAAAGTTTCTGGGAAATGCTATGAAGCTTCAGGGTGGAAGATATGAGATTGATTTTGATGATTTTGAGAAAAAGATCAAGGAGTACAAGCCTTCGATATTTCTGCTTGTGAATCCGCAGAATCCGACTGGGCGTGTATTTACACAGGATGAGCTGAAAATAATGGTAGATATCTGTGCGGCAAATCAGGTGCGGATTATATCCGATGAAGTACATTTTCTGATTACGTATGAAGATTATAAGCACATTCCGATTCTTGCTGTATCAGAGAAAGCCAGAGAGATTGCGATTCAGGTATTCAGCTTCAGTAAAGGCTTTAACATCATGAGCCTTCCGCATGGAATTGTGTTTATTGCAAATGAGAAAATGTAGAAGGAATGGATGGATTATCTGATTCCATATAGTTTTGCATATGCATCCAATTCTTATGCGATTGCAGCAGTAACAGCAGTGACTGGTGGAGAAGCGGATGACTGGCTAGAGCAGGTAACCGCATACCTGACTGCCAACAGAGATTACTTTATCGAAGAAGTGAGACGAAGAAAACTGCCGATCACACCATTAAAGCCGGAAGCCAGTTTCCTGTTTTGGATTGATTGTAGAGAATCTGGTATTGATCCGGAGAAAGTAGATGAAGTATTCATGGAGCAGGCAGGAATTCAGCTGAATAATGGTCTGGAACATGGCGAAGAAGGACGTGGATTTGTCCGCATGAATTTTGCAGTGACCAGAGCAACACTGGATGCTGCTCTGGATAGAATAGAAAAAATATTTTTATAGATTCTTATTGGTTCTGCTCCTGGTAAGCAGCAGAGCCATAATGCCGGATGCAGAAGAAGCCCTTCGGTATCGGAACTGAAGAATCCATCGATATGGATCAGAGCAGACATGACATTGTTCGAGGGCAGTGAAAAAGACTCTTAGCATTCCAGAATGGATGAATGAAGCTGCAATCAAAGCGGGAGTGAATTTCTCACAGGTGTTGCAGGAAGCGCTGATGGCAAAATTAAATATTCAATAGTTTGGAGAATAGAATCATATATAAGGCTTAAATATTCCTTAACATTTGACCTCTGAATTCTATGGGGTTGTTCTTTTTGAGAAAATGCTATATAATACCTAAGTGTTAACCCCAAAACATTCAGGAAAGGATTATATTTATGAGAATGCATAAAAAACGAATCGCACGGTACGGAACAGCCCTTATCTGTGCATTCGGTGTCGCACTGTCATCTATGCCGGTGCATGCAGAGGACATTGAGAGCCTTGAGAATAAGACCAGTAATCTGCAGGATCAACTGGACGGGATTAATCAGGATATGGTTGAGATCAGTGATAAGATCGCTGAGACCGAGGCACAGATTGAAGAGTCGAACAATGAAGTGTTCCGACTGGAAGCATCACTTCAGATTTCGCGTAACAATGAAGAGAAGCAATATGAAAATATGAAGTCCCGTATTAAGTACATGTACGAGAATGGTTCGGAGAGTATGATCTCTATGCTATTCAGTGCAGACAGCATGGCAGATTTACTGAATAAAGCAGATTTTGTTCAGAATGTTACCGAGTATGACAGAGATATGCTGGAGAATTTGGTAGAAGTACGTGAAGGTATCGAGACACAGGAAGATGATCTGAAGAAGCAACAGCAGGAGCTGGCAGATCTGAAGGAACAGCTGAACAGCGAACAGGCTGAATTGCAGGCGAAGGCTGATGCCACATCGACAGATCTTGCTACATTTAATGCACAGCTTCAGGCAGCACGTGATGCTAAGGCAAAGGAAGAGGAAGCAGCGAAGCAAAAAGCAGCAGAAGCTTCGAAAAACACAACGACTTCTTCTAATAAGAATAACAGTTCGTCAGGAAGTACGAACTCCGGAAGCAATAGTTCTTCTAATAATTCTGGAAATAATAGTTCCAACAATAATTCCGGAACTAATCATGGTAACTATGTGATCCCATCAGGTGGCTTGACCCCGTCTAAGGGACGTATCTGGTTTAACGGACATTCTGAGACCTATTATTCACAGAAAGTACTTCCGGGAGGTGGACTGGCGATTCCTGGACGCCATATTGCGAGCGATGGTACGATTCGCGACAAGGATAATTACATCGTAGTTGCAAGTGATGATTATCCGAAAGGCACAGTTGTTCAGACTTCATTAGGAGCCGGCAAAGTGTATGACAGCGGAAGTGGAAAAGGTAATATTGACCTGTATACTGATTGGTAAGATCAGACACAGCGCCCTGTTTTCGGACAGGGCGTATCTTTTATTGTAAAATACTGGTATGATAGACAGAGAAGGGAATTATTGATAAAGGATTCTGAGGGAGTGAGTCAGATTGAAGAAGAATAAATATGAAATAGATATGTGCAATGGCACGATTATGGATAAGTTAATCTCGTTTTCAGTACCGCTTATGGTGTCAGGAATTTTGCAGTTACTGTTTAATGCAGTAGATATTATCGTGGTAGGAAGGTTCAGTGGAAGTTGGGCATTGGCGGCGGTTGGTTCTACAACGGCGCTGATCAATGTATTTACGAATCTGTTTATCGGCGTGTCGTTGGGAGCCAATGTACTTGCGGCCAGATTCTATGCTGCCGGAAGAGACCAGGAGATGTCTGAGACAGTACATACAGCGATCACATTTGCCCTGATCAGCGGTGTTGTAATGGCTTTCGTGGGATTAATCTGTTCCAGATATGCACTGGAGATCATGGGAACGCCGGATGATGTCATTGAGCAGGCAGCATTATATATGAAGATATATTTTATGGGGATGCCATTTTTTATGTTGTACAATTATGGTGCGGCGATACTGAGAGCGGTAGGAGATACAAAGCGTCCATTGATGTTTCTTGTTATATCCGGAGTGATCAATGCAATACTGAATCTGATCCTGGTTATTGCATTTCATCTGGATGTGGCGGGAGTGGCGATTGCTACAGCCATTTCCCAGATGATTTCCTGTATTTTAATCCTGCGCTGTCTGTACAAGACGGAGAGTAGTTATCAGCTTAGATTTTCTAAATTGACGATCAGAGGTGTGTATTTGAGGCAGATCTTTCAGGTGGGCATTCCGGCCGGCATCCAGAGTATGGTCATCAATCTGTCCAATGCGTTGCTGCAGTCATCAGTAAATTCATTTGGCTCTGTAGCAATGGCAGGTTATACAGCTGCAAACAATATTCTTGGCTTCTTATATATGTCTGCTAATGCAGTGACACAGGCATGTATGAGTTTTACCAGTCAGAATTATGGTGCAGGGAAGCCGAAGCGGATGGATCGCGTACTGATTGACTGTATGATATTGTCCTGCGGGATACTGTTAGTATTAGGAATATGTGCATATATGTTTGGTCCGGAGATTCTGCGGATCTACACATCAGAGGCAGATGTAATAAAAAATGGCATGGCAATATTCTCATGTACCACAATTACGTATTTCCTGTGCGGAATCATGGATCTGTTTCCGGGAGCACTGCGTGGAATGGGATATTCAACAGTACCGATGATATTGTCGGTGCTTGGTACAGTAGGAACCAGAATCGTGTGGATCTTTATGATCTTTCCATCACACAGAGCATTGGATCTGTTGTTCATTTCTTATCCGGCATCCTGGTTTATCACAATTGTTATGCAGGTGATCTGTTACTGGTTTGTACGTAAGAAAGTGAAAATGAAATTTGTGGCACGGGCATGAGAAAGGAGAACGGTATGAATATATTTGAGATCATAGGACCGGTGATGGTTGGACCGTCCAGTTCACATACAGCTGGTGCAGTGCGTATTGGATTTGTGGCGCGTAATCTTCTGGGAGAAGAAGTAAAAGAAGCGGAGATACTGTTATATGGATCGTTTTTGGCTACCGGAAGAGGACATGGTACAGACCGTGCACTGGTAGGCGGTCTGATGGGGATGAAGCCAGATGATTACCGAATCCCGAATAGTATAGAAATTGCAAAAGAGCGGGGAATCAAACTGAGCTTTGGAGAGGCAATCCTAAAAGAAGGACATCCGAATTCCGCACTTCTTCGCCTGAAAGGAGAATCCGGTAAGAAGCTGGAGATTATCGGAGAGTCTCTTGGAGGTGGGAGAATCAATATCGCACAGATTGATGGTATCGAGACGAATTTCTCAGGAGAGAATCCGACGCTGATCGTACACAATCTAGATCAGCCGGGGCATGTATCAGAAGTGACGGCGATGCTTGCGCACAAGTCGGTCAATATTGCTACGATGCAGCTATATCGCTCTGGCAAAGGCGGGCGGGCAGTTATGGTAGTAGAATGTGATCAGGAGATTCCGGAAGAAGGCATACGTTGGCTGGAGAGAGTAGAAGGCATCCTGAAAGTAACTTATCTGAAGAAAGCGGAGGACGAGTAAATGGCAGAATATCACAGTATCAGAGAATTGCTGGAGATATGTGAATGTGGAAATCAAAAGATCTGGGAAGCTGTAATGGAACAGGAAGCGGCTGAAAGCGGATTGACGGAAGAACAGGTATTTCAGAAGATGGAGCGCATGTATGAAGCAATGCGTCTGGCAGATGAGAATTATGATGCAGAATTGCGATCCGGCAGTGGTGCAGCCGGTGGAGACGGTGAGAAGATGCGTGCATATAATGCCAGTGGGAAGAATCTCTGTAGTCCGTATACCAGTCTGGCGATGGAAAAGGCACTTAAGATGGCAGAGTCCAATGCCTGTATGAAACGGATCGTGGCAGCACCGACAGCGGGATCCTGTGGAGTGATTCCTGCGGTAGTGCTTAGCTATGAGGAATGTGAGCATGTATCGAAAGAAGAAATCGTGCAGGCACTCTTGGTGACAGCGGGGATCGGGAAAGTAATCGCAGAGAATGCATCAATTGCGGGAGCGTCTGGCGGTTGTCAGGCGGAGATTGGTTCGGCAAGTGCCATGGCAGCAGGAGCACTGGCTTATCTGCAGGGCGGTGATAATGAGCAGATCGTACAGGCGGCGACATTTTCTCTGAAGAATATGCTGGGACTTGCCTGTGATCCGGTGGGTGGACTGGTAGAAGTCCCGTGCATTAAGCGGAATGTGGCAGGTGTGATGAATGCAGTAGCAGGAGCACAGCTTGCTATGGCTGGTATCCGCAGCGCGATTACACCGGATGATACGATTGACAGTATGCGGCGGATCGGTAATGATCTTCCGGTTTGTCTGAAGGAGACCAGTACAGGTGGACTTGCGGTAACGGAGTCAGCGAAAAGAATTTTAGAAAAGATTAGTAAAAAGAATTTATAGAGAAAATAAAAAGAAGGCAACTGATAACGCAAAAGTTATCAGTTGTCTTCTTTAATGTGCTTCTTCAGTGCTGCGAAACTCTCTGCGCTGATTACATGTTCGATACGGCAGGCATCTTCAGCGGCAATTTCAGCATTGACACCAAGCTTGGTCAGCCATGCGGAAATGACCTGATGACGTTCATAGATGCGTTCTGCAACTTCTTTACCTTCCGGAGTAAGTGTGATGTATCCTTCCGGCGATACGACGATGTGACCACTCTGGCGGAGCTTTTTCATAGCAACACTTACGCTTGATTTCTTGAAATCCAGTTCGGTAGCAATATCTACAGAGCGAACAACCGGACACCGTTCGCTGAGGACCAGGATGGTTTCAAGATAATTTTCAGCGGATTCATTCTTAATCATTTATCATACCTCGTTTGCTAGTATCTTATTATCTTATTAATATACCATATTTAAATGAAAAGGGCAAATATGTAGAAAAAATCCAATTAAAAATGAGATATTTCGTCAGTTAGTTAAAACTAAGAAATATACTTGACATCTAATATATGTTAGTGTATACTAACGATGAAAATCATAGATGATAAGAAATATCATCTTTAATCTAACGCATTAAGAAAAGAGGTCGATTATGATGCCACTTACTATGGCAAATGTAGGTGAACCAGTAACAATTAAGAGGATTGGCGGAAAAGAAGAGACCAGGAAGTTTCTGGAAAGTCTGGGCTTCACGGTTGGTGGAACTGTCACAGTAGTATCAGACGTTCAGGGAAGCGTTATTGTTAATGTGAGAGATTCCAGAGTTGCGGTCGGTAAAGATATTGCAATGAAGGTTATGGTTTAGGAAGGTAAGAAAGGAAGAAGGAAATGAAGACTTTAAAAAATGTAGCCTGTGGTCAGACAGTAAAAGTAACCAAACTGACAGGTGACGGTCCGGTTAAGAGAAGAATCATGGACATGGGAATCACCAAAGGTGTAGATGTATTTGTAAGAAAAGTAGCGCCTCTGGGAGACCCGATCGAAGTCACTGTTCGTGGATACGAGCTTTCCATCAGAAAAGCAGATGCTGAAATGATCTGTGTAGATTAATTTTTTACCCAATAGTTAGTAAGAACTTACTTTGGGAAGAAATGACAAACTAATAGGAAAAGGAGAAATGAAATGTCAGTAAAAATTGCACTTGCGGGTAATCCGAATAGTGGTAAGACAACATTGTTTAACGCACTGACAGGTTCCAATCAGTTTGTAGGAAACTGGCCTGGCGTTACAGTAGAGAAAAAAGAGGGTAAATTAAAAGGACACAAAGACGTTGTGATCATGGACCTTCCGGGTATCTATTCCCTGTCTCCATACACATTGGAGGAAGTGGTTGCCAGAAATTACCTGATCGGCGAGAGACCGGATGCGATCATCAATATCGTAGACGGAACCAATATTGAGCGTAACCTGTATCTGACCACACAGATTATGGAGCTTGGTATTCCGGTAATTATGGCAGTTAACATGGCTGATCTTCTGGAAAAAAATGGTGATAAGATTCACTTGAATAAACTTTCAGAAAAACTTGGCTGTGAAGTGGTATCTATTTCCGCACTGAAGGGAACTGGAATTAAAGAAGCAGCTGAAAAAGCAGTGAAGCTGGCTAATGCCAGAAAAGTGATCGAGCCTGCGCACGAGTTCAGTGCCAAGGCAGAAGAGATCATCAGTGCAGTAGAAAACCGTCTGACTGGTATTGTTCCGGCAGAACAGGAGAGATTCTTCGCTATCAAACTTCTTGAGAAGGACGATAAGATTGCATCTCAGATGAAGAGTGCACCGGATGTATCTGCTGAGATCAAAGAGATGGAAGATGCGTTTGATGATGATACAGAAAGCATTATCACAAATGAAAGATATGTATATATTTCATCTATCATCGGTGACTGCGTAACTAAGAACAGAGCCAAAGAAATGTCGACATCTGATAAGATTGACCGTATCGTGACCAATAGATGGTTAGCGCTTCCAATCTTTGCAGTAATCATGTGGATCGTTTATTATGTATCTGTAACAACTGTAGGTGCTGTCCTGACAGACTGGACCAATGATACACTGTTTGGAGAATGGATCATTCCGGCGGCACAGTCTTTCTTCGAAGGAATCGGCTGCGCAGACTGGTTAACAGGACTGATCGTTGATGGTATTATCTCTGGTGTAGGTGCCGTACTTGGATTCGTACCACAGATGCTGGTACTGTTCTTCTTCCTGGCAATCCTGGAGTCCTGCGGATACATGGCTCGTGTAGCGTTTATCATGGACCGTATCTTCCGTAAATTCGGACTGTCCGGTAAATCATTTATCCCGATGCTGATCGGAACCGGTTGTGGTGTTCCTGGAGTTATGGCTTCCCGTACCATCGAGAATGATCGTGACCGTAAGATGACAATCATGACTACAACATTTATCCCTTGTGGAGCGAAGCTTCCTATCATTGCCCTGATCGCAGGAGCAATCTTCAATGGAGCTTCATGGGTAGCACCGAGTGCTTACTTTGTAGGTATCGCAGCTATCATCTGCTCAGGTATTATCCTGAAGAAGACTAAGATGTTCGCGGGAGATCCGGCACCATTCGTTATGGAGCTGCCTGCATACCATATGCCAACCATCGGTAATGTACTGAGAAGTATGTGGGAACGTGGATGGTCATTCATCAAAAAAGCTGGTACAATTATTACATTATCAACAATCGTTGTTTGGTTCCTGCTGAACTTCGGTTGGGTAAACGGACATTTTGGAATGCTGAACTTCGACGGACTTGAAGGAGCAGCAATGGAAGCAGCTCAGGCTGAGTGTATCCTTGCTAAGATCGGTAACCTGATCGCATGGATCTTTACACCGCTGGGATGGGGCAACTGGAAGATGGCTGTTGCAGCTATTACAGGACTTGTAGCAAAAGAGAACGTAGTAGGAACATTCGGACAGCTCTTTGGTTTTGCAGAAGTAGCAGAAGATGGTACAGAGATTTGGGGACAGCTCGCAGGAAGTATGACTGTAGCAGCAGGCTACTCATTCCTGGTATTTAACCTCCTGTGTGCACCTTGTTTCGCAGCAATGGGAGCTATCAAGAGAGAGATGAACAATGCAAAATGGTTCTGGTTCGCAATCGGATATCAGTGTGGTCTTGCATACATTGTTTCACTTTGCATTTACCAGATTGGTACACTTGCTATGGGTGGTGGATTTGGACTTGGAACGATCGTGGCATTCATTCTGATCCTTGGATTTGTTTATCTGCTGTTCAGACCATACAAAGAAAGTAAGACATTAAATGTAAATGTAAGAAGCGTGGCAGGCGCTAAATAATTCTCCTGCCTGTTAAGGGAGGAATTGTCATGGGAACAATTGTGGTATTGGCGGTTTTGCTGGTGATCGTATATTTCGCGGCAAGAAGCGTGATTCGTGATAAAAAGAACGGAAAATGCAGTGGGGGATGCGCTGGATGCAGTGGATGCGCCGGCAGCTGTTCATCCGAACATACGACATCAATAAACCAGACAAAGAAGAAATAAGAGGTCTCGATATGAATGAACAGAAAGAACTGATCATTGCAAGGCTCAGGGAAAAAGGATGCCGTATCACAAAGCAGCGACTGGAACTTCTGGATGTTATACTTAATAATCAGTGCTCCAGCTGCAAGGAGATCCACTATCTTGCCTCTAAGGTAGACAGCGGGATTGGAATTGCAACCGTGTATCGGATGGTCAATGAACTGGAAGATATCGGTGTGATCAGTCGTAAGATTGTGTATGACCGGGCAATGGCAGTATAACAGTAAGAGAAACATATAAGAACATACAAAGGGGCTGTCGGGAAATAGATAGTTCCAAAGGAGGGAGGGTATGACTCGTTATGAGTCATACCCTCCCTTGTAAAATGAATGACTATCCAAGAAGCTTTGCCATAATAGTGGCGTAGAGCTCCTGGTTCTTTTTCTGCCAGTTGTCGGTTACAGCCTGTGCTTCGGCTTCGGAAGGCACTGTAATCGTAAGATCGATCAACGGCAGTGCGTTCTCGGTTACCTGACAGTGTACCGAATATTCCTGATTGGTATTGCGGTAGTAATCTGCTTTGACAGAACTTTCATTCTTTAAATCATATTTCTTTTCTTTCAGATATTCATTAACATCTTTTTGAATATCCTGTGAAATGTTGTTTTTAAAATAATCAATCGTAGAGGAACCGTCTTCTGTCAGATGATACAAGGTACGGTTATGTGTGGATTCATCCCGGATCAGTCCGGCATCCATCAGTTCCGACAGAGCTTGCTGCAGCTTAAAGTAAGTAGTATAGCCTTTGTCCAGCACGAATTCTGATATCTGCGATGTGGACAGCGGGAAATCTACACGATCCAGCATATATAATACGATTAGCTTATACAGTGTAAGTGGTTGTGCCATTGGTATAACTCCTTCCCTGCCAGATGTTCTGGGTTTTTAGATAGGCATTTAGCCGATTTAGCGTGTCGCGCTTACGCGTGGTCCATTGCGGCTCGATCAAGAGCTTAGATGGACCGTCGCCGGTTAACCGGTGGATCACAATGTCTGGTCTCAGATGGCTGATACAGTCACCTAAGAGTGCCAGATATTCATCCATAGTCATAACCGGAAATGGATGCTCGCGGTAATAATCCGCAAGATCCGTGCCCTCCAGTATGTGGAGGAGCTGTAATTTGATGCCCTGGATATCCAGTGTATTTAGATATTGAACGGTCTCAAGCATCTGGTCGAAAGTCTCACCCGGAAGTCCGAGGATTACATGGACGATAACAGAGATTCCAATCCTGCGCAGATTCTCTACGGCTTCCAGAAACACCGAAAGCTCGTATCCCCGCCTGATGAATGTAGCAGAATCCGGATGGATGGTCTGCAATCCAAGTTCGACCCAGACTGGTTTGATCTGAGACAGTTCCTGCAAAAGTTCTAATACTTCCGGTCCGAGGCAGTCCGGTCTGGTAGCGATGGATAAGATTTCTACATCCGGCGCATTGATTGCTTCGGTAAAAACCTGGCGCAGTCGTTCGACAGGCGCGTAGGTGTTCGTAAATGCCTGAAAATAAGCAATGTATCCATCTGCGTGGAATTTGTTTCGGATGATTTCTTTACCCTGAATAAGCTGTTCGGTGACAGACAACGAACGGTCGGCTGCAAAGTCACCGGAACCTTTGGCACTGCAGAAGATGCAGCCGCGTGTCCCCAGCGTACCGTCTCTGGTGGGACAGGTCATGCCGGCATCCAGTGCGATCTTATAGAGCTTGTGCCCGTAAGTCTGTTTCAGGTAGTAATCCAGAGAATAAAAGCGTTTTTCGCCCCAGCGGACTGGCTGGGGCGTTCTGTTTTCTTTCTGCATATTATATCAGCTCTTTGACAGCTTTGCTCACGACATCAGCAATGATAGGATCCAGTGCATCCGGTACGATGTGTGTCTCAGTCAGTTCGTCGTCCGGTACCAGACTTGCGATTGCTTCCGCGCAGGCAAGCTTCATTTCTTCTGTGATCTTAGTAGCATGTCCTTCCAGTGCACCACGGAAAATGCCAGGAAATGCCATAACGTTGTTAATCTGGTTCGGGAAATCGCTTCGTCCCGTACCAACAACTTTGGCTCCGGCTTCTTTTGCAAGATCCGGCATGATCTCCGGAACGGGATTCGCCATGGCAAAGAGGATAGCGTCGTGGTTCATAGAAGCGACCATTTCTTTGGTGACAATATTTGGAGCAGATACACCAACAAAAATGTCAGCACCTTTTAATGCGTCGGCAAGAGTTCCCTGTCTGCCTTCCAGATTGGTTACTTTCACCATTTCCTTCTGCATCCAGTTCAGATTCGGTGAGGATTCATTTAACATACCATTAATGTCACACATGGTGACATGCTTGAAACCATAACGGAGCAGAAGCTTAGTAATGGCAACTCCGGCAGAACCGGCACCATTTACAACGACCTGTGCAGTCTCTTTGTCTTTGCCTGCAACTTTCATAGCGTTAATAATGCCTGCGAGGACGATGATGGCAGTACCGTGCTGATCATCGTGGAATACCGGAATATCCAGGAGTTCTTTCAGCCGTTCCTCAATTTCAAAACAGCGTGGAGCACTGATATCTTCCAGGTTGATGCCACCAAATGCAGGTGCGATATTTACTACAGTACGGATGATTTCTTCTGTATCCTGTGTATCCAGACAGATTGGTACAGCATTAATACCACCAAGTTCTTTGAAGAGGACAGCCTTACCTTCCATAACAGGCATACCTGCCAGAGCACCGATGTTACCGAGTCCCAGTACGGCACTTCCGTCAGAGACAACGGCAATTGTATTTGCTTTCATTGTATAAGTGTAGGCTGCCGTTGGATCCTTGGCAATAACCTTACAAGGTTCTGCTACACCTGGAGTATATGCGATAGCCAGATCTTCCCTTGTTCTGACGTGAGATTTGGCAGTGGTTTCAATCTTACCATTCCATTTCTTGTGCATCTGTAATGCAAGTTCATTTGCTGTCATATTGATTCACCTTTTCTTTATCTTCGTTAATGTTAGAATACAATGTCTTCGGAGTGTTCCGACGACATTAAATATCATAACATCCTTAACAGTTCAAGTCAAATTGGAAGAGCTATCAGAGTGGACAAAAAAGGTTTGCAAAAATATCAGAATCGTGTATAATAAGATACATAAATTCAACAGCCAGTTCGGCTGCATTCCCTATGCTAATGAGTGTGAATTAAAATTGAAGATTAATGAAGATTAATAACGGTGGTTAATAAGTTAATAATCAGAAAAGAACTCAGAAAGGAAACGAAGATTATATGATGAGAGAAAAGTATGAATCGCTTCCTCTGGCTACATTAAAAGAGCTTGCCAAAGCACGCGATATATCCGGTATATCAGGCATGAAGAAGGCACAGCTTATAGAACGTATGCTGGAAGAAGATATTCGCGATAAAGAGCGTTCTGCTAATACCGGAGACCGGGACAAGCAGGAGATTCACGATATAGATAAGTTGGACAGCGGTGAGACGGCCAGCGGTATTCTGGAAGTAATGACGGAAGGCTTTGGATTCATCCGTTGTGAAAACTATCTGCCGGGAGAGAATGATGTATATGTATCGCCTTCACAGATCCGCAGATTTAATCTGAAGACGGGAGATATCCTGGAAGGTAATACGAGAATTAAGACACAGCAGGAGAAATTCAGTGCATTGTTGTATTTATCTAAAGTTAACGGTATTCATCCTGCAATTGCTGCCAAGAGACCAAACTTTGAAGATCTTACACCAATTTTTCCAAATAAGAGATTATCTCTTGAGACGGGAAAGACCAGCACTGCCATGCGTATCATGGATCTTATGTCTCCAATTGGTAAGGGTCAGCGAGGTATGATCGTATCGCCACCGAAAGCCGGTAAGACAACGCTTTTAAAACAGGTGGCATTGTCTGTGCGAAAGAATAATCCGGAAGTGCATATGCTGATTCTTCTGATTGATGAACGCCCGGAGGAAGTAACCGATATTAAGGAGGCAATTGAAGGAGCAAATGTGGAAGTAATCTATTCCACATTTGATGAATTGCCGGAGCATCACAAGCGGGTATCCGAGATGGTGATTGAGCGTGCTAAGAGACTGGTAGAGCATGGTAAAGATGTTATGATTCTTCTGGATAGTATCACCAGACTTGCAAGAGCTTATAACCTGACGGTAGCACCGTCCGGAAGAACGCTGTCCGGCGGTCTTGATCCGGCAGCACTTCATATGCCGAAGCGATTCTTCGGTGCAGCAAGAAATATGCGCGAAGGCGGAAGCCTGACCATTCTTGCAACAGCACTGGTAGATACGGGAAGCCGTATGGATGATGTGGTATATGAGGAATTTAAGGGAACCGGTAATATGGAGCTGGTGCTTGACAGAAAGCTTTCTGAGAAGCGTATGTTCCCGGCAATCGATATTCCGAAGTCCGGAACCAGAAGAGAGGATCTGCTGTTGTCTCCGGAAGAGCTGGAAGCGGTAGATCATATGCGCAAGGCACTCAATGGAATGCGCTCTGACGAGGCAGTAGAGAATATCTTAAATATGTTCTCGAGAACCAGAAGTAATAAAGAATTAATTCAAATGGTAAAAAAGACAAAATTAATCTAGACAATGTAAAAGTTTTATGATACAATAAATAAGCTGTTTATGAAACGAAATAAAGTGCATTAAGCACGACGATAATAAAGAAGAGGTGAAACGAAATGAAAGAAGGAATACATCCAGCATATCATCAGGCAACTGTAACTTGTAACTGTGGTAACACTTTTGTAACAGGATCTACAAGCGAAGATATCCACGTAGAAATCTGCTCTAAGTGCCACCCATTCTACACAGGACAGCAGAAAGCAACACAGGCTCGTGGTCGTGTAGACAAGTTCAACAAGAAATACGGATTAAAATAATCCAAGAAGGTAACGGGTTGAGATTTTACGGAATCTCAACCTTTTCTATTATCAGGAGGACAATATATGAAATCTTCAGGTATCGGCGGACAGGCTGTGATGGAAGGCATCATGATGAAGAATAAGGATGACTATGCAGTGGCAGTGCGGAAGCCGGATGGAGAGATTGTGGTGGATAAGCAGACATACCGCAGCATTGTTGGGAATCATAAGGCTCTGACTAGAATCCCATTTGTCAGAGGTGTGTTTAATTTTATCGACTCGATGATCATCGGTATGAAGACCTTGATGTTTTCAGCCTCCTTTTTTGAGGATGAGGAAGAAAAGAAGCCGATGACAGAGGCAGAACAGAAGAAGAAAGAAAAACAGGAAAGTGCGTTGATGACCGGGACAGTGATCGTGTCAATTGTATTTGCGGTTGCGATTTTTATGGTGTTACCGTACCTGTTGTCCGGACTTTTGAAACGATGGATTCCCTCTTATGGAGTTCGTACTGTAATCGAGGGTCTGGTGCGTATCGGCATTTTTATTTTGTATATACTGCTGATTTCCCACATGGAAGATATTCAGCGTACCTTTATGTACCACGGCGCAGAGCACAAATGTATTAACTGTATTGAACACGGATTGCCATTGACAATGGAAAATGTCAGAATCAGTTCCAGACAGCATAAGCGCTGTGGAACCAGTTTCCTGTTCTTTGTATTAATTATCAGTATCTGTCTCCTTTGTATTGTGAGGGTAGAATCAGCACTGATGCGTGTGGTGGTTCGTATCGCATTACTTCCGGTTATCGCAGGTATTTCCTATGAGATTCTGCGACTCGCTGGTAACAGTGACAATCCACTGATCAATCTGCTTAGTAAGCCAGGACTTGCAATCCAGAAGCTTACGACAAAAGAACCGGATGACAGTATGATTGAGGTAGCTATTCAGGCAGTGGAAGCGGTATTTGACTGGAGAACTTATGAAGCAGAAAACTTTAACACTGAAACAATTATATAAGGTAGGAACAGTAAAACTGGCTGAGGAAGGGATTGAAGAATTTTCGCTGGATGCATGGTATCTGCTGGAGTATGTCACAGGTGTCAGTAAGGCAATGTATTTTGCAGAGCCAGAGCGTGCTGTGTCTGAAGAAAATGCGGACAGGTATATAGATTGTATCAGACGGCGCGCAGCGCATATTCCATTGCAGCATATTACGGGTGAACAGGAATTCATGGGGTATCCGTTCTGTGTGAATGAACATGTGCTGATTCCGAGACAGGATACGGAGATTCTGGTGGAAGAAGCAATCCAGGTTATGCGTCCGAAGATGAAGGTCCTTGATATGTGTACTGGATCCGGATGTATTGTTCTCAGCATTCTGAAAATGTGCAGAGAGAAATACTATATGACGGATCTTCAGGGGATCGGCGCAGATGTGTCAGAAGAAGCCTTGAAAGTGGCCAGAGAGAACGGCAGGCGGTTGGGAGTCCCGGTGACATGGATACAGAGTGATCTTTTTGCGAAGATACCGGAAGAGGAGAAGTATGACGTGATCGTGTCTAATCCACCGTATATTGAGACAGCTGTGATCGACACACTGCAGGAGGAAGTACGGCTTCATGATCCGTACATTGCACTGGATGGGAAAGAAGACGGTCTGTATTTCTATCGCAGGATCATTTCCGAAGCAGGTAAATATTTAAAAACGCAGGGGAAACTTATGTTTGAGATTGGCTGTGATCAGGCAGAGGCAGTTGAAGAACTTATGAAAAATGCCGGTTATGAACAGATAACCGTAAAAAAAGACCTGGCAGGACTTGACCGGGTAGTGTATGGAACGTTACAATAAAATAATGTCAGGTGAGTAAGATCACCGATCAGGAGGTAAAAAGATGTTTGATAAATTAGAAGATATCGTGCTTCGCCTGGAGGAAGTTTTGAATCAGCTTCAGGAGCCGGATGTAGCGAATGACCAGAACCGTTTTCGCAAGCTTATGAAAGAGCAGGCAGAACTGACTCCGATCGTTGAAGCATATAAGGAATATAAAGCGTGCAAGCAGAATATTGAAGACAGTCTGGAGCTTTTGAATGAAGAGTCCGATGAAGAGATGCGTGAGCTTGCAAAAGAAGAATTAAATGAATCGAAAGCGAGAGTAGAGGAACTTGAGAATGAACTGAAGATTCTGCTTCTTCCTAAGGATCCTAATGATGATAAGAACGTTATCGTGGAGATCCGTGCAGGTGCAGGTGGAGATGAGGCGGCATTGTTTGCGGCAGAGATCTACCGTATGTATGTACACTATGCAGAGAGCCGCAGATGGAAGGTAGAACTGGTTGAGTGCGAAGAGATCGGTATCGGTGGTATGAAGAATGTGACCTTTATGATTGACGGTCAGGGTGCATATTCCGTTATGAAATATGAATCCGGTGTACACCGTGTACAGCGTGTGCCTGAGACAGAGTCCGGCGGACGTATTCATACATCTACAATCACAGTAGCAGTAATGCCTGAGGCAGAGGATGTAGATGTACAGATTGATGAGAAGGACATTCGTATTGATGTCATGCGTGCATCCGGTAATGGTGGACAGTGTGTCAATACCACAGACTCAGCAGTACGACTGACTCATTATCCTACGGGAATTGTAATCTATAGCCAGACAGAGAAGTCACAGCTGCAGAATAAAGAAAAGGCATTTGCATTACTGCGTGCCAAGTTATACGATCTGGAATGTCAGAAGCAGCACGATGCAGAGGCTGAGGCAAGAAAGAGCCAGATCGGTACCGGAGACCGTTCTGAGAAGATTCGTACTTATAACTTCCCGCAGGGAAGAGTGACAGATCATCGTATTGGTCTGACCTTATATAAGCTTGATAAGATCATGAATGGAGATATCCAGGAGATTCTGGACGCATGTATCGCAGCAGATCAGGCAGCTAAGATAGCTTCTATGAATGAAGATTAATAAAATGAAGAATAAGTAACAGGATGAATCAGAGTTAACCGTGGTTCGTCCTGTTCTTTTTGCGTTCGATTTGATTGACAGCGTCACGGGAGTTCTATATAATTTATAAGTGGCATAGTGTCGAAAAAAGAAAAGTTATTAGTTATTGTGGAGTGAAAGTTTAATGGTTTTTTCGAGTTTGTTTTTTGTGTTTTTCTTTTTGACCCTGAATCTGCTGATATATAATTTGGTAGACGGGATTGAAAAGAAGAACATAGTCATGCTGGTGTTTTCCCTGATTTTCTATTCATGGGCAGGACCGAAATATTTAATCCTTCTTCTGGGAATGGTATTTATATCCTGGTTTACTGCGATTATGATTGAGGGGAGTCGGAAGAAGAGTGTGAAAAGGAAGTATCTGACGCTCGCCTGTGTGCTGTTGATCGGACTTCTTGGTATATTTAAATATCTGAATTTCTTCACCGGAATTACAAGTTCGCTGATCGGACTTCCATCGGAGGCAACAAAGATTGTATTGCCGGTAGGTATTTCTTTCTATACATTCCAGCTTTTATCTTATGTGGTGGATGTATATAGAGGAGAAGTGGCTGCTCAGCGTAAGTACTGGCATTTACTGTTATATGCAGCATTGTTCCATCAGTGTATTGCGGGACCGATTGTAAGATATCAGTTGGTGGCAGATGAGATCGATCACCGTAAGGTTCGGGTAGATGAGTTTAGCAAAGGTATCATGCGATTTATGGTCGGACTTGCAAAAAAAGCAATCCTGGCGAATAGTTGTGCATCTGTAGCAGATGCGCTGTTTCCATCAGGACATAAGGCGATTGTTGCCATTCCGGCAGGCGGGCTTTGGATTGGATTGTTGTTCTATATGCTTCAGATCTATCTGGATTTCTCGGCATATTCTGATATGGCGATTGGTATGGGCTGGATGATAGGTTTCCATTATAATGAAAACTTTAATTATCCATATATAGCTACATCAATTAAGGATTTCTGGAATCGCTGGCATATTTCTCTGAGTACATTTTTCAGAGATTACGTGTATATCCCACTGGGAGGTAATCGTAAAGGAGCCAGAAGAAGAACAATAAACTTATTGGTAGTGTGGGCACTTACCGGATTCTGGCATGGAGCAAGCTGGAATTATATCTTATGGGGACTGTATTTCTTTGTATTTATCTGTATTGAGAATAAAGGCTGGCTTGATAAGCTAAAAAAGCTACCGGGTGGGGTAAGACACTTATATGCAATGCTTGTAGTGTACTTTGGATGGGCACTGTTCCGTCAGGAGTCAATTGCTGATCTTGGAACTTCTCTAAAAGGCATGTTTGGACTGAACGGCAATGGATTTATGGATATGGCGACATCTATCCAGATTAAAAATAATATATTTCTGCTGATCTTCTGCATTATAGCATCTACACCGTTGATCAAGTATATTGGCAGATTCTTCAGAGGTCTGGTTAACAGAGTCTGCAGAATCCCGTATCCGGTGTATGTATATGAAATGATTGCACCGATTGCATTGCTGATTCTGTCATTTATGGCGTTGATAGGGAACAGCTACAATCCATTCTTATATTTCCAGTTTTAGAGGAGCAGCAATAAGATGAATGATTCAAGTTACAAGTTAAAGAAAAAGAGAGAGCATAACAGATTTCAAAAATACACGATCCGAATATTTCTGATCACATTAATGGTGATCGGACTTCTGGGGTTAATGATACCGTTGCGGCCAAGGGAGTCGGCGATTGAGAAGCGTACACTTACCAAATTTCCGAAGCCTACGGTAAAGACGGTCATGAATGGTGAATTTACAGACCAGATCAGTACCTGGTATGCGGACAGCTTTCCGTTCCGTGAAGAGTTCATGGCATTGAATTCCAAATTTGAGAGACTGTATGGAATGAGTGCTGAAGAGATTCATGGCGGTACTGTTGTGTCGGATGAGATTCCTGTAGATGGGAAAATGGAATCTACATTAAGCAAAGACGACAAGAAATCCAGCAAGAAGTCCAAGACAGATGATGAGGATGAAGGAAGAAATGATAAAGCGGAACTTCATGTAGAACCGGAACAGGCAGGTACGGTATACATCGCAGACGACCGTGCATTTGAGTTATATGGATTTGATGCGCAGGGTGCAACTAACTACAGCGCGATGTTGAATGAAGTGGCAAAGGAGCTGAAAGGTACTTCTACAGTATATGATATTCTGGCACCGACCAGTATTGCTGTAATGCTGGATGATGAGATGCAGAAGAAAGTGGGATCCAGCAGTCAGGAAGAGGCTTTCCAATACATAGAAGATAATCTGGATAAGAAGGTTAAGTTCGTGCCAGTGCTGGATACATTAAAGAAGCATAACAGTGAGTATCTGTATTTTAAGACAGATCATCACTGGACAGCAGATGCAGCGTATTATGCTTACAAGCAGCTGATGAAAGAAAAGGGAGAAAAGGCATCTCCGTTGAAAGATTACACGAAGGAGGAGTTCACAGGATTCTTGGGAAGCTTCTATTCTTCAAGTAACCAGTCAGAAGTTCTGGCTAATAATCCGGATACTGTCACAGCATATGTGCCAAAGGTTAATGAACTGACCTACACAGATTATAATGGACAGGAACAGCAGGGCGAGGTTGTTGCGGATGCCAATGTGTATAGTCAGGAGAATAAGTACCTGTGCTTTATCGCCGGCGATGAACCATTTGAGAAGATCGAGAATCCGAATATTAAGGATGATTCATCCTGCGTGGTAATCAAAGAATCCTATGCGAATGCATTTGTCCCATTCCTGGTAAACAGTTATCATGATGTATATGTCGTGGATTACAGATATTACGGTGGTGGATTGACGGATTTTGTGAAAGAAAACAAGATTCAGGATGTGATCTTTCTGAATAATGCACATGCGATTAATACAAAGGCTGTAAATCTGATGTACAGCATCTGGTAGTATCACAGTGGTATAAATAATTAATTGAGGAGAATAATGATGAGAAGACGAATTAAATCAGCCATGCTGATGATTATAATGGTATGTACTCTGTGTGTGAATTCTGTCGTGGCGGAGGCGGAGTCTGCGACAGATTCTGGCGACAGGGTGACTATATTATTTACACATGATATTCATTCCAGACTGGATGAATACAAGGCAAGCCAGGCAGACGGGGAGACTGAGATGATAGGTGGATTTGCCAGAATAAAACAGAGATTGACAGAGTAAAAGAGGAAGATCCGGCAGCATTTGTATTTGATGCCGGAGATTTTTCTATGGGTACGCTCTATCAGACGATATATGAGACAGATGCGGCAGAGCTTACCATGCTTGGCAAGATTGGTGTGGAAGCAACTACTTTTGGCAATCATGAATTTGACTACCGTGCAGAGGGACTTTCCAATATGTTCCACAGTGCGTTACGTAATGCAGAAGAAGATGCCGAGCTTACATTGCCACAGTTCCTGATTGCGAATATCGATTGGAAAAAGAATAAATCCGATGATAATAAACTGATTCAGACAGCACTGGAAGATTATGGCAGTAAAGAATATACGGTGATTGAGCATGATGGTGTGCAGATTGGCGTGTTTGGTGTACTGGGAGAAGATGCAGCAGCCTGTGCGCCAGAGAGCGGTCTGGAATTTGACGATATTGTAGAGACTTCTAAACGTGTAGTAAAAGAACTGCAGAAGAAAGATGTAGATATGATTGTCTGTCTGTCTCACAGTGGAACCAATGAAGATGAAGATAAGTCTGAGGACGAGATTCTTGCGGAGAAAGTACCAGAGATTGATGTGATCATCAGCGGACATACACATACTACATTGGAACAGCCGATCATTCATGGCAATACGGTGATCGCATCAGCAGGATGCTATGGAGCAAATCTTGGTGAGATGAGCCTTGTACCGGATGGTGATGGCAGATGGACATTGGAAGAATATAAGTTAAAAGCAATGGATGGCACGGTAGAGAAGGATGCGGATATTGAAGCAGAACTTGCACAGTACCGCAGTGTGATTGATGAAGAATATCTGTCCAGATTTGGATATACAATGAATCAGGTATTGGCAGAAAATGACGTGGCATTTGATTCAGTAGATGATATGTATGCAGAACACAGAGAGGCGGGACTTGGTAATCTGATATCTGACTCTTATATCTATGCAGTGAAGCAGGCAGAAGGTGAAGATTACGAGCCGGTGGATCTGGCAGTTGTAGCGACAGGTGTAATTCGTGATTCCTTCCCAAAGGGAGAAATTACGGTATCGGACGCATTTAATGTAAGCGCTCTTGGTATCGGAGCAGACCGTATTACAGGATATCCGCTGGTTAGTGTATATTTGACCGGAGCAGAACTTAAGACGGTAGCAGAGGTGGATGCTTCGGTGTCTTCGCTGATGAGTGCCGCACAGCTTTATCCAAGCGGTATGGCGTGGACATTTAACCCGCACCGCATGATTCTGAATAAAGTGACGGATGTGTATATGACGACTGATCAGGTAGGCAAGGAAGAGCCTTTAACACAGGAGAAGCTTGAAAATATTCAGGATGATAAGTTGTACCGTGTGGTATCGGGACTTTATTCTGCGCAGATGCTTGGTGCAGTAGAAGGACAGTCTAAGGGCATCCTTAAGATCACACCGAAGAATGCAGACGGAGAGCCAATCACAGATTTTGAAAAGTATATTATCCATGATCAGAATGGCGCGGAAGTAAAAGAATGGTACGCACTGGCAAGCTATCTTGAATCCTTCTCTGAAAACGATGAGGGCGTATCTGTAGTACCTGAACGTTATGAGAAGACAGAGAACCGCAAGGTTATCGATGATAGCCGGAATCCAATCGAGTTACTGAAACACCCGAATAAGATCGCATTGGTGATTTATGCTGTTATTCTGGTACTGATCCTGTTGATTGTATTGGTTGTCCGGATATGCTATACTAAAATCCGTGCAAGAAAAAATAAGAAAGAGAATAAGTAAAAAAAGCAATATAAGAATATAAGAAGGTAAGTTATGATAGAGATAGACTTTAAGAAGATAGAACTGGAAGATAAAGATCTCATCACACATTATTTCAAGCATCATACCAGCAGAAGCTGTGAGCGTACATTTGTGAATGTATATTTATGGGCGCGATTTTATCATGTGAAGTTTGCTGAGGTAGAACATACATTGGTATTCCGTACGGAGGATGAGGATGGATTCTCTTTTGCATACCCGGCGGGAGAACCGGAGAATGTTAAGAAAGCGCTGGATGTGTTGATGGTATATAGCAAGGAGCGGGGAGTTCCGTTCCTCATGTATACTGTGACACCGGATAATTTTGAATATCTGGAGAAATGGTATCCGGGAAGATTTGAGATTGAATATGTGGAAGGTGATGCAGATTATGTATATGAATCTGAGAAACTGGCCACACTTTCCGGCAAGAAGCTTCACAGCAAACGTAACCATGTTAATAAGTTTAAAATCGTATATGCAGACCGCTGGTCTTATGAACCGATCAGTGAGGATAATCTGGAAGAATGTGTACAGACAGGTTTGAAATGGCGTAATGAAAATGGCTGTGAAGAGGATGAAGAGAAGAATGCAGAGCTTTGTGTGACGCTGAATTCCCTGCGACTCTTTAAAGAATTAGATCTGGTAGGCGGCGCATTAAGAGTGGATGGCAAGATCATAGCATTTACCATCGGAGAGCCGCTTTCTGAAGATACATTTGTTGTGCACATTGAGAAGGCGCTGGGAGAGATCGAAGGCGCTTACACGATGATCAATCAGCAGTTTGTACAGCATGCCTGTATGGATTATAAATACGTGAATCGCGAAGAAGATACAGGTTCCGAAGGACTCAGAAAAGCGAAACGATCTTACCGTCCGGCATTCATGGTAGAAAAGGGATGGGTAAGAGAAAAGACACAAGATGATCAGACACGGGAGGTAGAAGAATGATAGCAGAGAAAATGAAAGGCCTGGTAGCGAACAGTTCCGCTATTCGTGCCATGTTTGAAGAAGGTAACCGTCTGGCAGGTATTTACGGTGCTGAGAATGTATTTGATTTCAGCCTGGGCAATCCAAATGTACCGGCTCCGGAGGCTGTAAAGAAGGCAATCGAAGATCTGGTTGAGAATGAGGATCCGTTGGTACTTCATGGATACACCAACAGCAACAGTGGTTACGCAGATGTCCGCGAAGCGGTAGCAAAGTCTCTGAACGAACGTTTTGGTACAGCATTTGAGGGAAAGAACATTATCATGACCGTAGGTGCAGCAGGAGGCCTGAATGTTATCCTGAAGACGATCATCAATGCAGGAGATGAGGTGCTGACATTTGCCCCATATTTCGGTGAATACAGAGCCTATGTCAATAACTTTGACGGTGTACTGGTAGAGGTATCTCCGAATACCGTAGATTTTCAGCCGAAGTTGGATGAATTCGAGCAGAAGATCACACCGAAGACAAAAGCAGTTATTGTGAATACACCGAACAATCCGACCGGTGTGGTATATTCCGAAGAGACCATTAAAAAGATGGCAGCTATTATGGAAGCAAAGCAGAAAGAGTACGGAACAGAGATTTTCCTTATTTCTGATGAGCCTTACCGTGAACTGGTATACGATGGAGCAGAGGTACCATATCTAACCAAGTATTATGATAATACGATCGTAGGGTATTCTTACAGCAAATCCCTGTCATTGCCGGGTGAACGTATCGGATATCTGGTAATTCCGGATGAAGTGGCAGACAGCGAAGATATGCTTTCAGCAGCGAACGTAGCAAACCGGATCCTTGGATTCGTAAATGCACCGACCTTACAGCAGAAGATCGTAAAGGCGTGCCTGAATGAAAAGACGGATATTTCCTACTATGACAGAAACAGAGAAGCACTGTACAATGGCTTGAAAGAGTGTGGATTCGACTGCATTAAGCCGGAAGGAGCATTCTATCTGTTTGTGAAGTCGCCGGTTGAGAATGAAAAGGAATTCTGCGAAGCAGGTAAGAAATACAACATTCTGATGGTTCCGGGAAGTTCTTTTGCATGCCCAGGTTATGTAAGACTGGCATATTGTGTATCTTATGAGACGATTGTAAATTCACTTCCGAAATTTGCTGAACTTGCGAAGGAGTACTTTTAGAATATGAAAGCATTTGAGAAGAATATACGAAAGGTAGAGCCGTACGTGCCGGGCGAGCAGCCTGGCCGTAGGGTGATCAAATTGAATACCAATGAGAATCCGTATCCGCCGGCACCAGGCGTGCAGAAGGCAATGGAACAGATCAGTCCGGATAAGCTCCGGATGTATCCGGATCCGACAGCCAGTGTGCTGGTAGACAGCCTGGCAGAGTATTATGGCGTGAATAAAGATCAGGTATTTGTTGGCGTGGGATCAGATGATGTACTGTCGATGTGTTTCCTGACGTTTTTTAATTCCGAGAAACCAATCCTGTTTCCGGACATTACCTATTCTTTCTACAAGGTGTGGGCAGATCTTTACCGGATTCCGTATATCTGTCCGAAGCTTATGGATGATTTCCGCATTCGCAAGGAAGACTATTATCAGGAGAATGGCGGCGTCATATTCCCGAATCCGAATGCACCGACCGGAATCTATGAGGGTCTTGAGTTTGTAGAAGATATCATTGCGCACAATCAGGATGTGATCGTGATTGTAGATGAGGCATATATTGACTTTGCGGGAAAGTCTGCACTGGAACTGATCGATAAGTACGAGAATCTGATCGTGGTACAGACCTTTTCCAAATCCCGCTCTATGGCAGGAATGCGTATTGGATATGCCATCAGTAATCCGACGCTGATCAAATATCTGAATGATGCCAAATATTCATTTAATTCCTATACTATGAATCAGGCGGCGCTGGTATGTGGCGCGGAAGCTGTGAAGGATAAGGTATATTTTGAGGAGACCGTTCAGAAGATCGTAGAGACGAGAGCATGGTCTGTGGAACAGTTCAAAGAACTGGGATTTAAATGCCTGGATTCGCAGGCAAACTTCATATTTGTGATGCATCCGGAATATGATGCGAAAGAGATGTTTGAGGCATTGAAGAAAGAAGACATCTATGTAAGATTCTGGGGCAGTGAGCGCATTGAACAGTATATGCGTGTGACTGTGGGCACCAGAGAAGAGATGGAAGCGTTGTTTGCTTTCCTGAGAAGATATATTAAAGGAGAATAATTATGACAGAGACACTTGTGCAGGGGATTATCCATGCATTGAGCGGTACATTGAGCAAAGAGGCAATTGTATTCGTGATCTCAATGATCCCGATTCTGGAGCTTCGAGGAGCACTTCTGGTGGCAGGACCTGTGCTTGGTGTACCGGTAGCAAAGGCAATTCCGCTTTGTGTAATCGGTAATATCGTTCCGGTGCCATTTATCCTGCTTCTGATCACACCAATCTTTACTTGGCTGAAAGGCACGAAGACCTTTAAACCGATGGTACACAGACTGGAAGCACGTGCCATGAGTAAGAGTGATCAGATTGAGAAATATGAGTTCTGGGGGCTGGTACTCTTTGTGGGAATTCCGCTTCCAGGTACAGGAGCGTGGACAGGATCGCTGATCGCAGCACTTCTGGGTGTGAAGTTCCGCAAAGCATTTCCGGCGGTTGTGCTTGGAATCTGTATGGCGACAGTGATTATGTGGTTTATTTCATATGTAATTTTAGGCGGTGTACATTTACTGGGGTAATCAAATGAAAAAGAAGAAAGATACAATTGATCTGACCAAGGGATCAGTTGCGAAGGGGATCGTTGCATTTACGATTCCTTTAATTTTCGGACAACTATTACAACAATTATATAATATGGCAGATGCTGGGTAGTCGGTAACTTTGCGGACAATACGGCATTTGCAGCGGTAAGCACATCGGGAAGCCTCGTCTTTCTGGTGGTAGGAATGTTTAATGGTATTGCTATCGGAGGAGGAGTGGTGATATCCCGCTATGTGGGAGCTGAGGATGAGAAAAATATCGAGAGATCGATCCATACCAATATCCTGTTCGGTATCATTGCATCGGTGTTGATGACAGCGATCGGGCTGATTTTTGCTCCGCAGATTCTGAATATGATGGATGTGCCGGAGAATGTGCTACCACAGTCACTGACCTATTTTAAGATTTATTTTGCAGGCAGTGCAACGATCATCATGTATAACATTTTCATGTCCATTATGCGGGCACTTGGAGACAGTGTGCGGCCGATGTATTATCTGGCGATCTGTTCTGCTGTGAATGTGGTGCTGGATCTGATCTTTGTGGCAGTCTTTCACTGGGGCGTGGCAGGAGCGGCTATCGCAACGGTGATCGCACAGGGCTTAAGTGCTGTACTCTGTATATTAAGGATGAGGAAGAATCAGGGATGCACAAGGGTCAGTATTAAGAAGCTGAAATATCATGCGCATATCATGGGACATGTGATTCGTCAGGGACTTCCGGCTGGTATCCAGAATTCAGTTATCAGCATTGGTAATCTGGTAGTACAGACCAATATCAATTCCTTTGGAGAATATGCCATGTCGGGCGCAGGATCACATTCAAAAGTGGAAGGCTTTGTGTTTATCCCGATCATGGCGATGTCTTTAACGATGTCTACGTTCATCAGCCAGAATCTGGGTGCAAAGGAGTACGAACGCGCAAAGAAAGGAGCAATCTTTGGTATCGTAAGCTGTGCCGTAGTTGCTGCGATGATTGGCATTATGGAATACATCTATGCGCCATGGCTGGTAGGATCTTTGCCAAGGCACCGAAAGCGGCTGAATTTGGCGTGATACAGGAGCGTACAGTGTGTCTGTTCTATTTTCTGCTTGCGTTCTCACACAGCGCGACAGGCGTGTTGAGAGGCTGCGGCAAGTCTGTGATACCTATGGCAACGATGCTTGGTTTCTGGTGCGGGTTCCGTATTGTGTATGTGACCATTGCAATACGTATTGTTCCGGTATTTAAGACTATCTGTTGGGCCTATCCGATCACATGGTCACTGAGCAGTCTGGTATTTCTGCTGTTCTTGTTAAAGACGGACTGGACGCACAGTTATGAGAAGATTACAGCGTGATAGAAGGATTAACATTTGCATGCCTAATTTAACTTAAACTTAACAGAGTGATACATGGAGATTTAACTATGGATTGTTATACTACCCTCAGAAAGCGAAAAGAGATAACTCGCAGAAAGAGGGTAGTTTTATTATGAGAAAACTATGGAAATTACTGGCAGCAAATTGTGGGGAAAAATATATAGCAGCATTGTTCCGCGGAGTGTTTACTTTTATCTGTATGGCAGTTGTGGCACTGCCTGTAATGATGTTTGGACTCAGTGCTTCCTGGGATTTATCAGAATGTCTGTGGTCAGCATTTCTGACAGGAGGTTATGCGGGTGTAGCCGGATACCTGATTTCAATTTTTTATGAATTGAATCATGTGAAGCGAGAAGCAGAGTAAGAAGAGAATATGGGATAAAGAAAGATCACACAATGAGGGTGCATTGTGTGATCTTATATGTCTTTAAGAATATTATTCTGCCTGATCTAATGTCTTAAGGCATTCTATAAGGGCTTCAACCGCTTCTTTCTCGTCCGGTCCGTCAGCGGAAAGGACGATTTCGTCGTTCTGCGCAAGACACAGTGCAAGGACGAATACGACGGATTTGGCATTTGCTTTTTTCATGGGATCATCCGCGCGTTCTACGAATACATGAGAAGAAAACTGACTGGCTGTGTGGGTAAATACGCTGGCTGCACGGCCATGAATTCCTAATGGGTTAACGACTTTCGCTTTCTTTGTATACATATCATTGCCCTCCAATATTCAATTAATCATTTAATCTGGTCAGTGCCTCTCCGCACTGAGCATCCGTAACTAATACGTTAATATAGCCTCCCTTTATAGCACCACGTATGGCTTCGGCCTTTCGTACACCGTTGGCAATACCGATGGCATAAGGGACTTTTTTTAATTTATTCAGATTCACACCGACGATCTGTTTATTATACGGGAAGCGATCAGTTCGACCTTCTTTATCGAAGAGATGCATGCAGATATCTCCACATACCTGGTCTTTGATGGCTTGCTGTTTCATTTCGTCCGAATAGTATCCACTTCGAAAAGCAGAAGAGGTGTTGTCTGCTGTACCGATACCGACCAGAGCTACATTCAAATGATCATAAGCGTTCATGATCTGTCTGATGCTGTCTTCTTTCATAAGAGTGCGTTTGGTCTGTACATGAGAGACAACTGCAGGGACATACAGATGCTGTCCTTCCCCGCAGAAGGCTTTTGACAGGTGGTCTACGACGTGATTCGCATCCAGTGTGTAATCTATATTACCGGTCCCACCTAGAAGCGGGATAAATGTGAGATTCTGAAACTGTCTGGGAGCATATGGTGCAATATAACGGATTGTTGTACCCATGCCTACGCCGATGATATCATTGTCTTTCAATATGGACTTCAGATAACCTGCTGCGGCTTTTCCCAGAACATCTTTTTGCTGATTGGTGGTGCTTACAGTGTCTGCAATAATGACTTCCTGCAGATGGTACGTCTTTTCCAGCTTCTGTTCCAGTTCAGAATAACGCCTTTCCTGTGGATCGGAGATCGTGATTTCTACGATTCGCTTTAATTTGGCACTTTTTAGAAGTCTGGCAACGGTAGGTCTGGAGATGTCCATAATCTTAGCAATGTCACTCTGACTCATATCACGATTGTAATAGAGATCGCATACACGCAGCATCATACGCTCGTTATCAACAATTTTTCTCATAAATATATTTCGCTAGATCCTTTCTTCCTCCCAGTGGTCCAGCTCATCTTTGAGGGCAGCTAACAGCTGATCTTCCGGCATCTTTCGGAGTATCTTGCCTTTTTTAAACAGAAGTCCTTCACCGCATCCGCCGGCTACGCCGAGATCTGCTTCTCTGGCTTCTCCGGGACCGTTGACTACACAACCCATAACGGCAACTCTGAGATCCAGATCATACTGAGCTACCAGCTTTTCTACCTGGTTGGCAAGTGTGATCAGATCGATCTGTGTACGTCCGCAGGTCGGGCAGGAGATGACCTCAATACCGGCCTTTCTGAGTCCTAAGGCAGCCAGGATCTTCTTGGCTGTATTGATCTCTTCGACACGTTCTCCGGTCAGGGATACACGAACCGTATTACCGATGCCCTGATACAGGATAGCACCCAGTCCGACGCTGGACTTAATAATGCCTCCACCCAGAGGACCTGATTCAGTGATTCCTACATGGAGAGGATAATCTGTTTTCTGTACCATCAGCTCGTAAGCTCTGATGCACATCATGACATCCGATGACTTGATGCTGACGATGATATCTTTTAATCCGTATTGTTCTACAATGTGGATCTTGTCAAGGGCACTTTCTACCAGTCCCTCAGCAGTTACGCCGCCGTATTTTTGAACCAGGTGCTTTTCCAGAGATCCGCTGTTGACACCGATACGGATCGGTACATGATATTCAATCGCTTTCTCTACGACTGCTGGATACGTTCCGGTGCTCCGATATTGCCGGGATTGATTCGGATCTTATCTGCTCCATTCTCGATTGCTGCGATAGCAAGTCGATAATCAAAGTGGATATCTGCCACAAGAGGAATATTAATTTGTTTCTTGATTTCCGAAATAGCTCTGGCTGCTTCCATATCCGGTACAGCGCAGCGGATGATTTCGCATCCGGCAGCAGCAAGTTCATTGATCTGCTTTACCGTTGCGGCTACATCCTGCGTTCTGGTATTTGTCATAGACTGAATGGAAATAGGAGCGTCACCACCGACTGGGACATTGCCCACCATTACCTGTCTTGTTTTGTTTCTATACATAGCTTTTTCCTCCAATAACAGCCTGTAAATCCTCGTGTTTCTTCTATAATATATCTGTCATTTGTTATCTGTGCTTTTTGAATATGCGCAAAAACATACAGTTTCTATTATAGTACAACATAGGATGCTTGTAAATGGAAAACCTTGTTACTTTTTCGGGTGATTCCAACGGAAAAGCTGTGAAAACTGACAAACACAGGGCATTTCATTTGCGGAAATAAAATGGTATTTTATTTGTAAAGTTCAGGTTGCGGTATGATCAGAGTTCTTCGAATTTAACCACTGGCATATGAAATGCTAACTCGTCTAACAGGTGGGAAGCGTCAAAATTACGCCCGACCAGAAGAGAGAGGCGAACCTCCAGATGCCCTTTGGAAGCACCCTGTGGTGCGTCGTTGATGGTAATATTTGCGACTTTGATACCGCATAGCTTTATGGTTTTGAGAAGGCATGGGATATCATCGGACTTCTCAATTTCAATCAGGAGTTCCATTCCTACCAGAGTAGAAGTGTGGCCTTCTACTTTGTGCAGCACGCTCAATACGATCAGCATGGTCACAGTGGCGAGAAATCCGCCTTCGAAGTATCCGCAGCCGAATGCAAGACCGACACATGCCATGGTCCATAGTCCGGCGGCTGTAGTAAGACCGGTTACACGTTTGCCGTTGGCAAGGATCGTGCCGGCACCGAGAAAACCAATGCCGTTGATAACCTGTGCGCCAAGTCTTGCAGGATCAGCATTGGGATTGATCATAGTAACCAGATACTGATCGACACACATGACAATACATGCGCCGAGTGCTACCAGAATATGCGTACGAAATCCGGCGGCTCTTCCTTCCAGACCACGTTCATAACCGATCAGGCCTGCGGAAATACAGGTGAACAGGACGCGCAGTGCAATGGACAGGAATGAAAAGTCCCGGATAGGGTCAAATAGTTTCAGCATCAGCTTGCCTCCTGTCAGATGATAAATTCTGAACGGATATCCGGAGTGTAGATCTCGCCGTTGTATGCGGAACCTGCGCGGATCCGCATGAATGGGATATCGCCGTCACTTGGCAGATGGTAGAGACACAGCTCTTTGACATTGCCGTTGGCAGCGGTCTGACCAGCTTCGATATCGGTCATGTGACCGGCACCGATGGTGTGTCTGGTTCCCATGGAAATGGTTGCTTCACAGATCAGAAGGTCAGCACCTTTGATGAAATCTGTGTGTGACGGATCATATGTGGTATCCGTATAATATACGATCGTTTTACCATTTTTCTCAATGCGGAATGCATAGCATTCGATCGTATGATTGACTTTCTTGACGGTAATGTCTGCGCCTGCCATATGTATCTTCATGCCGTCTTCCAGTATGTGGGTATCGCAGAATGGATATTGTACTGCATCCCACATGGTTTCCGGAGTCTTTGGCGCATAGACCTGTGGCTTGTTGGAACGAAGACCTACACGCAATGCATAGTTGATAGCGTAATACAGGCATCCGACATCTCCCATGTGGTCATAATGAAGATGGGAGAGGAGTACTCCCTGGAACTGATCGGTCAGATTGGCGTGCTCAAAATATTTGGATAACACACCGCCGCCACAGTCTAACAGGAACTTACCTTCGCTTGTAGTGACAAGTACGCCGCAGGTTGCACCGCCCGGTTGTGGAAATGCGCCCCACCAGCCTAAGATATTGATCTTAAATGTAAAATTATTAAAATTACTCATCTAACCACACCGCCTTTTTGATGTCTACTGCGATATCAGCACCTTCCGGCTGGATGAAGCTGACATCAGTCAGAAGACGGAACATTTCGCATCCAGGAGCTTCCAGGTAATATTCAATCTGACTGCCCTGATACAGAGCGCGTCGGATATGTGCTTTTAATGGAGAAGCTTCATTTGGTGCCATATGATGCGCACGTACGGCTACAAAGCCCTGCTCATTTTTAGAATCTACATATGGTACTTTCAACGGATAACATCCGGCTACCATGATGTCCATCATGCCATCGCTGTCACGGACAGCATCCGCCTTTTTCGTGGCTGGCAGAATGTTGGCAGATCCGATGAAACGTGCCACAAATGTATTGACTGGTTCTTCGTAGAGTTCATAAGGAGAAGCAAACTGTTCCAGAACTCCCTTTCTCACGACTGCTACACGGTCTGACATGGTCATAGCCTCAATCTGATCATGTGTTACGTTGATAATGGTAATGTGCTGGGTGCGCTGGATCTCTTTGATTTCACCGCGCATTTCTTCGCGGAGTGCAGCGTCCAGATTGGAGAGTGGCTCATCTAAAAGCAGAAGCTTTGGCTTCATGACCAGTGCGCGGGCAAGGGCGACACGTTGCTGCTGTCCGCCGGACAGCTCGTGAGCCATACGGTTTTCTAACCCTTCCAGGTGTACGACCTTCAATACACGCATAACCTCACTCTTGATTTCGTCTTTGCTGACCTTGCGAAGTTTTAGCGGATATGCTACATTATCAAATACTTTCATATGTGGCCATACAGCATATGACTGGAATACCATGCCGATATTACGCTTCTCAGGAGCAATCGGGGCTATGCGGTTCTCAACATCAACCAACAGTTTATCGTCCAGATAGATCTGTCCACCGGTAGGCTCGATGAATCCCGCAATCATGCGGAGAATTGTCGTTTTACCACAACCGGATGGTCCTACGATGGTCAGAAGCTGACTGTCCTCAACTTCGATATTTACTTTGTTAACAACGGTATGGTCCCCATAGGACTTTGTAAGATTACGGATAGATAATTTTCCCATTATTCAATACCTCCTTTTTGTATCAGTCTTTATCAGTCTGGCTGTTAACCAGAAGATTGATAAAGACAACCAGAATAATCAGTATAATAGCAATTGCTGCAGTTAAAAGAATACGTCCTTCTTCTTTGGCGGAGAATACAATAGTTCCGATGGTCTCATTACCTACTGACCACAGCAGGCTTGAAAGTGACAGCTCGGAGATGGTAGGTGCTACTACCAGGAAGAAAGAACTGATCAAACTGCTCTTTAATAAAGGAAGCATGACATCCTTAAATGCCCGGAGCTGTGATGCTCCGGAGATCCGGGCAGCTTCTTCCAGAGAGGTGTCTACCTGACTGATGGCACCGGATATATTGTTGTAGCCCAGATTCATAAACCTGGCAATATAAGCAATCAATAAGATCCAGATTGTGTTATAAAGTCTCACGCCTGCAATAGGCTGTGAAAACGCAAGGATCATGGACAGTGCAATGATGACACCAGGTACTGCATAAGGAAGTACAACGGTCATCTGCATGAATTTCACGCCCTTTACACCACGGACACCGCCGCGAATGCTGATATAAGCAATGATCATAGTAACGATTGTGATCACAAGACTGGAGGTAACAGACAGGAACAGACTGTTCTTAAATGCTCTTGCCACATTCTGGATCTGCAGCATTTGTGTAAAGTTCTGGAATGTCATGTTCTCCGGACCGAATGGAAGACCGTAAGTCTTGGTCAGAGATGTGATCAGCGTTGCAAGGATTGGTGCACAGGTTGTGAACAGGAAGAAGATTACCAGGATTGCAAAGAGGATCCAACGAGGTCCCTTGTTCAACTTGGTAGGTTCTACCGCTGCACTTTTACCGCTTACAACAACGAACTTATTAGTTGCAAGGACTCTGTTGTATACCCACAGACCGACCAGTCCAAAGAGGGATAAGAACAGAGAATATGCGGATGCAACCTGAAGGTTGTTTGCGATCGTTGAGTTGTTGATCATGTAATATATCTGAGTGGTCATCAGGTGGATCTGATTCGGGGCACCTAATACAGAGGATACACCGAAGTCCGCCAGAATGAACATAAATGTCAATAACATGGCACCCATAATAGAAGGGGTGATCAGTGGAAGCGTAATGTCACGCAGGGTGCGCCATGGAGAGGCACCGGAGATACGTGCTGCTTCTTCAACAGAGGCGGAGATACGCTTCATGGTAGGTAATACTACGATAAAAGACACCGCATAACGGTACATGGACATGATAAAGATCATGCCGCCCAGACTGTAGATATTCATTGGAGCCTGCTCAAATCCGAAAGTGTTCATTAAAAATTTGTTGAAATATCCTACCGGCCCCAAAAGAAATGTCCATGCGATCGCCCCGATAAAAGGAGGGATAAAGTAAGGAATCGATAGGAGTCTTTTCCAGTATTTTACGCCGGGAACATTGGTGCGAACAACTACCCATGATAAAAATACACCGATGATGGTGGAAAATATAGTGGCAGGAATTACTACGATAAATGAGTTTTTCATACTCCGCAGAATACCTGGATCTGAGAATACGGTAACATAGTTATCAAGGCCATATCCGTCACCTACCTTCAAACTGTTCAGTATCAGACGGATAGAAGGATAGATAACAGACAGTGCAAGAAAAGCTACGACTACCCACCAGATGATCGTAGGCGCGAGAGAACCGCGCGAAGAATTGGAGCCGTTTTTCTTAAACATGGTATCACGTCCTTTCTTAAAAATATTGGTTAAATAATGCTTTTGTCCATTTATGAGCAAGCTCGTGTGGGTGAAAAACCTTAGACCTTGGCATTATATAAAAACAGCAGGAACCGGCAAAAGCGCGGCTCCTGCTGTCGAAGTTACTTCTATAGCGGTGTGCTATTGTGCTCCGAAAATGCTTGTGAACTTTTCAAGCATAGAGCCTGAGTTCTCTCTCATGTAGTTAACGTCCATCGGTAATACTTTGATATCATCAATGGTCGGTACTTCTGTTCCTTCAGCAGCTTCGCTGATCATTGGAACATAGCCCTGCTGTACAAACAGCTTCTGAGTCTCGATGTCGAACATATAGTTAACAAATGCTTCAGCAGCAGCTTTGTCGTCATCAGACATGTTGTCCATCAGACAGAGTGGCGTAGGAATCAGTACAGATCCAGATTCCGGATATACGTAATCGATCGGAGAACCTTCGTTCTTGGAATTACGTGGCAGGTAGTCAACAATAACAGCACCTTTGTACTCGCCGGATGCTACCTTAGTGAGGAGGGTACCGTTGGACTGCTCCATCTTGACATCGTTGTCAGCAAGCTTCTGATACCAGTCCCATCCAACTGTGGATTCGTTGTCCGGTTCTACATGAACAGAAAGTGTTGTCATAGCTCCACCGGAGTATGCAGGATTTGCAATTGCAAGAGATCCTTTGTAGTCATCAGTTGTAACATCGTCCCAATCCTTAGGAGCTTTGTCAATCTGTGTGGTGTTGTAAGCCAGTACAGAGTAGATCGCGCGTACTTCATGACCCATACCGTCATTGTACTTATAAGTATCCGGAAGATCCTTCGCACTCTCAGGAGAGTAGTGGTAGATCAGACCCTGATCGTCCAGGTCATACATATAACCCAGGTCTGCAAACCACAGAACATTGGCATCTGTGCCACCGGCGTCCAGCTCGTAGATAGCTTAGTCTTAACATCACCGGTACCGGAACGATACAGTTCGTATGTAACGCCAGGATTCTTAGATACGAAATCATCTAACATCTCAGTAACCAGATCCTGAGGCTCTGATGTGTAAATAACCAGGTGTCCTTTCAATTCGTCATTTGTCGCTTCGTCGCTGCTTTCTTTTTTGTCGGTGTCAGCAGATTTGTCATCACTGCCGGATGCACAGCCGATCAGTCCGAGTGTCAGCATCAAACATACTAAAAGTGACAGAAATTTTTTCATAGTGAACCTCCTCTCAGTCCGCTCTTAAAAAGTTGATGTTTGCAAATGTAAAAAACCCGTTGCAAATTTATTGATTACATTTTTACAATAACATGAAAGATGCTTTCTGTAAAGAGTAAAACGTGTAAAAATGAGTTAAATGTAAGTAAAATGAGAAGTGCTTGCAAAACGTCTGGAAACAGGATAGACTAGGAGATGAAAGGGGTGGTGGAACACTATGAAGATAGTAGATCTGCATGCACACACAACCGCGTCGGATGGCTCATATACGCCGACAGAGCTTGTTGGATACGCAAAGAAAAAGGGACTTAGCGCGATTGCGATTACAGACCATGACACCATAGCCGGAGTGGAGGAGGCTTCTATAGAAGGCAGGAAGCTGGGGATTCGGGTAATCCCAGGAGCGGAGCTCAGTACTCGCATGGACGACTGTGATGTACACATGACCTCTCTTTTTATCAATTGTAAAAATGAACAACTAATTAAGCGGCTGGATGATATGGCTGCGAGCCGTCAGGAACGCAATTATAAGATGGTAGATAAGCTTCATGAGGCAGGCTTTCAGATAGACAGAAGTGATCTGGATGCACTTGGAGAGGGGAAAATCTTGGCGAGAGGGCATATTGCCCAGATTCTGATTGCAAGAGGATATGCCACAGAACTCAAAGAAGCACTGCGCAAGTATCTGTCCAAGGGCACGCCGGGATATGTACAAAAGGAAGTCCTGTCACCGGAAGAGTGTATTCAATTAGTCCATGATGCGGGAGGACTGATCTTTGTAGCACATCTGCATCAGATCGATCCGCAGGATCCGGAACACTGTAAGAATGTGGCGAGACGTCTGATACGCATGGGAGCGGACGGACTGGAGACCCAGTACTGTGAGTTTGATGATGAATGGCGTCAGGCAACAGAGCAGATTGCGCAGGAATGCGGATGCCTGAGGTCTGGTGGAAGTGATTTCCATGGAGCTATGAAGAAGGGTCTGGATCTCGCCTGTGGATATGGTGATCTGCAAGTTCCATATACATTTCTGGAGGCCATGGATGCGGAATTAGCACGAAGACAAAATGAAAGACAGGTAATTAAAACTTGCAAAAACCAAACAAAATGTTAAAAACAATCAAGAAAAATGAATTGATACATTTTATCTAATTCATTTCATAAAACTAAAAATGGCGAAACAGGATTGACCTGAGCAGATGTTTCCTATATAATGAATCCCAATCGAACATGTGCATCACAAAGGCGTGCTGTAGATACTGCAAAGAGCAGTGTCTCAGTGCGCCTTTTTGTATCTGGATAAATCAGAAAGGGGAATGCTTATATGAGTGGATTTGCAAGTAAAGGTCTGTACAGACCGCAATTTGAACATGATAACTGCGGAATCGGCGCGATCGTCAATATCAAAGGAGAAAAATCTCACAAAACCGTTGAGAATGCGCTGGAGATCGTTGAGAATCTGGAGCACAGAGCCGGTAAGGATGCAGAAGGCAAGACCGGAGATGGTGTTGGTATTCTGTCACAGGTTTCACACCGTTTCTTCTCAAAGGTCTGTAAACCGTTAGGAATCCGTCTGGACGGAGAACGGGATTACGGTGTGGGTATGTTTTTCTTCCCACAGGATGAGCTGAAGCGAAATCAGGCAAAGAAGATTTTTGAAGTCATTACCGAAAAAGAAGGCCTGGAATTCCTGGGATGGAGAAAAGTGCCGATCCGTTCCGAAGTGCTTGGCAAGAAAGCACTGGAATGTATGCCGTGCATTGAACAGGCATTTATCCGCCGTCCATCTCAGATTGCCAGGGGTCTGGATTTCGACCGTCGTCTGTATGTGGTAAGAAAGGTATTTGAGCAGAGTAATGATACCTATGTATGCTCTCTGTCCAGCCGTACTATCGTATACAAAGGTATGTTCTTAGTCGGACAGCTTCGTCTGTTCTTTGAAGATCTGCAGGATCCGGATTTTGAATCCGCGATTGCAATTGTGCATTCCCGTTTTAGTACGAATACCAATCCAAGCTGGGAGCGTGCACATCCGAACCGCTTTATTGTACATAATGGTGAGATCAATACGATCCGGGGCAATGTGGATAAGATGCGTGCAAGGGAAGAGACGATGGAATCACCATATCTGAAAGGCGAGATGCTGAAGGTACTGCCTGCCATCGATAATACAGGTTCAGATTCTGCAATGTTGGATAATACATTGGAATTCATGGTAATGAATGGTATGGAACTGCCACTTGCAGTGATGATCTCTATTCCGGAACCATGGGCAAATAACCGCAGTATGCCACAGAATCAGAAAGACTTTTATCAGTATTATGCGACGATGATGGAGCCATGGGATGGACCGGCATCCATCCTGTTTTCAGATGGAGACTGTATGGGAGCAGTGCTTGACCGTAATGGTCTGCGTCCATCACGTTACTATATTATGGATGATGACACATTGATTCTGTCATCAGAAGTAGGCGTACTTCCATTAGATCCGGCACGTATTGTGGTAAAAGAACGTCTGCATCCTGGTAAAATGCTGTTAGTGGATACGGTAAAAGGCCGCGTGATCGATGATCAGGAACTGAAGAATATGTATGCCGACAGAGAACCATATGGTGAATGGTTGGATGGAGCACTGATCGAATTAAAGGATCTGAAGATTCCGAATGAATCAGTCCAGACCTATACAAAAGAAGAGTGCAAGCGTCTGCAGAAAGCATTTGGTTACACCTATGAAGATGTACGGACAACAATCCTGCCTATGGCAGTAAAAGGTGGAGAAGGCATTTCTTCCATGGGTATTGATGTGCCGCTGGCGGTATTGTCTGATAAGAGACAGCCGTTATTTGGTTATTTTAAGCAGTTGTTCGCACAGGTAACCAATCCGCCAATCGATGCGATACGTGAGAAAGTGGTAACCTCTACTACCGTATATCTTGGAAAAGATGGTAACCTGCTGGAAGAAAAAGCAGAGAACTGCAGGATGCTTAAGGTGAATAATCCAATTCTTACAGATACGGATCTCCTGAAGATTAAGACAATGAAGCAGGATGGCTATCAGGTAGCTGTGATTCCGACTACTTATTATAAAAACTCAAATCTGGAAACCATGATGGATTATCTGTTTGTACAGGTAGATAAGGCAATTAATGAAGGAGCGAACATTTTAATCCTGTCTGACAGAGGAGTGGATGAATTTCATGTGGCAATTCCGTCACTGCTTGCAGTATCCGGGGTACAGCAGCATCTGGTAAGAACCAAGAAACGTACTGCGGTAGGAATCATTATTGAAACTGGTGAACCGAAGGCTGTACATGAATTCGCGACCCTTCTCGGTTACGGAGCCTGTGCGGTGAACCCATATCTGGCATACGCGAGCATTCATCAGCTGATTGAGGATGATATGCTTCAGAAGGATTACTATGCGGCAGTAGAGGCATACAGTAACGGTATACTGGCGGGGATTGTTAAGATTGCATCTAAGATGGGTATTTCTACCATTCAGTCTTATCAGGGTGCCAAGATATTTGAAGCATTGGGTTTGAAACAGTCCTTTATTGATAAATATTTTACCGATACAGTTAGCCGTGTTGGCGGTATTGGTATCGAGGAGATTGCAGAAGATTATGCAAAAATGCATGCGGAAGCCTTTGATCTGTTGGGCTATGATTCTGATATGACGCTGGACAGCATAGGTCAGCACAAGAGTAAAAGCCAGGGCGAGCAGCATCTGTATAATCCTAAGACAATCCATCTGCTGCAGCAGTCTACACAGACAGGCAATTATGAACTGTTCCGGGAATATACGGAACTGGTCAATGAAGAGGGTGCCGGAATTAATCTGCGAGGACAGTTTGAATTTAACTTCCCGGAGAAAGGCGTGCCAATCGAAGAAGTAGAATCTGTAGACGAGATCGTGACAAGATTTAAGACAGGAGCCATGTCCTATGGATCTATCTCAAAGGAAGCTCATGAGACGATGGCACTTGCCATGAACAGTCTGCATGGTAAATCCAACAGTGGTGAAGGTGGAGAAGAAATCGAACGACTGGATTCTGACCGCTGTTCTGCCATCAAACAGATCGCATCCGGACGTTTTGGTGTCACCAGCCGTTATCTGGTAAGTGCAAAAGAAATCCAGATCAAAATGGCGCAGGGAGCAAAACCAGGTGAAGGTGGACATCTGCCAGCCGGAAAGGTCTATCCTTGGATTGCTAAGACCAGACATTCAACCCCTGGTGTAGGTCTGATCTCACCGCCGCCGCATCATGATATTTATTCGATTGAAGATCTGGCACAGCTGATCTATGATTGTAAGAATGCGAACAAGGACGCACGTATTTCGGTCAAATTAGTATCTGAGGCGGGAGTCGGAACAATTGCTGCAGGTGTAGCAAAGGCAGGAGCAGGACTGATCCTTATCTCCGGATATGACGGCGGTACAGGAGCGGCACCGGGAAGTTCAATCCATAATGCGGGACTTCCGTGGGAGCTCGGACTTGCGGAGACGCATCAGACACTGCTACAGAACGGACTGCGTGATCGTGTACGCATCGAGACAGACGGTAAATTAATGAGTGGTCGTGATGTGGCAATCGCAGCAATCCTTGGAGCAGAGGAATTCGGTTTCGCCACGGCACCATTGGTAACTATGGGATGTGTGATGATGAGAGTCTGCAATCTGGATACCTGCCCGGTTGGTATCGCAACCCAGAATCCGGAACTTCGTAAACGTTTCCGTGGAAAGCCGGAATATGTTGTGAACTTTATGCGGTTTATTGCACAGAATTTAAGAGAATATATGGCAAAACTCGGTGTGCATACGATTGATGAACTGGTAGGAAGAACAGATCTGCTGCGTGTAAAAGAGCATCCGAAGTCCAGACATGCGTCTACACTGGATCTGTCCGGTATTCTGAGACAGGACTATGCAGGGTCAGCAGAACAGACCTTTAACCCGGCAAAGAAGTTTGACTTTGAACTGGAGAAGACACTGGATGAGAAGGTGCTGTTGAAAGAACTTGGCAAGGCACTGGAGAAGAAGCAGAAGAAGAGTATCCATGTAAAGGTATCCAATGTAAACCGTACCTTTGGTACAATCTTTGGTTCGGAGATTACCAGACATTATCCGGAAGGACTGCCGGAGGATCATTTTGTGATCCACTGTGAAGGTGCCGGAGGACAGAGCTTTGGTGCATTTATCCCGAAGGGTCTGACACTGGAACTGACCGGTGACAGCAATGACTATTTCGGAAAAGGTCTGTCCGGTGGTAAGCTTGTGGTATTCCCACCGAAGGAAGTTACCTATCGCCACAATGAAAATATGATCATCGGTAATGTAGCACTTTATGGTGCAACAGATGGTAAGGCATTTATCAACGGACTCGCCGGCGAACGTTTTTGTGTCCGTAATTCGGGTGCAATGGCAGTCGCAGAAGGTGTCGGAGATCACGGCTGTGAATACATGACCGGTGGACGTGTCGCAATCCTTGGACCTGTCGGCAAGAACTTCGCAGCAGGTATGAGTGGCGGTATCGCGTATGTGCTGGATCAAGATAATACGCTTTACCGTAAGATTAATAAAGGTATGGTAAATATGGTGCATGTCACTTCTAAATATGACATTCTGGAACTGCAGGGCATGATCGAAGAACATGTGAAGCATACAGGTTCCGAGATCGGACAGGAGATATTAGATCATTTTGAAGAATATCTGCCGAAATTTAAAAAGGTCATCCCGTTTGACCATGAGAAGATGCAGACCTTCGTGCTTCAGATGGAAGAGAAAGGTCTAAGCAGCGAACAGGCAAAGATCGAAGCATTTTATGCGATCAAGAACGGAAAGGAATAGGAGGGGTGAACCATGGGAAAAGCAACAGGATTTTTAGATTATGAGAGACAGGATAAAAAGGCAGAAGCACCAAAGGAAAGAATCAGCCATTTCCGGGAGTTCCATAAGCCATTGACGGAAGAAGAACAGAAAAAACAGGGAGCCCGATGTATGGATTGTGGAGTACCGTTTTGCCAGGCGGGTATGATGATCGCCGGAATGGCAAGCGGATGTCCGTTAAATAATCTGGTGCCGGAATGGAATGATCTGGTCTATCATGGCAACTGGCAGCTTGCCTATGACCGACTTCATAAGACGAATAACTTTCCGGAATTTACGTCCAGAGTCTGCCCGGCACTTTGTGAGAAGGCATGTACCTGCAATCTAAATGGAGATCCGGTGGCAACGCGTTCTAATGAATATTCAATCATAGAACGGGCGTATGCTGAAGGATATGCTGCTCCGAAGCCGCCAAAGACGCGTACCGGCAAGAAAGTGGCTGTCATAGGTTCCGGTCCGTCCGGACTTGCGGCAGCAGATCAGCTGAATAAGCGGGGACATTTGGTCACCGTATATGAAAGAGAAGATAAAGCAGGCGGTCTGCTGCGCTATGGGATTCCGAATATGAAGCTGGAGAAGCATATCATCGATCGGAAGATTGCAGTCATGGAGCAGGAAGGCGTAACCTTTGTCTATAACTGTAATGTGGGAAAGGATAAGAAAGCGGCAGAGCTTTTGAAGGAATACGACCGTGTTATCCTTGCCTGCGGAGCCAAGAATCCACGTGACATCAAAGTACCGGGAAGAGATGCGAAAGGGATCTATTTTGCTGTAGATTTCCTGACTTCCACTACGAAGGCACTCTGGGCAGATCCGGAAAAGGGAAAAGAGGCAAAAGCATCTTTATTGAAAGCAGGGAGCTGTATTTCTGCCAAAGGCAAGAGAGTTATGATCATCGGAGGCGGTGATACGGGAAATGACTGTTGTGGTACTGCGATGCGTCATGGAGCCAAATCTGTCCTTCAACTGGAAATGATGCCGAAAGCACCGGAAGAACGTCTGCCATCCAATCCATGGCCGGAGTGGCCTAAGATTCTGAAGACGGATTATGGTCAGGAAGAAGTGGCAGCAGTATTTGGTAAGGATCCTCGTGTCTATCAGACTACGGTAAAGGAGTTTATCAAGGATAAAAACGGCAATGTATGCAAGGCTGTTCTGGTGAAACTGGAAAGCAAAGTGGACGAGAAGAGTGGGCGCAGAATGATGGCTGAAGTAGCAGGCAGTGAATATGAAGTGGCAGTAGATCTGGTGCTGATCGCAGCAGGATTCTTAGGCTGTGAGGAGTATGTTACCAAAGCATTCGGCGTAGAGCGAAATGCCCGCACGAATGTACAGACGGAGCCGGGGGCATATGCGACAAGTGTAAAAAATGTCTACACGGCAGGTGATATGCACCGTGGACAGTCTCTGGTTGTATGGGCAATTCGTGAAGGAAGAGATGCTGCCAGAGCAGTAGATTACAGTTTACTTGGCTATTAATTAGCGCCTTTTTTTGACTGGTCCAATTTCGTGTTTAACTTAGTGTTCTGTGCGACCACAGCAACTATCGTGTCCGGAGCTATGGCAGAGCGAACCAAATTCTTATCCTACTGTATTCATTCAGCAGTAATCTCAGCATTCATCTATCCGGTGGAAGCACACTGGATCTGGGGAGGTGGCTGGCTTGCACAGATGGGATTTCATGATTTTGCAGGTTCCTGTGCAATCCATATGGTCGGTGGTATTTCAGCTCTTATTGGAGCAAAAATGCTTGGATCTAGAATTGGTAAATTCACGAAAGATAAAAAGGGAAACATTACAAAGGTCAATGCATTTCCGGGACACAATTTGGCACTTGGAGCACTCGGAGTATTTATCCTGTGGCTTGGCTGGTACGGATTCAACGGAGCAGCAGCTACATCGGTAGAACAACTGGGGTCCATTTTCCTGACAACAACAGTAGCTCCAGCAGTAGCAACTGTTGTATGTATGATCTTTACATGGATTAAATATGGTAAGCCGGATGTGTCCATGAGTCTAAACGCATCACTTGCCGGTCTGGTAGCGATCACAGCACCATGTGATGTAACTGATTGTTTTGGAGCAATCATAATCGGAGCTGTCGCAGGTCTGCTGGTAGTATTTGGTGTATGGCTTCTGGATTATGTACTTCGTATTGATGATCCGGTTGGAGCCGTTGCAGTTCATTGTATGAACGGTATCTGGGGTACAATTGCAACAGGACTTTTTGCAACAACATCGGCGCCTGGTAACGATACACTGACAGGACTGTTTTACGGTGGAGGCTTTACACTTCTTGGAAAACAGCTTCTGGGAATGTTTTCAGTTATCGCATGGACGGTAGTAACTATCACGATTACATTTATGATTATCAAAGCAACTGTAGGACTTCGTGTCAGTGAGGAAGAGGAGATTGAAGGTCTGGATTCCTGTGAACATGGTCTGGCATCTGCATATGCAGGCTTCAGTCTGATGGACGTATCAGGATCTATGATCATGGAAGAAAATGAAAATACACAGCTTGGCGTATCAGAATATGAAGCAGCATCCGAAGTACAGAAGAATGCAGCCGTTAAGGTGGTACGTCAGCCGGCAATGGATACAGGTATGTATAAGGTTGTTATTCTGGCGAAGCTGTCACGTTATGATAAATTGAGAAAGGCGATGAATGCAGTTGGTGTTACCGGAATGACTGTAACACAGGTTATGGGATGCGGTATCCAGAAAGGAAGCGGCGAGCGTTATCGTGGAGCAGAAGTAGATGCAACACTTCTTCCAAAGGTAAAAGTTGAAGTAGTTATTGGTAATCTTCCGGTAGATACTGTTGTAGAGGCGGCCAGAGAGGCACTGTACACAGGTCATATCGGAGATGGCAAGATATTCGTATACAGTGTAGATAAGATTATTAAGATCCGTACAGGAGAAGAAGATCTGGCTGCACTTAAGGACGTAGAATAGATATTCTTATATCTTTTCTAATTGCATATTATAAAGAAATTGGAATCTGTGAATGCAGGTTCCAATTTCTTTTATAAAAGTATAACAGAATTTACAAACTGTCTTTTAAATATTCACGTGTCACACTGCGGGAAGATTCTAACATTTCTTCTGGTGTTCCTGCAAAGAGAAGTTTGCCGCCTGCCAGACCACCTTCAGGTCCAAGCTCTACAATATAGTCAGCATCCTTTATAATATCAAGACTGTGTTCGATAATAAACAGCGTATTGCCCTGATCCGTCATCTTATTGAAGAGTTCCATAAGCCGTCTGATATCATCCAGATGCAGTCCGTCTGTCGGTTCATCCAGAATGAATATCTGTCCCCGCTCATCCAGCTTGCTCGCCAGCTTGATACGCTGCAGTTCTCCGCCGGAAAGAGTTGACATTGACTGATTCAGATGCAGATATCCAAGACCAACCTGTGCCAGTGTATCCAGTTTGCTTACAAAATTGACATTTTCAAAAAATTTGATTGCCTGACGTACTGTCATATCCATAACTTCAGCAATGTTTTTTCCTTTATATTGATATTTAAGCACTTCCTCAGAATATCTGGTTCCATGGCATACCTCACAAACCGTCTCGATAGAATCCATATATGCCATTTCTGATATAATTACACCTTTTCCCTGACATGCAGGGCAGGCGCCTTTGGAATTGAAGCTGAAATATGCCTTTGCAACATGATTTGCCTTTGCAAACAGGGTTCTGATCTCATCTGCAATATCCAGATATGTAGCCGGAGTTGACCTTAAATTGATTCCTATATCCTTCTGTCGGATTGAAATAACCTCGCCTGGATATTGGCTGGTAAAATATTCCATCAGTGAACTTTTCCCGGAGCCGGCCACACCGGCAATGACTGTCATAACGCCAAGCGGAAGTTTCACATTTACATTTTTCAGATTATGAAGATTTGCATGTTTAACTTGATACCAGTCTGTCGGCTTTCTGTATTCCATTTTTATCGGAGTTTTTGCTCGCAACATACGTCCTGTCACTGTATCTGACTCCAGGAGCCCCTTATAATTGCCCTGGTACATAATCTGCCCGCCATTGATACCTGCTTCCGGTCCCATATCCACAATATGATCCGCCAGTGCAATAACTTCTCGGTGATGTTCCACAATCATAACAGTATTGCCGTGTTCTTTTAATTTTATCAGAGAATTTTTAAGCTTTTGGATATCTCTCGCATGTAATCCTACACTTGGCTCATCCAGTACATACATCATATCTGTAAGTGGTGAATTGATATACCTGGCAATTTTAATTCGTTGTGCTTCGCCGCCTGAAAGTGTATCAGTTCCCCGGCTAAGCGAAAGGTACCCTAGTCCAATCTCTGTCAGTGCGTTCATCCGTTTCAAAATTTCAGTTTTGATATCGCGTGCCAGCGGATCATCAATTTGACGTATAAATTTTGCTGCATCAGGAATTGGCATATCGGAAACTTCACAGATATTTTTGCCATTGATCAGGCAACTGCGGATTTTGGCATTCAGTCTGGTTCCGTTGCAGTCCGGACAGGTAAATGTGTGAACGATACGATCCAGTTCCTTTTTGTGAAGCTGACCTTCCTTGGATCGGATGATACTGCGGTACATACGTGGATAAATACCTTCATATTTCGCAGTTTTTGGCCAGTTGGCCGGTGGATTTTTAAGACGGATCTGTGGAGAATAGAGAAACAGATCCATCTCTTCTTTTGAATAATCCTTTATTTTTTTGTTCAGATCAAACAAGCCGCTGTGAGCATATCGTTTCCATCTCCAGGCACCTGTTGTAAATGCCGGCCATTTGATAACACCTTCATCATTTAAACATTTATCAAAATCTACTAACTTGTGGATATCCAACTCTGTTACGACGCCAAGACCTTCACAGCGTTCACATTTTCCACTGGGATGATTGAATGAAAAACTATCCGAATATCCGACAAAAGGTTTTCCGACACGTGAAAAAAGCAGACGCAGCAAGGCATAAATGTCGGTATAAGTGCCGACTGTAGACCGTGAATTTGCTACCGGCTTTTTCTGATCGATCACAATAGTGACCGGAAGATTTTCCATGCGCTCTACTTCCGGACGACCATATTTCGGCAAAAACTGCTGCACAAAACTTGGAAATGTTACATTCAGTTCTCTTCTTGATTCTGCCGCGATCGTATCAAGACAAAGGGAAGACTTACCCGATCCGGATACACCGGTAAAGACGGTAATCTTTTTCTTTGGAATTTTTAATGAGACATGTTTCAGGTTATTTTCTGTTGCATTGACAATATTTATAAAATTCTGTTCGTTGTTGTCCATTTACCTGCTCCTTTTGATCAGTATAGCTTAAAAGAAGCACACGTCACAGATGAATATTCATACTGCAATCGTGTGCTTCCTTATTATACACTTATTTTATATCTGCGTTAAGATACTTTAAACAAAACTACTGTGCCTTTGCCGGCGAAGCCATCTGATTGATATCAGGAATGGCAATCAGGATTGGATACAGGATGATAGAAATTACCAGTCCACCAACACCCTGAATAATGTTAGCCGGAATACTTGCTGCTGCAGATGCGCCGTACAGGAAATATTCACAAACGAAGTATCCACCGGCTACCAGCACGATATCAATTACGCCGCCAATCAGAACAGCGATGTACTTTTTCTTCTTATCTGTAGCCATTTTCTGGTAAACAAGTCCTGCAAACAGTGCGATCAGCCCTTTTACTGCGAATGTAATCGGAACATATACAAAATATCCACCAAGCAGGTCAGCCATAGCTGATCCGATACCGGCTGCAAGAAGTCCCCATACAGGTCCAAGTACTACACCAGAGAGGATTACAATTGCATCACCTGGGTGAATATATCCGTTTGTTCCGGGAGTAGGGATACGGATTGACATTGTAGCCACACAAGCCAATGCGGCAAATAAAGCTGTCATTATGATTTTCTTCAAGTTTGTATTCATAGTCTCTTCCTTCTTTCATGTTCTTATCTTTTTGTTAGACCATACTTTACTACTTGAGTGGATTGTGATAAAGAGCCAATTATTATAAAAATGACCAGTCCAGTTTACTTTTTGCGAAAACGGTCTGGAATCGTTTTCAGACTGATGGTAAACAGATCGCGGATTGTGCGCTGAAGAAATTCTCTGCTTTCTGGATCAAGAGCCCTTGCTGCCTGCATCAGGATCTGAAGATTGGCAGACCAGTTCTGCACCAGTTCTTCGGTAGAGAATACATCGGTAGAATTAAGAAGTTTAAACAGCGTATCTACAAAACGTTCCCTGTCTGTCGGTGACAGTCCAAGGATCCAGGTATTCAGCGTCTCATCCATATGTCTGGCTCCGGAATTCAGGTGATCCGCATAGGCAAAGTCGTTTCCATTCACCACCCAACTGGCGGGATCGTGCTGAAACAGAGAAAATGCCCGGCTTTTTACAACTTTATAATCTTCCTGTGTTTCAAAGAGCATGCCGACCAGTGAAGATTGCGGCACTGTTTTGTGGATCCGATCTTTCATTTGTTCATATTCCGGCAGTTCGAAGAAAGATTTTAAGAATCCAGGTCCGTCATGGGAATAGACGTCAAGGATCCGTCTGCGGATTGACGGGTCGGATTTTACCGCAGAATATACCGCCAGATTACCACCTTTGGAATGCCCGCCAAGATATAGCATACCGGGGAAATGACTGGCAGCTTCGTGAAGATAGCGGATGGCTTCCAGCTGTCCGGCAATCGGATCCTGAAAAGCCATGTTAAAATCTTCTTTCCAGCCGATGATGCTGGAATCAGTACCGCGAAAAGCAATATATGACGTATCTGGAGTCAGTCGGAACGTGACTGCTGCGAACTGTTTTTCCGTTGCGGCATCGTATTTCTGTGTATAGCCACAGATCAAGGTATCGCGGAATCTTGGACTGCATGCCAGTGCGATCAACAGTTCCAGACAGCTTTTGCCGTTCCAGATACCATGGAACATCTGTTCAAAGTATTCTGCTTTCAAAAGATCTGCAAAGTGAATGCCGTTCCAGTCTCCTTCAGGCAGTATTTCTTTTGGGAAAAATGTATATGCGATGGAGGAGAGCACCAGACTGTCCACCTGACAGAATGGGCGTTCATCAAAGGTATCTAAGGATGTTCTGGTGTAACCAAGTATACTTTTCATAAGATATCCCTCCGTTTCATTCTTAGCGTATGTAACATTTTACTTTTCAATTATTATAGCATGGATTAAAATGTTGTTAAGATGAAAGAAAGAATCCGGGATAAAATCGGATATTGTAGAAAATAAATGATATGAGTACAGATAGAACAGAGTATGGTATTTATTCACAGATCGCATCCGGTGAAGGAATCCGTGCCAGAGATATAGCAAAGGAACTGCATATTGACCGTAAAACGGTGAACCATTATCTTTATCGATCGCCCTACATGCGGGATCTTTGCTACCAGGACAAGGACTACAGATGGCATGCGTTAATCCGTCAGGGACGTCCTCATCTTGGACTTGTGGATTACAGCGGATATTATGGAACGGTAAAAGAATTTCTGGAGCTTACTGAAGATGAATGGTTTGAAATGCTGCTTGCGGGATGTAAAAGGATCGGACGGAATCTCAATGACACCAGAGGCTTGTTTCATTCGTTTCGGGATGCCAGAGAAGTCATGTGTAGTTTATTTGCGGATCTGGATACTATGGGAGCAGACAAAGAAGAATATGAAACATGGAAATCTAAAAACAGACACAAATACCTATTACAATATCACATTATTTTTGTCTGCAAATATAGAAAGAAATTACTGGTTTCGAGGCAGATATCAGATGATATAAAACAGTTTTCGTATGAGATATGTCAGAGACACAGTGTGATAATAAGATATATGGAA